>CAIMUZ010000087.1 GCA_903844775.1 uncultured Burkholderiales bacterium | reverse complement strand
GGAAGCGCTTGTCTGGATTTCTTTCCAGTTGACGGTAGATGGTGATGTAGCGGGCGTAGCCAATTTTCTCGGACAAGTAAGTCGCGTAGAAAATGTATTTGGGTTTGAAGTAGGTGTAGGCTTTGGTGCGCTTCAAGTTACCCAAGTCAATGCCTAAACCAAAGTCCTTCAAAGCCTGATTGATGAAGCTGGCGTGACGCGATTCATCACGCGCCATATAGCGCATCAGTTGCTTGATGTCGGGGTTTTCAACATTTCTAAAAATTTCGTTGTACAGGATGCAACCCGAAAACTCGGAGGTGAGCGAGGAAATTAAAAAGTCCAAAAACTCTTGGCGCATTTCAGGGCTGACTTGGGAGAATCTTTCGGCCACTTCCCTGGTAAATTCTTCGTCGCGCTGAAAGTGATCGTGGTTGTTGTCACCTTCGTATTCCGCCATCATTTTGTCCCATTCGGCACGCATCGGAGAGACGTCAAGCTTGTCCATGGCAGCAAAATCTGTTGTGTAAAAGCGAGGACTGAGCATGGTGCTCTCAACCGCTTTTTGGGATGCTTGTTCAGCGGTGTCGATGCTTGTATTGGCTTGCATGAATGAAATACTCCGGCTTTAAAAGGTGTCTTGAATCAATCCTGAATCATTCAGGCTGCATGGCTAAAAATCTAGCAAATTCCGCTGTATTCGTGGGTCCAAATGACTCTAAGTCGACACGCTGTCCTGTGCTTGGGTCCATCAAAGTGACCCTGCCATCGACACGGGCAATCAAATCAAAGGGTTGCGCTGATCCAATGCCTCTGGAAAAGCGTTCGCGCGCTAAAGCGCGCAGTGCACCGCGCACAAAACCTTGTTCGCCGTACAAAACCGTCAGGGTTTGTCCCGAGACGCCATCGGCAACGCGAACGCCCCCGTCTTTTTGATCTTCAAAAACCAATGAACGCTGGACAGTGGGCGCAGCGGCAAGCTGGTCAGGTCCATTGCCAGTGATGCGGATCAAGCCCACTGAGATGAGTGAAAACGCAATGATGCCAGCTGAGAAATACAGGATCCAGCGAGGGAAACTGTCTGGCGCAATTGGCACGCCGGCTTGAGCAGACTGAACAAGTTGGGCTTGGCTCATGTTGCACTCACTTGCATCAAGGCGCCATCAAGTCGATCGTTTTGAACTGCGCTTGCAGCTGCCACGGCATTGGCAGCAAGGCCTGTGCTTTGTGTCCATGCTTCCCTCAGCTTTTCAGCCACCACTTGGACATCGGCGACCGCACGCAAAGTAGGTTCAGGCTTTGCAATGCGCCATGGCCGCACACTGGGCCACAAATGCACCCAACCTATGCGGTCAGCGCCGTTCAAGGCTAAAGTGATATCGCCAAATCCATTTTGATGCGCGCGCACATCGGCAGAGACTATTTGCTTGAAGGGCAGGTTAAAAGACACCGTCAAGACGATGCCTAAGCGCATCACGACACGTTTATTGGTCACGGTATAGACCGTGGTACGCGCTGTGAAGTAGGCTAAGGTCCATAAAGTGGCCATGCCAATGACCGCCAATGGTGCAATCCATTTGATGGCCGACAAAACGGCCATGAAGCCTGCACCGCTTTCTAAAGCGGGCCAGGCACACACCAAGATCAAAGCTGCAAAATACAGCGCTAGTTTTTTGAAGTGAAAGGCTGAATAGGCCAAGGCAGCCACATCGGGTGAGC
>CAIMUZ010000086.1 GCA_903844775.1 uncultured Burkholderiales bacterium | reverse complement strand
CGAATTCAACATGATTGAAGAAGGCGACCGCATCATGGTCTGCATGTCGGGCGGCAAAGACAGCTACGGCATGCTCGACATTTTGCTCAAAATGAAAGCGCGTGCGCCGGTCGATTTCGAACTGATCGCCGTCAATTTGGACCAGAAACAGCCTGGCTTTCCCGCAGAAATTTTGCCTGCCTATTTAAAAGAAGTAGGCATTCCATTTCACATCGAAACGCAAGACACTTATTCCATCGTGAAAGACAAAATTCCCGAAGGCAAAACCATGTGCAGTTTGTGCAGCAGGTTGCGTCGTGGCATTTTGTACAAAGTGGCGCGCGAGTTGAAGTGCAACAAACTGGCGTTAGGTCATCACCGCGATGACATGCTGCAAACCTTTTTCTTGAACATGTTTTTTGGCGGAAAACTCAAGGGCATGCCCCCCAAACTGCTCAGCGACAACGGCGAGTTCATGGTCATCAGGCCCTTGGCCCACGTGGCCGAGGCGGACCTCTCGCGTTGGGCCGAGCATCGTCAGTTCCCCATCATTCCTTGCACTTTGTGCGGCAACCAAGAAAACTTGCAACGCAAGCAAATTGGCAACATGATCCGCGAATGGCAAAAGAAGTTTCCGGGTCGCATTGAAAACATGTTTGCTGCTTTGCAAAACGTGGTGCCTTCACATTTGATGGACACCCAGTTGCACGACTTTAAAAATTTAAAAATTACAGGCATGCCTACAGAAAATGGTGACAAAGCATTTGACGAAGAAAGTTTTGAAGCGCCTAATGTGATGGCCAGTTTACAAGGCGTGCAAGTGGTTCAACTTTGAGCCTCCAGATTTAAACTTGATGTCAGCCAGAATGAAACTGCAAAACTTGTCACGTTATTTTAGTTTGTGTGCTCTCTCCTGTGTCGCCTTGTGTGTGGCTTTGCTCAGCGGTTGCAGCACAATGCGCGTGATCGAAAGTCAGGTTCAAACCAGTTCTCAATGGCCCTCTCAAAACGCAGCGCCCACTCAAGCGTTTTTTCGGCTCGAGCGTCTGCCTGCAGATGTCAACAACTTGCAAGCCGGATGGGCAGAAGTTGAACTTGAAGCGGCACTTACCCCCTTAGGCTGGAAGCGCAACGATATCGATGCTCAGTACAGCGCTTGGATTGATGTGCGCTCTGCTGAGTTCATCGCAGATCCATGGGGTCGGCCGGTTCGGGGTCCCTGGGCTCATCATTTGAGAATCAATCTCGGAACCGGTTATCGCCCGCACGGTTTCGGCGTCGGTATGCGGCCAGGTTTTCCAGCGCCTATGGGCTACGTCCAAGAAGTGAACATCATCATTCGCGATCTCACAAGCAGCCATGTGGTGTATCAAACCAAGGCCACGCATGACGGCCCTTGGTCTGATCATCCCACTATTTTGCGCGCCATTATCTCGGCTGCTTTGCAGGGATTTCCCAATCCCAGCGCCAAGATCAGACGCGTTGACACCACCATTTCTAGATAAATGCAAGCCACCCGCATTGTTGCCATTCGTCATGGCGAAACCGCTTGGAACGTTGACACACGCATTCAAGGCCAGCTCGACATTCCTCTCAATGCCAAAGGTGAGTGGCAAGCATCGCAGCTGGCCAAGGCACTTGCCTCGCAAGATCCTTTGCATGCTGTGTACACCAGCGATTTAAAACGCGCGCACCAAACCGCAACGGCTGTCGCCGTCCAGCAAGGCCTAGAAGCGATCAGCCATACCGGTTTGCGCGAGCGAGGGTTTGGTGCATTCGAAGGCAAAACATTTGCAGAAATCGAAAAAGATTTGCCCGAAGATTCTTTGCGTTGGCGCAAACGCGATCCGCAATGGGCGCCCCCTCAGGGCGGGGAATCTTTGGTGGTCATGGAACAACGTGTTCGACAAACACTCGACGAATTAGCGAGCCAACACATCGGTCAGCACATCGCGTTGTTTGCGCACGGTGGTGTCATGGATTTGCTTTATCGAATGGCCACCAACCAAGATTTACAAGCACCACGCACTTGGACCCTCACCAACACCGCCATCAATCGTTTGCTGTGGACACCGCAGAGTGTTTCATTGGTAGGTTGGGCTGATACATCGCACTTGGGCTCAGAGTCGCAAGACGAGTATTGAGCTGTACTTTTCAGAAATGATTCTGAATAACTCAGCCGTGTTCAGCGCTGAGCACGACACTCATTCTTGGGTATAACTTTTAGGCGGCGTCACGCCCAAGTGTCGATAGGCTGCCAAGGTGGCCGTTCTGCCGCGAGGCGTACGCTGCAAGAAACCCTGCTGAATCAGATACGGCTCGATCACGTCTTCAATGGTGTCGCGCTCTTCGCCAATGCTCGCGGCAATGTTGTCCAAGCCCACAGGCCCACCGTCAAAACGGTGAATGACAGCTTCCAATAATTTGCGGTCCATCAAATCGAAACCTTCTGGGTCGACGTCGAGCATGGCCAAAGCACGTTTGGCAATGTCGTGTGTGATGTGTCCCACGCCTTTCACATCGGCATAGTCTCGAACCCTTCGCAGCAATCGATTGGCAATGCGGGGGGTGCCGCGTGAACGCTTGGCAATTTCTTCGCCGCCGGCTGTGTCCATCGGAACTTTGAGCAAGCTTGCACTGCGTTTCACAATGCGACCCAACTCTTCAGGCGTGTAAAACTCCAGACGCGAAACAATGCCAAACCTGTCTCGCAGTGGATTGGTCAGCATGCCTGCGCGGGTGGTGGCCCCCACCAAGGTGAAGGGTTGTAAATCGAGCTTGATGCTGCGGGCCGCAGGGCCTTCACCAATCATGATGTCGATTTGATAGTCCTCTAACGCTGGGTACAAAATTTCTTCGACCACAGGCGATAGCCGATGAATTTCATCGATGAACAAGACATCGTTTTTTTCTAAATTGGTCAGCAACGCGGCCAAATCTTTTGGTTTTTCCAACACAGGACCACTGGTTTGGCGAAGGTTCACGCCCAACTCAGCCGCAATGATGTGACTCAGAGTCGTCTTGCCCAAACCAGGCGGGCCAAACAGCAGCACGTGATCTAAAGGTTCGCCGCGCATCTTGGCGGCCCCTATGAAAATTTCCAATTGCTCGCGAACCTTGATCTGTCCCACATAGTCGTCTAGCAGTTTGGGGCGCAAGGCACGCTCGATGGCTTCCTCCTGAGGGGTTTCAGGTTTTGCGTCCACCATGCGCGCAGGCGGTGGCGTGCCAAAGTCGTCGGTTTGAATGCTCATGTGTGGTTTATTTTATTTGGCCAAGGCCTTGAGCGCCATCTTGATGCCGTCGCTCACACCAATGTCTGCTGGCAAGGACTTGAGCGCCAGAGCAGCTTCTTTGTCAGAGTATCCCAATGCCACCAAGGCTTGCAAAATGTCGTTAGCGTGATCGTGCGATGTGCCCGCCGTGGTGACCAAATCGGCACCCAGCTTGCCCTTCAACTCCAGCAACAAACGTTCGGCCGTTTTTTTGCCAATGCCAGGCACCTTCATCAAGCGACCCGGCTCTTGTTGCGTAATTGCCATCGCCAAATCGGCCACGCCCATGCCCGAGAGCACGCTCAAGGCCGTGCGCGGGCCCACCCCAGAAATTTTGATCAGTTGCCTAAACGCCGCACGCTCCTCCGCCGTGGCAAAGCCATACAGCAGTTGCGCATCTTCACGCACCACAAAATGCGTGAGCAACTTGACCTTCTCGCCCAAAGCGGGCAAGTTGTAAAAGGTACTCATGGGCACGCTCACTTCATAGCCCACACCCTGGCAATCCACGACCACCTCGGGCGGGTTTTTGTCGATCAAAGTGCCTGTTAACTGACCAATCATGGCGTACCGTTCTTCTTCATGAGATAAGTGCCTATCATTATGGGTATGAACATCGCCCAATTGAGGCTTTTGTTTATTTTCTACTGAGGATTATCAGCTTGATTGTCAGACACAACTTCACGCCGCACAACAATACCCGGATGACCCATCTTTGCGGGCCCATGGACGCCCATTTGCGCACCATTGAGGCAGGTTTGCAGGTCAAAATTGCGCATCGGCACGAACAGTTCAAGATTGACGGCCCCAAAGCCCGTGCCAACCAAGCGCTGGAGTTACTTCAGGCCCTTTATGAAATGGCCGATCGGCCTATCAAGGAAGACTCCCTCCAGCTCATGATGACGGGCGACCCTGAAGTGGCCAAGAATCCCGATGCCGCCACTCTTTTAACGCGCCGGGCTGACCTGAAAGCCCGAACGCCCGTGCAGGCCTTGTACATCGACAACATGGCCACGCACGACATCACATTTGGCATTGGACCCGCAGGGACTGGCAAAACTTATTTGGCGGTGGCCTGTGCGGTAGACGCTTTAGAGCGCGCCAGTGTGCAGCGAATTGTTTTAACCCGCCCAGCCGTAGAAGCTGGCGAGCGCTTGGGATTTTTACCAGGCGATTTGTCGCAAAAAGTCGATCCGTATTTGCGGCCTTTGTACGATGCACTCTACGAACTCATGGGCCATGACAAAGTACAAAAAGCCTTCGAGCGCAATGCCATTGAGGTCGCCCCCTTGGCCTTCATGCGCGGTCGTACCTTGAACAACGCTTTTGTGATTTTGGACGAAGCGCAAAACACCACACCCGAGCAAATGAAAATGTTCCTGACCCGCATTGGCTTTGGTGCCAAGGCCGTGGTCACGGGCGATGTGAGTCAAATTGACTTGCCCAAAGGGCAGCTCAGTGGTTTGATTGATGCTGAGCGGGTGTTAAAGCGCGTGAAGGGCATTGCCATGACTAGGTTTACCAGTGCCGATGTGGTCCGGCATCCTTTGGTGGCGCGCATCGTGGATGCTTATGATGCGCAACGAACGACTGTGCGCAGTCGGTCGATTGATGCTTGACTGAGTCGCTCGGCGATATTGATCTCACCCGTTTTTTTACATACACATCTCTGATCTCGACATGGCACTTCCGACGCTTAGCTTGTCATTGCAATTTGGCGACATCCCTCATGCGGCACGCCATCGCGCGGCATTGCCTCGCCATCAAGTAGCGCGCTGGATTCGCCGCAGTTTGTCGCACGACGGCGAAATCACGGTGCGCATTGTGGGCGCTGAAGAAGGCCAACGCTTGAATCGTGAATTTCGCAAGAAAGATAACGCCACCAATGTGCTCACCTTTGATTACATGCAATCACCCGTGGTAATGGCCGATTTGGTATTGTGTGCGCCGGTGGTGGCAAAGGAAGCGCGCGAGCAAGGCAAAACATTGCAAGCACATTACGCGCATTTGTTAGTGCATGGCACGCTGCATGCGCAGGGTTGGGATCATGAAACGAGCAAGGCCGATGCAGAGGCCATGGAGGGGCATGAAATTGAGATCATGCGGGTGCTGGGGTTTAAGAGCCCCTACTAGTGCGAGCGTTGTCCTGGCTTACTCACTTTCAATGCCAGAAGCATCTTCCAGCAATCGGACCTTCACCGACTTGCCCTTTACCTTGCCGCGCGACAACTTATCGGCGGCTTCATGTGCAATGTCACGCGACACCGCCACATAAGTAGAGTACTCGTTCACATTGATCTTGCCCACTTGCTCGCGCGTGTAGCCCGCATCGCCTGTGAGCGCACCCAGCACATCGCCGGCGCGAATTTTTTCTTTACGGCCACCCACAATTTGCAAGGTGGCCATGGCGGGCACCAACATATCTTTGCCTGCCGGCGTTAACGTATTGAGTTCTTGCCAAATCGATTCACGACCTTGCAGTACTTCAATCTTGCCCACATAGCCCATCTCGTCCATGCTGGCCAAACTCACGGCCAAGCCTTCTGCATCAGCGCGGCCTGTACGACCAATGCGGTGAATGTGCACCTCAGAATCCGGCGTCACATCCACATTGATCACGGCTTCGAGTTGCGCCACATCCAAGCCGCGCGCCGCCACATCGGTGGCCACCAACACTGAGCAACTGCGGTTGGCAAATTGAATCAGCACTTGGTCACGCTCTCGTTGTTCCAACTCGCCATAAAGCGCCAAAGCACTGAAGCCTTGTCCTTGTAGCACTGCTACCAAATCGCGGCACTGTACTTTGGTATTGCAAAACGCCAGCGTCGAAGTGGGCCTGAAATGATTCAACACCATCGAAACTGCATGAAATCGCTCAGACTCTTTCACCTGCACAAAAATTTGTTTGATCTTGTTGGCGCTG
>CAIMUZ010000085.1 GCA_903844775.1 uncultured Burkholderiales bacterium | reverse complement strand
CCGAGAGACCGACACCATGGACACCTTTGTCGATTCGTCTTGGTACTTTATGCGCTATTGCGATCCGGCCAATACCGACAAGATGGTGGCCGAAGGCGCTGACTACTGGATGCCGATGGACCAGTACATTGGCGGTATTGAACACGCCATTTTGCACTTGCTGTATGCGCGCTTTTGGACCAAAGTGATGCGAGATTTGGGCCTGATCAAAGTGGACGAACCCTTCACCAAGTTGCTCACACAAGGCATGGTGCTGAACCACATTTATTCGCGCCGCACCGACAAAGGTGGGAAAGATTATTTCTGGCCACAAGATGTGGAGAATGTCTTGGCCGAAGACGGCAAAGTGATTGGCGCGCGTTTGAAAAAAGCCGTGGGCAATTTGCCTGTGGGCACCGCCATCGACTACGAAGGCGTGGGCACCATGTCCAAGTCCAAAAACAACGGTGTCGATCCGCAAGACCTGATTGAAAAATATGGTGCCGACACCGCACGTTTGTACACCATGTTCACGGCACCGCCCGAAGCCACTTTGGAGTGGAACGATGCGGCTGTGGAAGGCAGCTACCGTTTTGTGCGCCGTGTGTGGAACTACGCAGTCAAAGTGGAAGCTGCTTTAAAAGTGGGCTTAGGCGTTGACCGCGCGCAACCCATCACCTTCAGTGCAGGTGCCAAAAAACTCCGTCTCGAAATTCATTCGGTGCTGCGCCAAGCCAATTACGACTACGAGCGCATGCAATACAACACCGTGGTGTCTGCGCTCATGAAGATGCTCAACACGCTGGAAGATTCTCCGCTGTCGACGTCAGGTGATGTGAACGACAACGCGGCATTGGCCGAGTGCTATTCCATCTTGTTGCGCGTCATGTACCCCGCTTGCCCACACCTGGCTTTTCAGTTGTGGAACGAGTTGGGCTACGGCACTTGCTGCGGCGATTTGCTCGATGTGGCGTGGCCAGGCGTAGACGAAACTGCTTTGCAACGCGACGAGATTGAACTCATGTTGCAGATTAACGGCAAACTGCGCGGCTCACTCACAGTGCCTGCCAATGCAGAAAAAGCGGCCATTGAGCAAGCCGCCGCGGCACACGAGCAAGTGATCAAGCAAGCGGCTGGCGCTGCGCCCAAGAAAATCATTGTGGTGCCTGGCCGATTGGTGAATGTGGTCCTTTGATAGAAAACCAGCCAAAGAATTTAACACCATGCCCATCACACACCGTCGACAAGCTTTGCGAACGCTTTGGGCTGCCATCGGTGTGGGCGGCCTGTCCGCTTTGGGTCTGGCGGGCTGCGGTTTTCAGTTGCGCCAAAGTGCACCACTCCCATTCAAGTCTTTGTTTCTGATCGTGCCTCGCCAATCAGAATTAGCAAAGGACCTTCGACGAACATTGGCGACCAACGCCGAATTGAAGCTACTGACAGAGCCCAAGGACATGGCTTCTGCTGAAGTGGTTTTGGAGGTCATGTCTGAATTGCGAGAACGGGTCGTGGTGGGCGTGAACGCTTCGGGTCAAGTGCGTGAATTGCAATTGCGCCTGCGCGTCACGTTTCGCTTACGCACCCCCCCGGGTGTGGTCCTAATTCCTGAAGTTGAATTGCAACAACAGCGTGATTTGAGTTTCTTGGAGTCTGCGGTACTGGCCAAAGAAATTGAAGAAAACATGTTGTACCGCGACATGCAAATTGACATCGTGCAACAGATCATGCGACGCTTAGCGGTCGTGAAATCGGTCTGACCGTTTGATCAGCAGTTTGCAAACCTTCCTTTTCTCAAATCTTTGATTCATGCAATTGGCCCTGCCTCAACTTCAAGCGCATTTGCAAAAAGGTTTGCGCAGCTTGTACGCCCTCTATGGCGATGAAGCGCTGTTGGTTCAAGAGGCCGCAGACGCGATTCGTGCGGCAGCGCGTACCCAAGGATTTACAGAACGCAGTGTTCATGTGGTTGCGGGCGCACACTTCGACTGGAGTGAGGTGTTGGCGGCCGGCGGCTCTATGAGCCTGTTTGCCGAACGCCAAATTTTGGAGATTCGCATTCCCTCTGGCAAGCCCGGCAAAGAGGGCAGCCCCATGATTCAGCAATTGGCACAAAGTGCAGAGGGCAATGACAGCACCTTGACGCTTTTCATCTTGCCACGTTTGGATGCGGCCACCAAAAAGGGGGCATGGTTTGGCGCTTTAGATCAATATGGGGTCACCCTGCAAATTGACACCCTTGACCGTTCGCAGCTGCCGCAATGGATTGCGCAACGATTGAAGTTGCAACATCAAAGTGTCGTGCAGGGCCAAGAAGGTCAAGCTTGCCTGCAATTTTTCGCAGACCGCGTGGAAGGCAATTTACTGGCGGCACATCAAGAAATTCAAAAATTAGGTTTGCTGTACCCAGAAGGTGAGCTGACCCTTGCGCAGGTTGAAAGCGCCGTTCTGAATGTGGCCCGCTATGACGTCTTTAAGTTGTCAGAAGCGGTGCTGTCCGGGCAAGTGGCCCGAGTGCAGCGCATGTTAGATGGCTTGCAGGCCGAAGGTGAGGCGGCGGTTTTGGTGCACTACGCCTTGGCCGAAGACATCCGGTCTCTCAAGCGGGTGAAAGATGCCATGGCCGAGGGCCGTCCATTGCCCATGGCTTTGCGAGAACAGCGCATTTGGGGGGTCCGAGAGAAGTTGTTTGAACGCGTTTTACCAAGGCTATCCCCGGCGCGTTTGGCGCAATTGCTACAAAACGCGCACCAGGTCGATGGCATCGTCAAGGGTCTGAAAGTGGCGGACTGGCCCACCGATCCCTGGCAGGCCTTGCAAAGATTGGCTTTTCGGGTTTCAAGCGCTTGTACAGCAAAGTCTTGAGGTCAAATGCCACATCTGCTCGCAAGAGTGCGAAAATGCGGGCATGAACGCGCCTTTTTCTACCTCCCCTCCCTCTGCCGACGTTTTGCACGGTTCGGTGAAAGACCAAGTGACGGCTTTGGGTCAACGCGCCAAAACGGCATCTGCCGCCATGGCGCGAGCCTCAACGTCGTCTAAAAACCAAGCCCTCAAACGTTTGGCGGCTTTGCTTCGTGACAACACACAAGCGTTGCAAGCGGACAACGCCAAGGACCTGGCACGCGCCGAAGCGGCCGGCTTGGCGATGCCCATGGTGGATCGATTGCGCTTAAGTCCCAAAGACTTGGCCACCTGCGCAGAGGGCTGTGAACAATTGGCGGCCATGCCCGATGTCATTGGTGAAATCATGGGCATGAAACAGCAACCCAGCGGTATTCGCGTCGGTCAAATGCGCGTGCCTTTGGGCGTGTTTGGCATGATTTTCGAAAGTCGCCCCAACGTCACCATTGAAGCGGCCAGTTTGTCGATCAAAAGTGGCAATGCGTGCATTTTGCGAGGCGGCTCAGAAGCCATCGAATCTAACAAAGCACTGGCGCTCTTGGTGCAACAAGCTTTGACAGAGTCAGGCTTGCCTGCTGATGCTGTTCAATTGGTTCAAACCACAGACCGTGAGGCGGTTGGCCATTTGATAAGCTTGCCCGAGTATGTCGACGTCATCATTCCACGCGGCGGCAAAAGTTTGATTGAACGCATCAGCCGAGAGGCCAAGGTGCCGGTGATCAAACATCTCGATGGCAACTGCCATACCTACGTGGACGATCCTTGTGATGTGCTCATGGCCGTCAAAGTGGCCGATAACGCCAAGACCCATAAATACAGCCCTTGCAACGCCAGTGAAGGCCTTTTGGTTGCGCAAGGCGTGGCGGCAGAGTTCTTGCCACTCATCGGCAAAATCTACGCGGACAAAGGCGTCGAAATGCGTTGCTGTGCAAAGTCCAAAGCCATTCTGTCTCAAGTGGCAGGCGCGCAGTTGGTCGATGCCACCGAACAAGATTGGTTTGAAGAGTATTTGGCACCCATCATCAGCATCAAAGTGGTGGAGGGTTTAGATCAGGCCATTGCCCACATCAACCATTATTCAAGTCATCACACCGATGCCATCCTCACGCGTGATCACATGCACGCACAGCGATTTTTGCGCGAGGTTGATTCCGCCAGCGTCATGGTCAACACCAGTACCCGGTTTGCCGATGGTTTTGAATTTGGCTTGGGTGCAGAAATTGGTATCTCTACCGACAAATTCCATGCACGTGGCCCTGTCGGTTTAGAAGGACTCACCTCGCTCAAGTACGTCGTACTGGGTGAGGGTGAAGTTCGAAATTAAGAAGGTATTTATGGTTCCGCATTTAGTCACCGCCTTGAATGGCCCCATCAATGAACTTGAGCAGCGAGTGCTCGATTCCATGCCGGCCATTGAGCGTTGGTTTCGCCTGGAGTGGATGGAACACACACCACCCATTTACACCTCCGTTGACATTCGAAATGCGGGCTTCAAGTTGGCCCCAGTCGACACCAATTTGTTTCCAGGCGGCTGGAACAATTTGTCACCTGAGATGTTGCCATTGGCGGTGCAAGCGGCCCAAGCCGCCATCGAAAAAATTTGCCCTGAAGCCAAAAATCTTCTCATCATTCCCGAGAACCACACACGCAATACGTTCTATCTGAGCAACTTGGTGCAGTTACAGCGTATCTTTCACATGGCCGGTTTGAATGTGCGAATTGGCTCGATCAATCCTGAAATCAAGGAATCCACACTCATCGACTTACCGGGAGGCGAGCAAGTCACGCTTGAGCCCGTCATTCGCAACAAGCATCGATTGGGCTTGAAGGACTTTGATCCCTGTACGATTTTATTGAACAACGATTTGTCGGCGGGTGCGCCTGGCATTTTGGAAGAGTTGCATGAGCAGCATTTGTTGCCGCCACTGCATGCGGGCTGGAGTGTGCGTCGTAAAACGCTGCACTTCCAAAGCTATGAGGAAGTTGCCAAGCGATTTGGTAAATTGTTGGGCATTGATCCTTGGCTCATCAATCCGATGTTCAGCCAATGTGGCGAGGTCAATTTTGCAGAGGGCCTTGGCATCGAGGCTTTGCGCAGCAATGTCGATGCCTTGCTCACCAAAATCAAACGCAAGTACAAAGAGTACGGCATCAACGAGAAGCCCTTTGTGATTGTCAAAGCCGACAATGGCACCTATGGCATGGGCATCATGACGGTGCGTGATGTCTCAGACTTGGACATGCTGAACCGCAAAACACGCAACAAAATGAGCGTGATCAAAGACGGTCAAGTGGTCAGCGACGTGATTATTCAAGAGGGTGTGCTCACCAACGAACGGATGAACGACGCGGTCGCTGAACCGGTGGTCTATATGATGGACCGCTATGTGGTCGGCGGTTTTTACCGCGTGCATGCGGATCGAGGTGTTGATGAAAACTTGAATGCCCCCGGCGCCAGTTTTGTTCCCTTGGCTTTTGAGGAAACGCCTCATTTGCCACAACCCGGTATGAAGCCTGGGGCCAGCGTTCCAAACCGCTTTTACATGTATGGTGTGATTGGCCGTTTGGCCATGTTGGCAGCCAGTTATGAACTCGAATCTACCGACCCTGACGCCGAGGTTTACGACTAAAGTACTCTGAAAGTGATGCCAGTTGTTGCGGTGCAACATTTCCAGACAGCGCTGTCTTTTAGAGTTCAGCCTCCATGGTGAAGACTTGAAAAGAGGCGCAGAATCGCGGTCAATCTGAACAAAAGCCCTGCCTGGTTGCTGGGCTGATTTTTGTGTCTTCAAGCAAAACCTCTTTAACGGCCCTGACCGTCGGTGCTATCGGCGTGGTCTATGGCGACATCGGTACCAGTGTGTTGTATG
>CAIMUZ010000084.1 GCA_903844775.1 uncultured Burkholderiales bacterium | reverse complement strand
TTGGCACTCAACTTGGCCGAGTGCGGCTTCAATGGCGAACGCGATGGCCCCTCTTCTTTACTGGGCAAAATCATTTCAGAAAGTTTTCAGACTGAAGCCGTCACGCAAGGCTTAGGACAAGACTGGCACTTAATGCGCAACTACTTCAAATTGCATTCATGCTGCCGTTATAACCATGGCACGCTCGATGCCATTGATCTCATGGCAGCCGCGCAAAGTCTTCCTCAGGTCAGTGACATCGAACGCATTGAAGTGGTGACTTATCACCTGGCTGCTGAGCTCAATGACCCTGCGCCCAACAGCACCTTGGCCGCCAAATTTTCTGTGCCCTTTGCTGTGGCCACAAGATTGATCAACCACTCCAGCGCACTTTCAAGCTTCACATGGGACCAAGTACGCAACCCTGCCGTGTTGGCCTTGGCACAAAAAGTCAGTGTGGCGCATGACCCTGCTATGAGCGCCAGACTTCCCATGGAAAGACCTGCCAAGGTCATCCTTCATCTCAAAGATGGCAGCCAACGCGTGGGAGAAGCGGGCGTCAATCGAGGTGACGATGCATCACCCTACACCCGCTCTGAATTGCGCGATAAATTCATGAGCCTCACAGGCCGTGTCTGGCCCCTTGCACACTGTGAAAAACTTTTGCAGGCGACTTTAGATTTGGCCCATTTGAAAACACCGCTTCAAGAATGGACGGAATTACTGGCGCATCCTGCGCAATGAGCAGGTGCGCCAAATGAGATTGAAGCTGCGCATCATTCAGCGCAGTGAATTTTCACCCGCCATATAAACATAAACTGCTTTGAACAAGCCGTCCTTCAATTCAAAAAAATTGCAATTATTTTTGACCAATTTTTCGCCTTCGTGCGTGATGTTTTCGACGCGAAAGCGACTGGCAATGCGCTGAGCGGCCACGTCCACCGTGTGCGAGAAATTGCCATGCCACACTTTGGCATAGCGCTCATGCAGACGGTCAAACATGCCGCGTATTTCAATCTCACGGCCTTCGTAAAAAACACCATGATTGGCGATGGCAAATTGAGCATCGGCCGCAAAGCAAGTCAGCGTGCCTTCGACGTCTTTGCGATCTACCGCTGAAAAATAGCCTTCGACCAAGGCCACGAGTTGTGCTTCGTTGAGGGTGACTGAACTCATGCTGTCTCCTTAAATCCTGAATCTTGCAAAGCACGAAAGAGCGACAAAGCATCAGCATGGGCCTTGAAGGATTCCACCGACAAAGGATGCTGCATGCGTTGCTCTTCCAAAAAATGGCCGTGGCTTCGCCCCCTCACGCACAAAGCGGAAGGTTTCACAGCGCCCGTCGGCTTCACGTGCGCAGGGACATAGCTGATGGCAAACCCCAGGCGTCGGTCGTTTGTTTCATTGCCACCCGAGGCGTGCACCAGGTCGGTGTGATGCAGCGACATCTGGCCGGGGCCCACTGGAATGAAGGCGCCTTTGGCATCATCAAATCGGTCGCTGATGCCTTGCCCTCGGCGAATCATGTTCATAGGCTCCGGTTTGTCATCGTGCTCAAACGCACCCCACTGATGACTGCCAGGCAAAACTTGCATGCAACCGGCAGCGATACTGGCATCGCTCAAAGCCACCCAAGCCGTCACATGCAAATGCGGCGACAAATAAAAATACGTGCTGTCTTGGTGCCAGCGTACATAGGCTGGTGTGTTGGCTTCTTTCAAAAATAGTGTGGAGTGATATACCAAAATATCAGGGCCAATGACATCTTCCACAGCGTCCAAAATACGCGGGTGATGAACCAACTGATCGGCCCAATTGAACAAGAGATAGCTTTTAGACTTTTCAGGAAAATCAATGGTTTGACCGCGTTGTTTTTCCCAGTCTTCCAAATCTTGTCGGAAGGTCTTCACCTCGTTGGCGTTCAATACATTAATGGGCGACACATACCCATCACGCGCATAAGCCTCAACTTGCGATGCACTTAATAATTTAGGCAAGATCTGACTCCCCTATTTTTGTACGCTGAAAAATTTCAAGCTCGATTCACGAACTGCTGAGCAGCACTCATCATCTCTTGCAACATGTCCAGTCGCGGGTGCATGGGTCGCGGATAGGCCTTGCGGCTTTGCGACAAACCCAATCCCAATGCAGCTTCGGCCATTTTGTAACTCAAGGGGCCTGGATTAATGAC
>CAIMUZ010000083.1 GCA_903844775.1 uncultured Burkholderiales bacterium | reverse complement strand
GCCACATCCACGCGCTGCTGATGCAAAGTGCGCGCCAACAAAACGTACTCGTTTTGGTAGTTGCTCATGATCACGAGGTCTGGCTTGATGCCCTTGATACGCAGGGCAACGTTGGAGAAATCGCGAGTGGGGTTGGCATGTTTGATGACCTCTGCCACCTGCACATTGATACCGGGAAGGCGGTCGGCAAGCAGCTTGGCTGTGCCCGTGCCGAACTCCGACTCCTCGTGCACCAAAACCGCGGTCTTGGCTGCACCGCCAGCCGTCCTATTAATTTCGCCCAAGCCCACAATGGCATCGTCCACGCACTTGCCAAAGCCAGGCGCCAACCTGAACACATTCTTGAGCCCGCGTCTGACGATTTGGTCGGATACGCCTACGTCAATCATGAAAGGGGTGTTGTACTTGGCTGCAGCCTGCGTGGCTGGCAGCGCAATGGCGCTGGAGAAGCAGCCCACATAAGCGGCCACACCCGCCTGATGCAGACGCTCTACCTCTGACACGCCTACCTCGGGGCGGGACTGTGAATCGCCCAGTGCGGCCTCAAGCTTGGCCCCACCCATAGACTTGATTCCGCCAGCCGCGTTGATCTCATCAATGGCCAGTTGGCAGCCAAGGCGGCCTTGTCCCCCGCTATAGGCCAGTCCACCACTCACTGGGTGCACCAAGCCAATCTTGATGGAAGCAGGCTGCGCTAGCAGAAGGCCAGGTGCGCCGAGAGCGGTGGTCGCTGCACCAGCTTGCAAAATCAAACGACGGGATACGCGGACATCAGACGTCATGGTAATTCCTCAATGAAGAAGTTAGGGGTTAATTTAAATTGTTCCATCTATAGAACAATTGGGTACACTGTGCAACAATCTTTTTGTGAAGTCAAGCGGACAAATCCTAATCATTAAAAAAATCAGCCGCTGCGAACCGCTTCATTGACTTGACCCAAAACCGCACCATGAAGGCTTTATTGGCACCACGATGGACCATTCCCATTACCGCTACAGCCCGCTGCCCCATCGCACCCCTATTCGCTTAGCGCCGTGTTTGCATGTGTATGTGGTGCTCTATCTAGAGCAATGGGACTTTGAAGCACCCGCAGACAGTGTGCGTGATCCAAGATTTGTAGGTGAATTCGGAAGCTTCAACCCAGACTACCGAAGCTGGACACAGCGTGAATATGGTTTGCGCATCGGTATTTTTCGACTCATTGATGCACTGCGTGAAGCAGGCATTCAAGCGGTGGTCGCAGCCAACAGTTTGGTACTGCCCCGTGTCCCGCAGGCGCTTGAAGCGTTGAAGCTTTCGCAAGCGCAATGGTTGGGTCACGGCATGGCCGCCACCCGACTGATGCATTCCAACATGCCCCTTGAGGCGCAGCAAGATCACATTAGCAGCTCTCTCAAGGCACTCCAAACTTTCACAGGTGAAGTGACGCAGGGTTGGCTCAGCCAAGATTGGGGCACGTCGCCGCTCACCCACGGTTTATTGGCCGATGCCGGCGTTCGCTACACCCTCGATTGGGGCAATGACGATCAGCCCTACTGGATGTCTCCGGCAGGCACTTCTCAAAAAAGTTTGCTGGCCATTCCTTTGTCCAGCGAATGGGACGACGTGCAAGGACAATGGTTCAGGCCTGTAGAGCCTGCGCAACACGCAAAACAAATTTTTCAGGCCGCACAGCAAATGCGCGATGAATGCCAAGTGCATCAACGCAGTGCCGTCATGGGGCTAGGACTTCACCCTTGGGTTTGGGGCATGCCCAGCCGCATTCGCTATTTGCGTGAATTGCTGTCGCAATTGACCCTCACGGAAGGCATCACTTTCAGTACCCCTCAAAAAATTTATGAGCAGAGCGCTGGCAGCGCAACAATTTAATCAAAGTTGAAGGAACACGCCATGGACTACCTCGATACCCTGAGTCATTTCGCATCAAGCCTAGACTACTCAAATTTAGAGCCACAAGTGCAAGACCAAGTGGGATGGATCCTGGCCGACACGGTGGCAGCCATGGCGGCCGGTTCAGCAGAACCTGAATTGCGCGCCATTGCGAAGCGCCAAGCTGCTGGCACGCCCCACCATTCAGCACAACTCATTGGCTTAGGAAAAAAAAGTACACCTGAAGCAGCGGCTTTCATCAATGGCACATCAGGCACATTTTTGGAGATGGACGAAGGTAACCGGTTTTCTCGCGGTCACCCTGCGGTTCATGTCATACCGGCTGCTTTGGCGCTCAGTCAAGAACGCAGCGTCACCGCAGAAAATTTTCTAGCAGGCATGGTCGTGGGCTATGAAGTGGGTTCGCGTTTAGGCGCAGCCTCACAATTGCGAGGCGCCATGCACCCCCATGGTACTTGGGGAACTTTGGGTGCCGCCGCAGCCTGCGGGCGAGTTGCTGGCCTGAATGACAGTGACATGCGTCAGACCATTAATATTTCCGCATCACTGACCACCGCCACGTCCAAGCAAACCATGCTCGAAGGCGGTTTGGTTCGCAATGTGTATGCAGGCTTGAGCAACCGAAATGGCTTGTTGGCGCTTAACTTGGCCGAATGCGGTTTCAATGGCGAACGCGATGGCCCCTCTTCTTTGCTGGGCAAAATCATTTCAGAAAGTTTTCAGCCTGAAGCCGTCACGCAAGGCTTAGGACAAGACTGGCACTTAATGCGCAACTACTTCAAATTGCATTCATGCTGCCGCTATAACCATGGCACGCTCGATGCCATTGATCTCATGGCAGCCGCGCAAAGGCTACCTCAGGTCAGTGACAT
>CAIMUZ010000082.1 GCA_903844775.1 uncultured Burkholderiales bacterium | reverse complement strand
TTTTGAATGACACTGCCCAACCAAGGCCTAACTTGAGTGACCAGATTTTTGTGAATTGGTGCAGTGGATTCGACTAGATGAATTCTCTGTATGTTTTGTTGCCCGAGCTTACCCAGCCATTCGTTGTCTAAATGAAAGCGAAAAGTTTCATCGAAATAGCCAACTTTTTGGAAAGTGTCTCGTGTCATAAACCATCCAGAGGGGGTTGGAAAGTCATTGATTCTGAGGATGCTGTCATCCACATCGACTTCTAATTGAGTGGAGGATACAAATCCAGCATTTTTTATGCATATATCAACCCAATATAAGTAATCTTTTTCCCATAAATCGTCATCTTCCAGAAAGGCTAAATAATCACCATCAGATTTTCTCATCGCCGCATTAAGGGCTGATGCTTGCGATTTATGAGGACTGAAAACCACGGTTACTCCGAGTTCCTTTACCAATTCTTGAGAAATCAAGGCTCCTTGGTCGATGGCAACCAGTATTTCCACATCAAAACTCTTCAACGCAGATTGTGTACGGATGGAAGTAGTCGATCGCCGAAGAAACATCTCTTGATTTGGTTGAGAGCGCGAAGGTATGACGATTGAAATTTTTTGCTTATTCATCAAAACATTTTTGGATTTGTTTCTGCCCGCAGATTCTAGCTGTGAGCGTAGCCCGATACAAAGTGTGAGAACAGCAATGAATGGCCCTTTAAAATAGACCCATGTCACTCGCACGCAATGCCTCGTGGAATTTGGCAGGAAGTGCCGTGCCCTTGGTGGCGGGGGCGCTGCTCATTCCCTACACCCTTTCCCGCTTAGGCAACGAAGCCTTTGGCGTGCTGACGCTAGTATGGGGCTTGATAGGGTATTTCAGTCTGTTTGATATGGGGGTTGGGCGCGCATTAACCGTTCGGCTCAGCCAATTAAATCAAGAGGATAGTGCCCCAGACCTGGGTCCCACCTTGCGTGCCGGTATGCTGCTTACGACCGTCGCAGGTGCGTTAGGGGTGGGGGTGGTTGCCATATTGGCCTCACCGCTGGCGACACAGTGGTTGAAGGTGGGAGAGCCCTTGCAGAATGATACCTACTTTGCTTTTTTGATAGCCGGGGTAGGGGTGTTGCCCACAACTTGGGCCAGTGGTCTACGCGGGGCACTGGAGGGGCTGAACCGGTTTGCGGCCTCCAATTTGAGCCGTATGGCGCTGGGCTTGTGGATGTTTGCGCTGCCGGCTTGGGCGGTGTGGTTGCATGGGCCCCAGCTGTGGGTGATTGCGTTGTATCTGGTTGCTGGGCGCTGCTTGGTGGTGCTGGGCATGGTATGGCAGTTGCGCGAGCCCCTGCAGAGGGGCGGTTGGATGGTGTCAAAAAGGCACTTTGGGCCTTTATGGAACTACGGTGTTTGGGTCACCGTCACCGGCGTGGTGGGGCCTCTGATGGTCCACGGAGACCGCTTCTTTGTTAGTGCGGCCGTAGGGGCAGACCAGTTGCCTTTGTACGCTATACCCCAGGAGGCCTTGCTCAGGTTGCTGTTGATTCCGATGGCCCTTACCGGAGCGCTGTTGCCTCAGTTGGCGGCTATGGGTGGCAGCCACATCGGAGAAGCTTACCGGCAGAGCTACAAAAAAGTGGCGTGGGTGATGTTTGCCGTGTGTGGGCTGGCATCCGTGCTGGCGTTTCCGGTGCTGAGCGTCTGGATTTCTAACGACTTCGCCCTACAGGCTCTGCCCGTCGTATGGGTGCTCTGTGTGGGCGTGTGGGTCAA
>CAIMUZ010000081.1 GCA_903844775.1 uncultured Burkholderiales bacterium | reverse complement strand
CTGCAAACCACCACGCCCAGCGGTGAATGGATTCCATGGTGGCGTTAAACCCCATGGTCCAGCGCCAGAACAAAGCAGCCCGCTCAGAAGCCGTACCGCGATCTACAATTTGTTCAATCTCACGCTCACCGCCGTAACGTCCGACGGCCAAGATGGTGGCACCGTGCATGGCAAACAACAACACAGAACCGTACAAGAACACAATCGACAGCGCATGGAACGGGTTGTAGAACAAGTTACCGTAGCGCAGCGAGATGGCCGAGACCCAATCTAAGTGCGGAAAGATCCCAAAGGGTACCGCCTCTGACCAGCTGCCCATCATGATGGGGCGGAAAAAACCGCAAACCAAGTAGAGCCAAATGGCCGCTGCAAAGGCCCAAGCCACATGCGTGCCCAAGCCAAGTTGTCTGGCACGTCGGTAAGTTCTAACCCACCATAACATGATCGATATGGTCAGCAAGAAGCCCACAACAAGCCACCAACCGCCTTGAGCCAGCGGTGGAATACTCAGACCATAAGAAGGCGGAGGTGGCTCCAGTGCCAGCCAAAACAACTGACGCAGCAATTGAATGGGATTCCAGTCAACCGAAGCCAACATGTTGAAGCCAATGATGTTGAAAGCAGCGATGCCGAAAATCAAGGACGCTACACCGAGCGAGCCCAGATAAACAGGACCGATTTGTGCATTGCCAATGCGACCAAAGAGGTGCACCAGAAAAGGTTCCCCCGTGCGCTTGTCGTCGCCGCGAGGTAAGTCAACGCCATGGTGCAAAGGCCCAACGGGCTGCACCGAGGTGAAAAGATTTTGGTATTCGGCCATTTCAATTTCCTCTCTTTAATTAGGTGCGCCAGATGGGCATGTTGAGCCACCAACCCCACCATTCAGGCCAAGCGCCAGTCCAGAACGGGCCACTCACCACAATACAAACAATGCCGAACCACACCGCTGCCAGTGCCAAGAAAAGGCCTAAGCGGTGAATGCCCAAGGTACCCACTGAGTAACCAATCAGGTCGCGAAAGAACGTGTCTTCGTGTTCTGGCGTCTTGACCACTTCGCCCTTGCCAGGGTTGGTCGCTGACAGCACCAAGCCGCCGTGCATCGACAGTGCGAGCGTGGTTGCAAAGAACAAACTGGCCGCAATCATGTGCCACGGGTTGTAGTGGAAGTGCAAGTACTGGTAGGCGGTGTTGCTCACCCAGTCAAGGTGACTGTAGATGCCATAAGGGAATGCATGGCCCCAAGCTCCCATCAGCACAGGACGGATCACTTGCAAACTGACATAAGCCAAAATAGCCATGCTGAAAGCCACTGGCACATGCAAGCCCATGCCTAACTTGCGACAAATTTCAACTTCACGCAAAGCCCAGGACACAAACGAGCCGATGGCGCAGACAGTGATCAGTTGCCACAAACCGCCTTCCATCATGGGCGCAAAACGCAAGCCATAAGAAATGTCGGGTGGGGCAATGTTGATTTGCCAAACGTTCCAAGTGGGGCCCATCGCTGCGCCCCACAAAATCATGGTGGTGCCCGTGAGGACAAAAAACAGTGTCGTGATTCCAAAAAATCCGACATAAAAAGGACCGACCCAAAAATCAAACAGGTCGCCCCCAAAAATGGTACCGCCGCGTACACGGTATTTGCGTTCAAAACTCAGCATGGACATAGTTGCATCCTCCGACCGATTGTCTGTTTGTGAGGTCTTGTAGGCTTCAAATTACAAATAAAAGGTCAGACGCATCGTTCAAATGAATTGAGCGAAGTGCGTCTGTCGACATAAAGACCAGTGGTCCTTATTT
>CAIMUZ010000080.1 GCA_903844775.1 uncultured Burkholderiales bacterium | reverse complement strand
CGCACGCATAGGAGGAATGACATTCAAGACGGCGGCTTTGACATCGTCATTGAATTCAAACTTCAACGTGTTGGTGGCGGCATCAACATCGGTGGCGTTGTGTTTGCCACGGTATTCAATGATGCCTTTGTAACGCTCGGCCCAAGCCTTTTTGAACAATGGACCTTTGGAGGTGACATCGTCGTTGGCGTCCAAAATGAGGACCTTGCTTTTGGGTTTGGCTTTGCTGAAATACTCGGCCACTTGGCAGGCACGCTCGTAAGGGCCAGGAGGGCAACGGTAGGGCGCCAATGGAATGGACAGCGCATAGACGCCGCCATCGGGCATGGCTTCTAATTGTTTGCGCAATGCCACAGTTTGTGCGCCGGCTTTCCATGCATGCAGCACTTTGTCTTGTGCGCCAGCTTTGTTCATGCCAGGCAAAGATTCCATCATGAAGTCGACGCCTGACGACAAAATGAGTCGGTCGTAGGGTGCCTCAGAGCCACCTGCCAATTTGACAACGCGCTTGTCGGGATCGATTTGTGTGACGTAGTCTTTGACCAAATTCACGCCATGACGCTTCACCAAATTGTCGTAAGACGTGGTGATGTCGGCCATGGTTTTGCTGCCACCAATGACCAAGTTGGAAATAGGGCAGGAGATGAAGCTGGCGTTGGGCTCGATCAAGGTCACTTGAATGCCATAGTCTGACCACATGCGAACATATTTGGCCGCTGTAGCACCACCGTAGCCACCGCCCACCACCACAACTTTAGGACCGTTTGCACCACCGATGCTGGCGCAGCCAGACATCAGGCCCATAGCACCCAATGCTGAAGTTGCAGAAGCGCTTTGAATAAATTGACGACGTTTCATGACAACTCCTTATTTTTTCTGTGCTGCAAAGTAGCCAGCAATGGCAACAATTTGCTCGTCGCTGTAACCTTTTGCCAACTGATGCATGATGGTGGCAGGCTTGCGGCCTGCTTTGAAATCCATCATTTTCTTGACGATGTCGTCTTTGTTGGCGCCTGCCAGTGCTTCATTGCCAGCCTCGGCTCGGCCGTTGGTGCCATGGCAATTGGAACAACCCGCAGCCCAACTGCGAACTTGCATGGGGTCGGGGGCATTGGTTTGCGCCTGAGCGCTGGTGGCAAGGCAAACAAGCGCTGCGCCGAAGTAAAGCCAGTTTTTCATAATTTTTGACATGTTTGAAGAAGTTAAAAATGAACGGTTCAACTGAAGGTTCAAGGACGGATGTAAACGAAGCCAGACTTGGCTTGCAGGTTGGCAACCTCAGCAACGCCAGAAGGCACAACA
This sequence comes from uncultured Burkholderiales bacterium, assembly GCA_903844775.1. Lineage (GTDB taxonomy): Bacteria > Pseudomonadota > Gammaproteobacteria > Burkholderiales > Burkholderiaceae_C > Limnohabitans_A. The sequence goes on along the minus strand of CAIMUZ010000080.1, from coordinate 5,178 downwards.
GAAGCTTCCATCACCACTTTTTCTTTTGGAATTTTGCGGGTTTCAAGCGTGTTGTTGCAGACATCGAACTTCACGCCTTTGGAGGCCAGGTCACCGATGGTGCCTGCAAAGGGTTGACCTGACGGTGTCATGGCGCCCTCAAGTAAAAAATCAATGCCAGGACCGTGCGTGACCACGGTGATTTTGGCGTTGGGGTCAGCGGCCAAGTGATTGCGAATGTTGCCCATAGCGCGAGCTGCTTGAGCCAAGCCTTCGTTGAGGTGGTAAACCACTTTGGTTTGGGCATGTGCTACTGCAGCGAAGCACAAAGCCAGAGACAGTCCGCATGTGCGAAACAAAGACAATGTATTCATTAGCCACTCCTAATTTATATAGATGTTAATCTGGCAAGAACGTGCACGGGCACAGTACTAACCCCACTTCAAACTGACTCGAGACTTTCAGTGGCAATTTGGGTGCATACCGCGCGGCAAAGGTCTACAAAGCTTGGGTTGGCTATGCTGTAATAAATTTGAACGCCATCGCGGCGTTTTTGAAGAATGCCAGCTTGGTACAAAGTACTTAAATGCTGCGACATGTTGGATTGCGTGGTGTCGACTTCTTCCAGCAACTCACTGACATTTTTTTCACCCGCACACAAGCTACTCATGATTCGCAAACGCATGGGTGCCGACATCACACGAAAGATTTCAGCGGCACGGTTGAAGGTGGCGTCGTCTTTTTCGAGTTTTTCGAATTGAATGTGTTTGGTTTTGCTGGCTCGCATGAACTGAAATATAGCTTGAAAACCATCTCTCTGTAGCCCCTTGCGAGCCAACAAAGGGCTAGGACCAGCGAGAGACGGATTGAATCGGCTTATTTTCCAATTTCCGCCCGAACCCATTTGGCCAAATCTGCAGCAGATCTAGCCCCTGAAATTCGGGCCACTTCTTTGCCGCCCTTAAAAATAGCCAATGTGGGAATGCTGCGAATATTGTGTTGGGCCCCCACCTCTTGGTTCGCCTCTGTGTCTACTTTGACAAAACGAGCGTATGGCTCCAGCATGGCGCAGGCCTTTTCATATTCGGGTGCCATCATGCGACAGGGTCCGCACCAAGGCGCCCAGAAGTCCACAACCACAGGGACTTCGCTTTTGGCAATTTGAGCTGCCAAGCCCGTGGCTGTGAGGCTGGCGGGGTGCTTGTCAAACAGAGGCTTGTGACAGCTGCCACAAGACAACTCAGCCTCCAATTGCGCTGTGGCCACACGGTTGGTGCTGTTGCAGTGAGGGCAAACCAAGTGTGTTTTCATGAGGATTCCTTTTCAACGTCTAGGACAAGTGGCGATTGTTTTTTGTATTTCAAGCGCATCATGACCTACGGTACTTGAAATGAATTGATCTAAGTTAATTCCGAGGCGGATGGAATCCCTCATATTGGCGTTGTGCTTCATGCACTCACCCGAGAAAACTAGAGGGCTTCAACCATGTCAGAAAAAACCATTACCGTTGAACTTCGTCAACGCTCAAAGTACCAATTTGACATTGAATTCAGCGAAGGCATGCCGCAGCTGATGACAGATGAGCCGGTACCTTTGGGTGAAGGCAAGGGGCCAACACCTGTTCATTTGTTAGCCGCTGCGGTAGGCAATTGCTTGAGCGATGCTTTGTATTTTGCGCTGGCCAAGTTCAAGCAATCGCCAGAACCCATTCATACCGTGGTGCATGCAGAAGTGGGGCGCAATGCAGAAGGGCGCATGCGTGTTCTGCGCATAGAGGCTAAATTGCATTTGGGTGTGGAGGCACACCAACTTGAATACCTGGATCGGGTCTTGTCGCAATTCGAAGATTTTTGTACTGTGACGCAAAGCGTGGGGCAGGGCATTCCCATTCACACGCGTGTTTTGGATTCGAAGGGTGTCATTTTGAAAGGCCCTTGACGTTTCATTCAATCGGCGCAAAATGAATTCATTCACTTCTTAGGAGAATTGTGATGTTAAAAAATGTCGGCGGAATAGATCGCATCTTGCGAATTGTGGCGGGACTTGCATTGATGGCCTTGGCCGCAACAGGCCAAGTGGGTCCTTGGGGTTGGGTGGGCATTGTGGTGTTGGCCACTGGTTTGTTCAGCTTTTGCGGGGCGTATACCTTGTTTGGATTCAGCACCTGTCCAATGCCCAAAGACCAAGAGCCCTCTACCTGATTCAGTGCTGATCAAAAGGGCAGGAATTTCAAAGCGAAGACTGCTATCAATGTGGGCAGCAATGCCCCGCCCAATAAGCCTAGGGCACTGATGCTTGTATTTTGAAATCCCTTCTTTAGCAAGGCAGCGCCTGCAGGGTTGGGTGCGTTGGCGATCACCGTGAGGCCACCGCCTGCAACGGCGCCTGCCATGAGGTTGTATTTGGCTTCGTCAGAAATGCCTTCAATCAAAGAGCCCAAGTAGGTTAAGGCCGCATTGTCTGTGATGGCGGTTAGTCCCAATGCACTGCCAAACAAAGCGTTGGGCGAAAGCTGGGTGAGCAGGGGCTGCAACCACCACTGTTGCATGCCGCCAATCACCACCAAGCCCGCTAGGAAAAATGCAACCAACAGTGCTTCTTTGAGGATCAAAGGGTTTTGGTGCTTGGGGTAGGCATGCGTCACACCTAAAAACAATAAAAACAAACCCAAAAACGCCACAGGGTAATGACCCAACACCACAACGCCTGCCAATAAAGCCAGATGGCTTAAGACCAATGAGAAAGGCACGGGGGCGATGCTTGAATTTTTGATATCAATCGGTTCTTTTTGCAGGTAAGGCTTGAGTGCATAAGCTGACAGGCTCGCATTGATCACCACAGCCACAGCCGATTTCCAACCAAAATTTAAAAGCATCCAAGCGGAGTCCCACTGCCACGTGCTGGCCACCATCAGCACTGGCGGTGCGGCAAAGGAAGTGAGGGTGCCGCCAATCGAGATGTTCACGAACAACACACCCAGTGTGAAATACTTGAGTCGTTCGGGCACCTTGGCATGAAATACCAGCGGTGCCAGCATCAGGGCTGCCAGCGTCATGGCTGCAGGCTCAGTGATCAAAGAGCCAATCAAAGGCACGATGGCAAGGCCCATCCAAGTGCGAACCAAGCTGGTGGGCAAGGGGACGCGTGATGCCATCGCATTGACAAGTTGTGTGACTGCAAACAAGACAGGCCGTGAAGCCGCCATGACCATCACCACAAACACAAACAAGGGTTCTGTGTATTGCCGTGACTCTGCATACGCCAGTGCTGCAGGGCCGCCTTGGAGGACCGCCATGGCACCGACCAAGATAAAAGCCCAAAAGCCGAAGACAACTTCAACTTCGCTCAGCAAATGAAGAAGGCCAGAATGCTTGGGATAACTTTTGGCCAGAGCCGCAAAATAACTGACGGAGAAAGTATGGAGCAGTGCCAGCGCAAAGATGAGCGCGGCGATGTGTTCAATTTGCAAGGAGAACATTTGTGTTAGGTCGAGCGAAGTTCGCGAGGCGGCCCGACCATCGCATGAACCTGCTATTCCCTTTGAACAGCACCCAAGACAAATCTTATGTCGATTGAATTAACTGTGTGTTTCAAGGTCTATTGCAAACTGAGTGGGTGAGCAGGCAGGGGAGGTAGCAAACCTGCCTTGTTGGTTAAAACCATTCAATTTGTGGCCAACCCCGCTTGGCCGCTTCGGCGCGCAGTTTGAAGTCGCCTTGCGTCACAGTAGCGTGCGTTACGGCCTCTAGCAAGGGGAGGTCGTTGATGGAGTCGCTGTAGCCCCAAGATTCCAATTGTTCCCAATGCAAGTTTTGCGCATTGCACCGGGCTTTGAGACGCGTCTGTTCTTAGGTGTTTGATACTTTGATTAACAGTCCGCAACTTAGTTCAGTGAATTAACGTTGCTTCCACATTTGCTTCCACACCTCTGTAGACCGCTTGTAACCTGTTGATTTTTAATAGGTTTAATTTCTTGAGGCTGCTCATAAACCCTTGCTCACAAGTTCGACTCCGTGTCCGGGAGTAAGGCACAAGTGTACATACTGGAGCCATACTTTACATATTTTGGTTTCCGTGAAATGCACTCAGTGCAAGGAAGATAAAAACTGTTGGAGTTCAGGTGTTTTGGGATTCGCAAACAGAACGTCAGGTGTGCCCTGCTCGTGCACTAAGCCTTGGTGCATGAAGATCACGCGATTACTGACCTTGCGGGCAAAGTTCATTTCATGAGTGACCATCAAAAGCGTCATGCCTTCTTTCGCTAGAGATTCCACCACTGCCAACACTTCACCTACCAATTCAGGGTCAAGGGCGGAAGTAATTTCGTCGCAAAGTAAAATTCCGGGTGACATGGCTAGCGCTCTGGCAATCGCCACACGTTGTTGTTGACCGCCCGAAAGTTGGTCTGGAAAAGCGTCATACTTTTCCGCGAGACCCACTCGGGCGAGCAACTGTCTCGCTTTATTTTCGGTTTCTGTTACAGAAAGCTGTTTGACCAGACCGGGTGCGAGTTGGATGTTTTTTCCAACTGTAAGGTGCGGGAACAAATTGAAGGACTGGAAAATCATGCCTACTTGCTGTCGCAACACGCGCATGGCTGAAGGGTCTGAATAGTCCAAGGCCTGACCTTGTACCGTCAAGCGTCCGTGCTGAAAGGTTTCAAGGCCATTGATGCAACGCAACAGTGTGCTCTTGCCCGATCCACTTTTGCCGATGATGGCAATCACCTCTCCAGGTTGCACATTCAGGTCTATGCCTTTGAGTACTTCGTTAATCCCATAGGACTTTCGCAAACCCGAAATGGCGACTGCTGCAGGTGCAAATGAATTAGCGTTGGACATGGAATTTGCCTTCAAGAGATCGTGCATACAAACTAATGGGGTAGCAGATTAAGAAATACAGCACAGCTACACAGCTGTAAACCACAAACGGTTTGAAGGTGGCGTTGGTTATCATGGTGCCTGCCTTGGTCAATTCGACAAACCCAATGACTGAAGCAAGAGCCGTTCCCTTGACAACCTGGACCAAAAAACCAACGGTGGGTGCGATAGCAATGCGTGAGGCTTGAGGAAAGATGATGTAGCGCAATTGCTCCCCGAAATTGAGGGCCAAGCTTTGCGCAGCTTCCCATTGGCCTTTGCCGATTGATTTGACGCAGCCGTGCCAAATTTCTGCAAGAAAAGCGCTACTGTAGAGTGT
>CAIMUZ010000079.1 GCA_903844775.1 uncultured Burkholderiales bacterium | reverse complement strand
GTTTCTTGTGCAAATACAGGTGTTGGACGTTCAGGGTTGATGGTTTGCATTTGCATGCCAGCTTCATTTCCATTTACTTGAAGAGAAAAGTGGATGTCATCTTGAAGCAAGTTAAGCGTGGAACTCATGCGCTTGATTGCACCTCGTAAATTAGGTGCAGAGAGCCCCTCCCGTGCCGTCAGCGCAAAACTTCCTGGCTTAAATGGTCGAGAAAAAAGGCCTAGACATTCGTCCTTTAAATCATTTGTTAAAGCGTAAAACAATGCCACATATTGCATAGGTGTAACGCCCCTGTCTCCTAGGGTTCTAAGAGCTTTAGGATCGATGCCCACCTGACTTAAATAGCCATCCAAGTCAATTTCTCTGCCTTCTAAGCCAGAAATCATTCCGAACACGAGATAAGGGGGGAAAAAGGCCCCCGGGTTTTCCCGAGATTTGTTGTATTTGATGTTTTTTGCCATTGCCATTAGGTCTTTAGCCATCGCTATGTATTCAGCATAAGCCTAACATTCTTCTGACTTTTGAGCCAAAAATTCAGCTCTTTGATGCCCGCACACTGAAAGGATAGTTTATGAAACAAGACGTTTATGTCATTGGCGTTGGCATGGTGCCGTTCACCAAACCCGGCGCTAGTGAACCTTACCCTCAAATGGCGGCCAAGGCTGTCAATGCAGCACTTGCTGACGCTGGTTTGGATTACGCCAAACTCCAGCAAGCCTATGTAGGTTATGTCTACGGCGACTCTACTGCGGGTCAACGTGCACTTTATGAAGTAGGCATGACTGGTATTCCCGTCATCAACGTCAACAATAATTGCTCTACTGGCTCAACGGCACTATTTCTTGCTCGCCAAGCAGTGATGAGTGGCGCTGCCGACTGCGTTCTGGCCCTTGGTTTTGAACAGATGAACCCTGGTGCTTTGGGTACTATTTTCGCCGACAGGCCAAGCCCGTTTGAGCGTTTTGACGAAGCCACAGAAGACTTAGTGGGACACAGCGAAATTCCACTGGCACTGCGTTACTTTGGGGGTGCAGGATTGGCTCATATGAAAGAGTTCGGAACGCCAATGAACACTTTTGCAAAAATTCGCGCTAAGGCCAGTCGCCATGCCGCAAACAATCCGCTGGCGTTGCTTAGAACTGTTGTCTCCGAAGAAGAGGTCATGAACTCGAAAGTGATGTGGCCAGGCGTGATGACCAAACTAATGGCTTGCCCTCCGACATGCGGCGCTGCAGCAGCCATTGTTTGCTCTGATTCATTTGCAAGACAACATGGTTTGAGAACTGCAGTGCGCATTCGGGCTCAAGCGATGACCACAGATACATCTGTCACATTTAAAGCACAGGACATGAGAGAGGTTGTAGGCTCAAACATGGCCAAAGCATGTGCTGAAAAAGTGTACGAAGAAGCAGGTATAGGCCCCAAAGATGTCCAAGTTGTCGAACTGCACGATTGCTTTGCACATAACGAGTTATTGACATATGAAGCACTCGGACTCTGCGGCCGTGGGGGCGCACAAAGATTTATTGAAGACGGAGATAACACCTATGGTGGCCAGATCGTGACCAATCCTTCTGGTGGACTTCTCTCAAAGGGACATCCACTGGGCGCGACTGGCCTTGCGCAATGCACAGAACTTGTTCAACAACTTCGTGGTCAAGCAGACAAGCGGCAAGTGGAAGGCGCCCGCATTGCGCTCCAACACAACTTAGGTTTGGGTGGGGCCTGCGTAATCACCATGTACGAAAGGTCAGTAGCATGATCGATAAGAAATTCATTGGCTACCAGCTCAAACCCTCAACGCTTTATTTAGATCACACTCGGCTTCAATTTTTTGCAAAAGCAATTGGCGAAGTAGACCCTGTTTACCTGGACACAGCTGCAGCTGTGTCAGCGGGTTACGCAGATTTACCAGCGCCACCTACTTTCCTGTTTGCTGCGGAGCTGGACAGCGGCGCCAATGACCAACTTTTGAATGACCTGGACATTCCACTGAGTAAGCTACTTCATGGAGAACAGTCTTTTCGGTATTTGAAACATGCATGCGCCGGCGATACCGTCACCGTGAATTCAACCATCTCCGATATTTACGACAAGAAAAATGGGCAATTGGAGTTTGTTGTGAAGGAATCCAAAGTCACCAATCAAAAAAACGAACTGATCGCAGAGATGCGATCAGTATTGGTTGTTCGCCATTGAAATCAAGGGGTAAAAATGTCTTCAAGTATCTGCATAGGCGACAAATTGCCAGACTTGCAACTCTCGCCAGTTAACCGTACCACCCTCGCCCTTTTTGGCGGCGCCTCCGGCGACCATAACCCCATTCACATTGACATTGACTTTGCGCGTCGGGCTGGTATGCCCGATGTATTCGCACAAGGAATGCTGGGCATGGCTTGGCTAGCTAGGGTAATTACCCTTTGGGTTCCTCAAGCACGTCTGCGAAAGTACGACGTACGGTTTGCAGGAATCACCCACCTGGGTAATGTGATGACTTGCAAGGCCGAGGTCGTCGAATTGATGGAGCTTGAGGGTGAAGCTTGTGCACGCATTTCACTGACTTCTTCCAATCAATTCGGCCAAAACAAGATATTAGGCGAAGCCATCGTGGCTCTTAAATAAACGAAAAGTAAAGAAAATGACCCGAAAACTCGAAGGTAAAGTAGCCCTCATCACAGGTTCTGGCAGAGGCATTGGCCGTTCAATTGCACTTAAATTGGCAGCGGAAGGTGCTCGAATAGTTGTCAACGATCTCGACGAAGGACCCGCACATGAAGTAGTGAGCGCGATTCACGAAGCAGGAGGCCAAGCAGTTGCGTGTGTTGGCAGTGTCACAGCACCCGATTTCGCAGAGCGATTTATTGGGACGGCTGTGAGCGAGTTCAAAGGATTGGACATCATTGTCAACAACGCTGGATACACCTGGGACAATGTCATTCAAAAAATGACTGACGAGCAATGGTACGCCATGATGGACGTCCACCTTACAGCGCCGTTTCGTATTTTGCGTGCTGCACAACCCGTCATTCGTGCACTTTCAAAACAAGAAAAGGATGCTGGCCATCACATTGTTCGCAAGGTAGTGAATATTTCCTCCGTGGCAGGCTTGTTTGGTAATGCGGGACAGGCGAATTATTCAACAGCCAAAGCTGGCATCGTTGGCATGACTCAAACCTTGGCAAAAGAATGGGGTCGGATGAATGTAACGGTCAACTGTGTCGCTTACGGATTTATCAAGACACGCTTAACTGTCAGTGCAGAAAGTGACTCTACAGCCAACATCGATGGCCGAGAAATTAAGGTGGGCGTCAATCCTGATTTGATGGCTGCAATGGAAAGAATGATTCCCTTGGGTCGAGGCGGTTCACCAGACGAAGCTGCTGGCGCTGTTTATCTTTTGTGCATTCCCGAGTCTGACTATGTGAGCGGGCAAACTCTCATGTGCAGCGGTGGATTGACTGGAATTTAATACTATGAGCTTGCTCCCCCAGCTACACCGCCACGCTTGGATGGACTCCGAAATAGAGGCCTTCCGCGATCAGGTTCGTCGTTATATTGAACGGGAATTGGCGCCTCATTTGGATGTATGGCGTAAAGCGGGCTTCATTCCACGCGATGTTTGGCGTCCATTTGGTGAACTGGGCTTTTTGCTTCCAGAAATTTCTGAAGATTATGGCGG
>CAIMUZ010000078.1 GCA_903844775.1 uncultured Burkholderiales bacterium | reverse complement strand
GGTTCACCCAACAGTTGGGTGCACTACGCAGCCTCAAAGGGCGCAATCGATACCATGACCATAGGGTTGTCAAAGGAAGTCGCTGGAGAAGGTATCCGGGTCAACGCAGTCCGCCCGGGACTTGTCGATACCGAAATTCAGAGTAGCCGAAGCACCGAGCAGTTACAGAAAATGATCAGTGCCGTGCCGCTTGGGCGCATGGGCACCGTCGAAGAAATCGCTGAGGCCGTAGTGTGGCTGGCATCGCCAGCGGCGAGTTATGTCACAGGCTGCCTGCTAGATGCGCGGGGCGGATTGTAATACCATATTGAGCCATTGACCTGCCCCCCTCCCTGCCGTGCCAAAGTGATGGAAGAAAATCCGAGAACTTGAAAGACAAGCTCTTGAACGTGGGAAGTCCAACTCGATGAACTTTATCGTGCTTTCTTGAATACGACGTTGGTGGCATGCGGCGCAGCCGCTAAGCGTATTGCTGGGTCAATAGCAAGGTAATTGCTCTGTTAAACAAAGTTACCTTGTGTTAAGTTGTTAGTAATAACTCTTGGAGAAATCTATGGGCCACACACAATTTACATCTACAAAAACCGATTGGCCTTTTGGCGTTAGACCACTTACTCCTCTTTTAGGGGCGGAGATCAGCGGGGTCAATCTGACAGAGGAAATGACTCCCGAAGTCCTTGCTGGCATTCACAAGGCGTTCTTGCAATACCAAGTCCTTTTGTTTCCACCGCAAGATGTTCCTCCTGCACAACAAGTTAAGTTGGCTCAATGTTTTGGTGAAGTTCAGATCCATGTAATGAACCAATACCATGCCGACGGATTTCCAGAACTATTTCGACTTTCCAATCTGAACGCCGAGGGCAAGCCCAATGGCAAGCACCCAGACAAAGGCACGTTGGCATGGCATACCGATGGCTCTTGGCAACGTGTCACCGGACATGCCACTGTGATTTACGGTGAGGTGATGCCAGAACCCGGACAAGGTGGGCAAACCCACTTCTGCGATATGTATGGTGCCTATGAACGCTTAACTCCTGAGTGGAAAGAACGCATCGCGAATTTACGCGCAGTGCATAACCTTGATTTTTCGCGTACACGCAGGCATGGCGAAGACCCTATGACTGAAGACCAACGCAAAGCTGTGCCTCCAGTCGACCAACCTATTGTTCGTACCCATCCGGAAACTGGTCGCAAATGTTTGTATTTAGGTGACCATGCAGAATACGTGGTGGGTATGCCTTACGAAGAAGGTCGTGCACTGATTGAAGAGCTCAACCGATTGTCCATCCATGCCGACTTGACGTACGAACATGACTGGCAAATCAAACAACTCATTGTTTGGGACAACCGTTGTTTGGTCCATAGAGCTACGCCTTACGACCCACACACGCAAAGCCGTGTCATTCGTCGTTGCACCGTTTTAGGTGAAGTTCCGGTTTAAAGCGCGAATTCGCCAAAACAACCAACCGCTGGTGGGCAGGTTGAGTAAATTCCAAGCGATACAGTTTATAAAAGCCGCTTGATAGGAGCCGGTTAAACCAAAAATCTTGCAGGACTGACCTGCCCTCTACCAGCCAATCGCAAACTTACTGAATTTCTAGAGAATTGGGTAAATGTCACTGCACATTTTTTGAACTTAGTCCCCGTAGACTTTGTCCGCCTTTACCCAATAATGAAATGGGCCAGAAAAGTCATCTTTGATATCATTAATTTTTCTCTTATGTGGTTCAAAATTGATCTTTCCAACCGATCTAGCTTCGTTCCTTGAATTGTTGCGCCTACATGGTGATGAGGCCTACGGACTCATCTTCGCTTTCGCTGCGTCGCACAGTCTGCTGCTAACTCTGTTTGCCGGCTATGCCTCCAGTACAGATGCTCTTAATCTTGGCACCCTCATTGCCGTCGTCTGGGGCGGCAGTTTTTTGGGGGATACGATCCGCTTCGGAATAGGACGCTATTTCGGCACACAATGGCTTTCACCTTTTCCAAGGCATCAACGCAGCATCCACACAGTTGTGCGGATGGTGGATCGCTACTATGTATGGCTCATTCTGTTGCATCGCTATCCGCACGGAATTCGCGGTGTTGCTGGATTTGCCTACGGAATGTCACGTCTATCCTGGCCCACATTTCTGGCGTTCAATTTCGTTGCGGCTGGTCTTTGGTCTGGTATCGTTCTTTCAGCTGGACATGCATTTGGCCAAATTTCGGAGAAGCTGTTGAACGACGCTTTCTCTGGCATTGGCATGGTCATGCTGATTGTTTTCCTCGCGCTGTCATGGATACTAAGTAAGAAACTCGAGCGTGTAGCAGAGCAAAGTTAAGCTTCTGCAAGAACCCAGTGGCCACGCAAATGGCCTGCAGTTAACTCGAGAAGCAAAAACATTAATCCCCCTACCCGTCCAGATTAGAAAATCACCACAGGCCCTCGCATGAATCTTCCAGAAAAAGTAGCTTTGCCCATCGATCAAGAGCTGGTGCTCAAGGTCATCCCCATGCCCGCCGACTGCAACGCCAATGGTGACATTTTTGGCGGCTGGGTCATGGCTCAAGTTGACTTGGCGGGTGCTGTATTGCCCGCCAGGCTAGTCCGCGGCCGCATGGCAACCGTGGCGGTCAATGAATTCATTTTTAAGCAACCCGTCAAAGTAGGTGACTTGCTGTCGTTCTTTTCAACGATCACGCGTGTGGGAAAAACGTCCATCACCGTTCAAGTTGAAGTGTTTGCAGAGCGCTTTTCCAACCAAGGCGAATTCATGAAGGTCACAGAAGCGCGTTTGACGTATGTGGCCATTGACGCAAACGGAAAACCGACCCCCATTCCTCAGGCTTAAAACGCTAGCTAAATTGCACTGTCCGCAAAGCAGCACTTCAATTCGTGACATTAGATCAGTTGCAAAATAGTCCAGCAACAAAGATTAAATGGAGCCAAAGCCCCACATCACCTCCGCCC
>CAIMUZ010000077.1 GCA_903844775.1 uncultured Burkholderiales bacterium | reverse complement strand
GCCAACACTGTGACAGTAACAGTTGCGCCGGACACCAGGGGCGTACCAACTTTCAGATCTGCGCCGTTGCCGACTGCCAGAACTTGGTCGATCACGATTTCCTGGCCCACGTCCGCAGCAATCTGTTCTACTTTAATTTTTTCACCAGCCGCAACACGATACTGTTTGCCGCCGGTTTTTATGACCGCGTACATAATGACCTTTTCGTTTCTCTCAATGGAAATTCCTAGGACGAACCCTAAGGAACCGCGGATTTTAGCACGGACTTTCAGGACTTGACAAGCCATCTAGAAACAAGACTTTGGGGTCCCCCAGAGTCATTTTCGCTCTCTATAATCAGTCGAGAACTGCGAAATCTAGCGGAAAAACCAAGTTTTTTGCTGAAATTTCACCCTCAACCCATTTAATTAAGCCATTTTGTCAATCAATGCGCCTTCCATGAAAGCCTCCCCAGCCACCGCTTTGGCCTTGGTTGCAGAGGACATGGCCCAAGTAGACCGGGTCATTGCCAACCGGCTGAGTTCGGGTGTGCCTTTGGTCGGTCAAGTGGCCCAATACATCATTTCAGCGGGTGGCAAACGTTTGCGCCCTGTTATTTTGTTGCTCACCAGTGGCGCATTGGGCTACCAAGAAGCCCATAAATTTACCTTGGCCGCCGTGGTGGAGTTCATTCACACGGCCACTTTGTTGCACGACGATGTGGTCGACGAGTCCACATTGAGGCGCGGTCGCCCCACTGCCAACGAAAATTTCGGTAACCCTGCCAGTGTGTTGGTGGGCGACTTTCTTTACTCCCGCGCATTCCAGATGATGGTCGAGCCGGGCAGCATGCGCATCATGCAAGTGCTGGCTGACGCCACCAACATCATTGCCGAAGGCGAAGTGCTGCAGCTCATGAACATGAACGATGCATCGCTTGATGAAGCCGCCTATTTGCATGTCATTCGCTCCAAAACGGCCAAGCTTTTTGAAGCCAGTGCAAGGTTGGCCGCCATCTTGGCGAATGCATCACCGGAAATAGAAGCCTCTTGCGCCATCTACGGACAAGCTTTGGGAACCGCTTTTCAAGTCATCGACGATGTGCTGGACTACGAAGGCAATGCCGCAGAAATGGGCAAAAACCTGGGCGACGATCTGCGCGAAGGCAAAGCCACCCTGCCCCTTATTTTGGCCATGCAACGCGGCACGCCGCCCCAGCGTGCGCTGATTCAAAAAGCCATCGAGACGGGCTCAGTGGACCAACTGAGCAGCGTCATTGCCATTGTTCGGGAAACTGGCGCGCTCGAAGCCAGCCGTCAAGCCGCCATGGGCGAAGCACAACGCGCCATCGATGCAGCTGAGGCCCTGCCTGAAGGCGCCTACCAGGAAGCCTTGGTGGCGCTGGCTTCCCAGCTGCTTGAACGCCGTACTTGATTGAATTGCGCCGTGCTGGCGTCAACCAACTGATTCAAGGGCTTGGCTGTGCCAACAGTTGTGAAAATCTGGCCATGTCGACATTGCCACCACTGACAATCACGCCCACACGTTGCCCCTTCAGCGCCTCCCGCGCTTGAATCGCCGCTGCCAGAGACAAGCAGCCCGTTGGCTCGACAATCATTTTCATGCGCTCTGCATAAAACCGCATCACGTCGATCAACTGCGCATCTGTGACGGTGTGAATGTCATCCACCAAGGCTTTGATAAGCTCAAATGTAATGGCCCCCACCATGGGCGTTTGGGCGCCATCGGCAATGGTAATAGGCGTTTGAATGCGAACTCGCTCGCCTTTGCGAAACGATTGCTGCACATCGTTGCCTGCCGCAGGCTCAACGCCAAAAATTTTGCAATTCGGCGATTTGGCTTTCGCAGACAGCGCGCTGCCGCTGAGCAGGCCGCCGCCGCCCAAGCACACGAACAAGGCATCTAATTCGCCGACTTCGTCAAACAACTCTAAAGCAGCCGTCCCTTGGCCCGACAGAACATCGGCGTGGTCAAACGGTGGAATAAACGTCACGCCTTTGGCCAGCGCAAACTGTGTGGCCAAGGCACTTGCGTCTTCTGAATACCGATCGTAAGGAATGACCTCTGCGCCATAGCCCTTCGTGGCCGCCAGCTTAGAAGGTGCTGCGTCGCGCGGCATGAAGAGGGTCGCGGGCATGTTCAAGATGCGTGCAGACAAGGCGATGGCTTGTGCGTGATTGCCCGATGAGTAGGCCACCACACCCGCCCGTTGCTGAATGGGGGTCAGTTGAGAAAGCGCATTGAAGCCGCCCCTGAACTTAAAAGCCCCCATCCGCTGAAAGTTTTCACATTTGATGAAAACCTGGGCTTGCATTTGTTCGTTCAAGGCGCGAGATTGGCGGACAGGTGTTTTGTACGCCACGCCTTTGAGGCGCTCAGCTGCTTTTGAAACATCTTTGAAGGTGGGCAAATTGGGCTGCATGGCAATAACTTTAACTGCTCTGTCAACATTTGCATGACAATGAGGGAAAATCCTTTCACCACGTCATTCGTCTTGTTTCAAAAGAGAGCATTACATGTCTGAAATCCGCCCAGCCAATAACCGCCCAGAAATTCAACGCCCGCAAGCTGATCAAGCCGTTAAAACTGAACGCCAAATTCAACCTGCCCCACAGCAACGTGAGGCTCAAAAAGCCGAGGTCAAACAGGAGCTGGTCAGGCAAGACGCACCCAAGTCTGACAAACCTAAAGGCGGCAATGTGGACATCACTGTCTAACAGTTGCAAGCAGAATTTTTTGAAATCGATGTCATAAAATCCAGGCCACGACAGGTCCAACGAAAGCAAATCAAATGGGTGCGCAGTGGAAAGCAAAGGGCAAGGCACAAGCCGCAGACGCCCGCGGTAAATTGTTTGGTCGCTTGGCCAAAGACATCATGATGGCGGCCAAAAGCGGTGCCGATCCCTCCGCCAATTCTCGACTTCGACTGGTGGTCGAACAAGCGCGCAAAGTTTCCATGCCCAAGGAGACACTTGAGCGGGCCATTAAAAAAGGTGCGGGCTTGTTGGGCGAAGCTGTGCACTTTGAGCGGGTCATTTACGAAGGTTTTGCGCCGCATCAAGTGCCGGTGATGGTCGAAGCCCTCACCGACAATTTAAATCGAACCGCCTCTGAAGTTCGTGTGCTTTTTCGCAAAGGTCAGTTGGGCTCCTCGGGTTCCGTGTCTTGGGATTTTGACCATATCGGCATGATTGAGGCTGAGTCTGCACAAGCAGGTGCCGATGCAGAATTGGCCGCCATTGAAGCGGGCGCTCAAGACTTTGAGCCAGCCGATGAAGATGGCGTGACCGTATTTATCACCGACTCCACAGATTTAGACTTGGTCAGCAAAGCTTTGCCAGATCACGGCTTTACCGTCATCTCTAACAAGCTGGGCTACAAACCGAAAAATCCCGTGAACCCCGCCAACCTCAGCGCAGAACAACTTGAAGAGGTCGAGAACTTCTTAGCCGCCATTGATGGCAATGACGATGTGCAAAACGTGTTTGTAGGTTTAGCAGCTTCACCCGTGTGAAGTTATTTTGCAGGCGGCTTGGGTTTGTCGGCACCTGTTGCCTTGTCCATGCAGACTATTTTGCCGGGCTTTTCTTTGTACTCAAATTTTGGGCAGCCCCCTGGGTTGCTGTTTTTTTCAACGTGTTGCGGCAAAGAATCGGGGCTGGGTTTGGGCCGCGTGATGCGCTCTGGCACCACTGATCTCTCAGGGGCTTTTTTATCGCCGGCCTTCGGTGCGTCTGAGGCAAACGCATTCACAGCACACAGCAGGGTCATCATCAAAACGATTTTCATGAGCGCTCTCGGTCCATTGATTTCCATGATCGACTGAAAAATAAAGGATGTTGTTGATCTCAAGTCAGATCATCATCTTAATCGATCAGTTCCGCAAGTGGCGTGCTTGAAATTACCCCAAGAGGGGTCTTGCCTAGAAATTAAGGCTGTCTCACAAATGCTTTCATTGCAGCTTTGAAACCTGGAGAGGGCCAAAATACACGCATCATTGAATGCCCTGTTCTGATGAAACGGCTTTCAAATGGAAACCCCTCCAATCGGCAATCGAGCGGCGCCGTCAGAAGCGCCGGTTGTTCACTATCTCCAGCAAACATGGGAAACTGCTGCACGGCTCAGAGCGTCTGACATTCACTTTGAACCCTTTGAAAATTTCTACCGCGTTCGATTGCGGGTCGATGGCGTATTGCAAGAAATCTCACCGCCGCCTTTTGAGTTCAAAGAACAAATCGCGTCACGCATCAAAGTACTTTCTCGCTTAGACATTGCAGAGAAGCGATTGCCACAAGACGGACGCATGAATGTCGGATTGAAAAATTCACAACGTTTGAATTTGCGCATCAGCACCCTGCCCACCCTGTTTGGTGAAAAGATGGTCGTCCGCATTTTGTCTTCCGATTTGGCCAAACTCAATTTAGACCATTTGGGTTATGACCCTGTCGACAAACAAAAAGTCCTGGACGCCATTCAAAAAACTCACGGCATGATTTTGGTCACAGGGCCTACAGGTTCAGGAAAGTCTCAGTCTTTGTATGCCTGCTTGAATTTACTCAATCGGGCAGAGGTCAACATTGCCACTGTCGAAGACCCCTCCGAAATCCAATTGCCCGGCATCAATCAGGTCAATGTGAAAGAAAGAATTGGTTTGAATTTCGCCACATCACTCCGAGCCTTTTTAAGACAAGACCCCGACATCCTCATGGTGGGTGAAATCAGGGACCACGAAACGGCCGACATTGCCATGAAAGCTTCACAAACAGGTCATTTGGTTCTGTCGACATTGCACACCCAAGACGCACCCAGCGCATTAATTCGGCTTCGCAACATGGGCGTTGCCACGTACAACTTAGCCTCTAGCATCAGCCTCATTTCTGCGCAACGCTTGGTTCGCCGCTTGTGTGTGCATTGTCGTCAACCTGCCATCGTTTCAGGCCAATGCCTCAAAGAGCTAGGCCTGCAATCCTTCAGTGAACAACCTGCACCACAGCACCATTTTTATGCGGCGCAAGGCTGCTCACAATGTCACAAGGGGTACTGGGGTCGCATTGGTTTATTTCAAGTGATGCCCATTACCGCGGCATTGCAACATTTGATTTTGCACAATGCCAGCCGGCATGAACTCTCAGCACAAGCTGAAAAAGAGGGCGTCTGTACCTTGCGCCATGCAGGAATTCTGAAGGCCTCGATGGGCATCACATCTTTGGCCGAAGTTTTGGCCCATACCGATGTCACTTGACGCCGCCCTCACCCGCGCCATGGCCAGGCGAGAGGCGGCACCCGTTGGCGGCGTCAAAAGCAAAGCCGTTCCCGCCAAAACACTGAGTGTTTTCACGCGTCAGTGGTCGGCACTCATGAGCGCCGGCATTCCACTCTCGCAGGCTTTTGAATTACTCAGTCAAAGCATTGTGGGAACTCGCACCGCCCAGCAATCATTTGCCAAGACATTGCAGTCGCTTCGCGCCGACATCAATGCGGGTCAGTCCTTGTACGCCGCATTTCAAAAGCACCCTCAAGTTTTCAATCCGCATTACTGCAGCCTATTGCATGCCGGTGAAGTTGCAGGCATCTTGGACAAAATATTGGACCGATTGGCAGACACCCTGGAGGCCCACGCCATCCTCAAAGCCAAGCTCAAAAATGCCCTCATCTACCCAGCAAGTATTTTGGTCATCGCTGTCATGGTCTTGGTGGTGATATTGCTGTGGGTGGTGCCCGTCTTTGAGGATGTCTTCAAAAGTATGGGAGCCCCATTGCCATGGGCAACGCAGCAACTGATCACGTTCAGTTCATGGATGAGTCGTTGGGCAAGTGCCCTGTCTGGGGCGCTCTTGATGTTTGTTGCATTGCTTCGATGGGGGCATCAAAAGTCCTTGAAGTTTCAATTCATTTCAGAAAAAATGATCTTTGCAACACCCATCTTGGGACCCTTGATCCAGGCAGCCATGGTTGTCAAATGGGCGCAAACCTTGTCTGCCTTGCTTCAAGCTGGCACGCCATTGGCCGAAGCACTGTCACCTGCTTCGGCCGCCAGTGCCTCACCCAACCTGAACCAAACCACCCATCAATTGATTCAATACATTCAAGAGGGACACAGCTTGAGCAAGGCCATGTCAAAATCCAACTTGTTTTCAACGATGATCATTCAAATGTGCGCTATTGGCGAAGAAACAGGATCACTCGACACAATGCTTGAACGTGCAGCCAAACTCATGGAATCCGATGTGAATCAACAAATTGGCAATCTCTCCACCCTCCTCGAGCCCATCATCATGGTGGTACTGGGCACGCTCATCGGCGGCATTTTGTTGGCGCTGTATTTGCCTATTTTCAATTTAGGACAAGTCTTTTGATCAAGGTCTCTGAATGGCCCCAATTGTGGTTATCTCCTGGCATCATGGGATGGGAGTTACCACATTTTGTGAGCGTCAGCTGGGACCAACTCGTGTTGTTTGCAGCCCTTGGACTGGTCATCGGCAGCTTTCTCAATGTGCTCATACACCGCATGCCGCTGATGATTTTGAAAACCGATGAACTTGATGCGGTCAGATTCAATTTAACAACGCCTGGGTCTCACTGCCCCCATTGCAAGAAGTCCCTGGCGTGGTACGAACTCATTCCCCTGGTGTCTTATTGTTTGAGCCTTGGTCGTTGCAGACACTGCAACCAGGTCATTTCTGTGCGATATCCCTTGGTCGAAATCCTGACTGCTGCGTTGTTTTGCATGTGTCTGCTCAAGTTCGGCTTTGGTTACCCTGCTGTTTTGGGCTGTTTCTTTTGCGCCACCCTCTTGGCATTGGCTTGGATCGATGCAGAAACATTCCTGCTGCCAGACAACTTGACACAAGCGCTGCTCTGGGTTGGCCTCATTGGAAGCGCCATGTCACTCACCAACACATCGCTCCTAGATTCATTGGCGGGCGCCGTCTTGGGGTATGGGCTTTTGTGGCTGGTCAGTTGGGGCTTTGAACGGCTTGCAGGCAAAGAAGGCATGGGCCAAGGCGATCTCAAACTGCTGGCTGGGCTTGGCGCTTGGCTGGGCGTTTGGAGCCTGCTGCCTTTGATCTTGCTGGCCTCTGTTTCTGGACTGATTTTTGGGGTCACCCAAAAAATCAGAGGGCAACTGGGTCACAATGGACACTTCGCTTTTGGTCCTTTTTTAGCCCTTTCTGGATTCGCATGTTTCTTTTTAGGAATTTCCATGGGAGCTTGACCCGTTGATGCGCAAGCCTCTTCGCCTCGGCCTCACTGGCGGCATTGGCAGCGGTAAAAGCACCGTTGCCGGCTTCTTGGCCGAAGCCGGCGCGACCATCCTCGACGCCGATGCCATCTCCAGATCGGTCACGCAAGCAGGGGGCAGGGCCATCCCTGCCCTATTGGCTGAGTTCGGCGAAGAAATGATCACCCCCGAGGGCGCTCTCAACCGGGACGCCATGCGTTCATTGGTCTTCTCAAATCCCAACAGCAAACGCCAGCTAGAAGGCATCATCCACCCTCTTGTGGGTCAAATATTGCAGGAACAAACACAGACGGCCATAGAGGCCGGCGCTGGTTGCCTGGTTTTTGACATTCCTTTGCTGGTGGAGTCAATCGCCCGCTGGCGGCCCCAGCTGGACAGGGTGTGCGTGGTCGACTGCCAGCCAGAGACCCAGATTCAAAGGGTCATGGACCGCAGCGGCATCAGTCGCCAAGAGGTTGCGCAAATCATGTCGCAACAGGCCACCCGGGCGGAACGCCTGGCCTGCGCAGATGTTGTCATTTTGAACGATGGCATCGATTTGGCACAACTCAAGCAAAGAGTCCATGAAATGTGGGTCAGCTTCGGGCTATGATCTTGTCACTGAAAGACGCAGCGTGATACTTTACGAATACCCCCTCAACGAACGCATCAGAACCTATTTGCGCCTGCAGCATTTGTTTGCACGGTTCAACAAATTAACACAGCGTTCCGAAGCACTCGATCACCACTACGCGCTCACCACGATTTTTGAAATCATGGAGGTGGCTTCGCGCTCTGAATTGAAATCAGAAATTCTCAAAGACATTGAGCGTCACAAGCAACTCCTCAACGGTTATCGAGGCAACCCCTCCATCTCTGAAAAAGCCCTTGACCTGATCATCGAACAACTTGACCAACGCTTTGTCGCCCTCAATACCATGGTGGGTAAATTAGGCACCCCTCTGGGCGAAAGCGAATTTTTGAACAGCATCAGAAGCCGTACGGCCATACCAGGTGGCACTTGTGAATTTGATCTCCCGGCTTACCACGCATGGCAACACCACGAACCCACTGCCAGGCAAGCCAACTTGCATGAGTGGTCACAGCACTTTGCCCCGCTTGCCAGCTCGGTTCAACTCATGCTAAAGATGATGCGCGAATCGGGCAGTACACAAAAAGTCATGGCCAATGGCGGTCAGCTCCAACAAAACCTACCCCAGGGCCGCAACTTTCAATTGCTGCGACTGCGCATTGATGACAGCTTGAATCTCACACCTGAAATCAGTTGCAACAGGTTGTTGGTGGTCATTCGACTGATGCAACAGCAAGCCGATGGCAAGCTGATTGCCAGCAAAGAAGATACCCCCTTTGAAATGACACTTTGCGCTTAAACAGCGGTCGTCATTGAAGTTGGTGAGAGTCAGATGAGCGAGCCATCCACAAAACCCAAACACGTGAAGTGTCCCACCTGTGCGGGTCCCAGTCTTTTCAGTTCACACAATGTGTACCGCCCTTTTTGCAGTGCGCGTTGCAAGGGCATCGATCTAGGCGCCTGGGCCAACGAAAGCTTTAGAGTGCCAGAAGACACGCCGCCCGATCAAGAGAATTTTGGCGATCCTAAATTGCAGTGAAGACGACGTCACTTCAAACTTGATGCGTGGCACCAACAAAGCCACTTTCTTCTGCCAACCAAGACAAGACCGGAACAGTGCCTGGCAAGACTGGCATGACTTCGACGGGTAAGCTTTGCCATGCAAACTGTTGCCCCTCTCGCATTTCCATGTTGCCCTGCCATTTGTGAATTTTGCAAAAGTTCAATCGAACCAGCGCATGGGGATAGTCCACCCATTGTTGTCGCCAAATTTGCACATCCTGAATTTTTAATCCCAGCTCTTCTTCCAGTTCACGCGTTAGGGCTTGAGCAACAGTTTCATTGGCCTCTAACTTGCCGCCTGGAAATTCCCAGTAAGCCTCATAGACTTTGCCAGGAGGTCTTGATGTGAGTAAAAATTGATTTTGAGCGTTGATCAAAATGCCAACGGCCACGTCCACCGTCTTGCGATTTTGTACGTCCTCACGCTGCAAATGCGCATCTGCCACCAGCAGAGACTGGCCAGACGCGGCGGCCTCATTCATAGCGATCGCTGAGTTGAAGCGCCTTGCCCCATGCGCCCCACATAATCGCGCGCAAATTGGTAGGCCACTCGGCCACTGCGCGATCCGCGCTCTAGTGCCCAGACCAAAGCCTCTGGTCCAGAAGATTGAATCACAGCTTCAGCCGCACCCAAAGAACGCAACCACTGCGCCACGATGGTGAGGTATTCGTCTTGAGAAAAAGGATAAAAACTGATCCACAAACCAAAGCGTTCAGACAAAGAAATTTTCTCTTCAATCACTTCACCTGGGTGCACTTCGCCGTCTTCGGTGTGGGTGTAGGTGAGGTTGTCCTTCATGTGCTCAGGCAGCAAATGTCGACGATTGCTGGTGGCATAAATCAAGACATTGGGTGTGGATGCCGCCACTGAACCATCGAGGATTGATTTCAGAGCTTTGTAGCCACCTTCGCCGTCTTCGAAACTCAAATCATCGCAAAAGATGATGAACTTTTCAGGACGGCCCGCCACCACATCCACAATATCAGGCAGGTCTATCAGATCTTCTTTGTCGACCTCAATCAGACGCAAACCTTGCGCAGCATAGGCATTCAGGCAGGCTTTGATCAAAGACGATTTGCCAGTGCCGCGTGAGCCTGTGAGTAAAACATTGTTGGCCGGCAAACCTTGCACAAACTGCAAGGTGTTTTGCTGCAATTTTTCTTTTTGCACGTTAATTTCTTGAAGGTCTTGAAGACTCATGTCGGACACATGACGAACACCCTCCAAGACCCCATGACCTGAGGCCCGCTTGCGATAACGCCAAGCAATGGCTTCATGCCAGTCCGGCTGGCTCAAGGGCTGCGGTAAAACGCGCTCAAGCCGCTCGAGCATGAGCACTGCACGCTCTAGTAGTTTTTCAATGGCGGTGCTCATGAACGATAGTCTGCGTTGATTGATACATAGTCGTGACTCAAGTCACACGTCCAGACCGTGTCGACTGCCGTGCCACGACCCAAATGAACGCGAATGGTAATTTCGCTTTGCTTCATGACGCGCTGTCCATCGGCTTCTTGGTACGCTGGATTACGGCCACCGTTTTGAACCACGCAGACATCGTCTAAATGAAGACCAATGAGGTCTTGATCCAGATCGTGAATGCCTGCATAACCCACGGCAGCCAAGATGCGGCCCAAGTTAGGATCGCTGGCAAAGAACGCTGTTTTTACCAAGGGCGAATGTGCAATGGCGTAGGCTGCCAAGCGGCACTCGTCGCTGGTCTTACCACCTTCCACACGAATGGTGATGAACTTGGTGGCACCTTCACCATCACGCACAATCGCGTGCGCTAATTTTTGCGCCACCGACATCAAGGCCTCGCGCAAGGCTTTGCCATCTGCCGAATCCCAAGAGGAGATAAGGGGGTGCGCCGCTTTGCGGGTGGCCATCACAATGAAAGAATCATTGGTCGACGTATCACCGTCAATGGTGATTCGGTTGAAAGATGAATTGGCCAAGTCAGTGGCCAAGGCGGGTAGCAGATTGGGTGCAATGTTGGCATCGGTGGCCAAGAAGCCCAACATGGTGGCCATGTTGGGGCGAATCATGCCGGCGCCTTTGCTGATGCCCGTGATCGTGACGGTTTGACCTGACAACATCACTTGTTGGCTAAACGCTTTGGGCACGGTGTCGGTGGTCATGATGCCTTCGGCCGCCTTGGCCCAATGCGCGGCTTGCGCATCCGCAATGGCAGCGGGCAAGCCTGCAACGATGCGATCGACAGGCAAGTTTTCCATGATCACGCCGGTTGAAAAAGGCAACACTTGCTGGGGTTTCAACTTGAGCAATGCGGCAAAGGCCTCTGTTGTGGCACGCGCATCGGCCAAGCCTTTGGCGCCTGTGCCCGCATTGGCATTTCCCGTGTTAATGACCAGCGCCCTAATTTGAGTGTCGGCATTTGACGTGCTGATGTGTGACAAGTGCTCTCGGCAGACTTGGACAGGTGCCGCACAGTATCTGTTTTGTGTGAATACGCCGGCCACAACACTGCCTTCGTCTAACAAAATGACGGTGAGGTCTTTGCGGCCCACTTTGCGCACGCCAGCTTCGGCGATGCCCAGACGAGTGCCAGGAACAGCCAAGATACTGGCCGGATCTGGCGCTTGAAGGTTCACAGTCATGAGGTCCTCTTATGCCAACTTACCGTGGCAGAACTTGTATTTTTTACCACTGCCACAGGGGCAAGGCTCGTTGCGACCCACTGGTGCAATCAAAGTACTTTTAAATTCAGATTGTGTTTGGGGCTCGCCTTTTTCGTCGGGTGCGGTGTAGGTGACATTGCTGATGTTTTCAGCACGCTCCTCCAAGACTTGAGCCGCTTCTTCAATTTGCGCAGTGGATTCAATTTTCACATTCATCAATACGCGTGTGACTTCGTTTTTGACGGAGTCAAGCAATTGGCCGAAGAGTTCGAAAGCTTCGCGTTTGTATTCTTGCTTGGGCTGCTTTTGGGCATAGCCTCGCAAATGAATGCCTTGCCGCAAGTAGTCCAAGGCGCTGAGATGTTCGCGCCAGTGCGTGTCGATACTTTGCAGCAAGACAACCCGCTCAAAAGGCACAAAGTTTTCAGCGCCAATGGATTCCAACTTCACGTTGAAAGCATTGTTTGCAGCAGTCAACACCATTTCAAGAATTTCTTCATCGGTGATGGCGGTGGCGGCAGACACTTTCTCGCGGAGTGGCAATTGAATTTGCCATTCATCCGACAAGATCCGTTCTAAGGCTGCCAAATCCCACTGTTCTTCTACAGTTTCTACGGGCACATACTGGCGAACCAAGTCTGTGAAACTGCCCTCACGCAGGCCCGTAATTTGGGCGTCCATTTCTGAAGCATCCAAGATGTCGTTGCGTTGTTGGTAGATGACCTTGCGCTGATCGTTAGAGACATCATCGTATTCGAGCAATTGTTTGCGCATGTCGAAATTTCTGGCTTCTACTTTACGCTGCGCACTTTCAATGCTGCGCGTCACCATACCGGCTTCGATGGCTTCGCCTTCTGGCATTTTCAAACGGTCCATGATGGCGCGCACACGGTCACCTGCAAAAATGCGCATGAGTGGATCGTCCAAGCTCAAGTAGAAACGTGAAGAACCAGGGTCGCCTTGGCGGCCAGAACGGCCACGCAATTGATTGTCAATACGGCGAGACTCGTGACGCTCGGTCGCAATGATGCGCAAACCACCCAATGCTTTCACCTGCTCGTGCACAAGCAACCATTCGGCGCGCATGGCAGCGGCTTTGTCTTGGCGTGTTTGGGCATCCAGTGCTTCATCGGCTTCCACCGTCTGAATGTCTTTTTCAATGTTGCCGCCCAACACAATGTCAGTGCCGCGGCCCGCCATGTTGGTCGCAATGGTGATCATGTACGGCCGTCCGGCTTGCGCCACGATGTCAGCCTCGCGCGCATGCTGCTTGGCATTGAGCACTTGATGCGGCAGCTTGGCATGGGTCAGCATCTCAGAAATCAGTTCTGAGTTTTCGATGGAGGTGGTGCCCACCAAAACTGGCTGCCCACGCTCATGGCATTCGCGAATGTCGGTAATGGCGGCGTTGTATTTTTCTGGCGACGATTTGTAAACACGATCGAGTTGGTCTTCGCGTCGGCTGATGCGATTGGGCGGTACCACCACGGTTTCCAAACTGTAGATTTCTTGGAACTCGTAGGCTTCTGTGTCAGCCGTACCCGTCATGCCGCCCAACTTTCCGTACAAACGGAAATAGTTTTGGAAGGTAATGGAGGCCATGGTTTGGTTTTCAGCCTGGATGGCCACGCCCTCTTTGGCTTCCACCGCTTGATGCAAACCATCGCTCCAACGGCGGCCTGTCATGAGACGGCCCGTGAACTCGTCGACGATGATAATTTCACCCTCTTGGACCACATAGTGTTGGTCGCGGTGATAAATGTGATTGGCGCGCAAAGCAGCCGTGAGGTGGTGCATGAGCGCAATGTTGGCCGGATCGTACAGACTCGCACCTTCGGGAATGAGGCCCGCGCTTGCCAAAATGCGTTCAGCGTTTTCGTGACCTTGCTCGGTCAAAAACACTTGGTGTGATTTTTCATCGACCGTGAAATCACCTGGCTTGATGATGCCCTCGCCCGTGCGGGGATCGGCTTCACCCTCTTGGCGCGTGAGCATCGGCACCACTTGGTTCATGGCCTGGTATTGCGCCGTGTGATCGTCTGCTTGACCACTGATGATCAGTGGCGTACGCGCCTCGTCAATCAAAATAGAGTCCACCTCGTCAACAATGGCGTAGTTCAGGCCGCGTTGAACGCGGTCTTTGGCTTCATACACCATGTTGTCGCGGAGATAGTCAAAACCAAATTCGTTGTTGGTGCCGTAGGTGATGTCTGAGTTGTAGGCGGTCTGCTTTTCTTCACGCGAGAGTTGGGGCAAGTTGATGCCTACACTCATGCCCAAGAAGTTATAAAGCTTGCCCATCCACTGCGCGTCGCGACTGGCCAAGTAATCGTTGACCGTGACCACGTGCACACCCTTGCCAGCCAGAGCATTGAGATAGACCGCCAAGGTCGCAGTCAAGGTCTTACCCTCACCGGTTCGCATTTCAGAAATTTTGCCGTTGTGCAAGGAAATACCGCCCAACATCTGCACATCAAAGTGGCGCATCTTCATGGCGCGCTTGGAACCCTCGCGAACCACTGCAAAGGCTTCGGGCAAAATTTCGTCTAAGGTTTCACCTTTTTCAACCCGAGTTCGAAACTCATCGGTTTTAGCGCGGAGTTGCTCGTCACTTAACGCTTCGTATTCGGCTTCCAAGGCGTTAATGGTCACCACAGTTTTGCGGTATTGCTTGATCAAGCGGTCATTGCGACTGCCGAAAAGTTTGGTCAGAAAATTGATCGCCATATTGACACGAGTCTGCTCTGGCCCCAAAGGCGTCGAACGGCTCGTCAATCCTGTCTTAAAGTGGATTCAAAAGTACGTGCGCACAAGGCGCAAGTGAACGCGCCATTTTAACTGCTGAGAGCAGCCGGATTTTGCATATTTCCCCCATTAGTTCAGGGCTCTCGCATAATGCGGGGATGGCAAAAATCAATCAGGCAGTCACCCTCATGCAAGCGGCCCAAGAGTCGCCCAGTTTGGCACGCCTCACAGAGCTCACCCGAGAATCAAGCCTGCGCCTCAAAACCTTGCACACCCTTATTCCAACCCCCCTGAGGAACGCCATCCAAGCGGGCCCCATTGAGGGCTCTGAATGGTGTTTGCTGGTCAGTTCTAACGCGGCAGCTGCGAAATTACGCCAAATGTTGCCTGCACTTTTGGCCCACTTGAACAGCCATGGCCATGCTGTTGAAAAAATTCGACTCAAAATACTGCAAAGTTGAATCAAAAAGACCGCGCAAAGGGTGTTTGCAGCGCTTACAGACGAAAAAAAACCAACACGCATGCTGGTTTTCAAAATGGTGCCGCTTGTCGGATTCGAACTGACGACCTATCGCTTACAAGGCGAGTGCTCTACCAACTGAGCTAAAGCGGCACGGGCTGAATTTTAAATCAATATTGGCTGCTTTTCAGCAGGTCGCCCAGTTTTTGGTGTCGCTTATTTAATCCGGGTCAGCGTAGGGCGTGTCGGTGCAGGTGTGAGGGGTTTGTCGCCATCATCAGAAACAGGCGCGACTGAACTGGGAACTGTGGAGAGTTTGTCCATGCCAACCACCGTCTGACCCAAGGGCGAATCGGTGACAGGAAACGACATGCCCTGGCCATTTTCGCGCGCATAGATGGCCATCACGCGGTTGATGGGCACCATGATGTCGCGGGGCTTGCCACCAAAACGAGCCTTGAACTCAATGAACTCATTGCCCAGTTGCAAAGAACTTGTGGCATCAAAACTGATGTTCAAAACAATCTCGCCGCCTTGCACAAACTCACGTGGCACTTGCACCGAACCATCGACCTTCACGGCTACATAAGGCGTGAAAGAGTGATCGGTGCACCACTCGTACATGGCCCGAATGAGATACGGACGAGTCGAGGGTGACTCCAGTGCGTTCATGACCATGATGAGATCTTGATGCTCTTGAAATGAGTTTTCAAATGGCTTGCGCAATTACTTGCGCATCACCTTCTCTGAGGGCGTGAGCGCTTCGATGTAGGCAGGACGCGAGAAAATTCGCTCGGCGTATTTCAACAAAGGCGCCGCATTTTTGCTGAGGTCAATGCCATAGAAGTCAAGGCGCCAAAGCAAAGGGGCGATGGCCACATCCAGCATGGAGAAATTGTCACCCAACATGAATTTGTTCTTCAAGAACACGGGCGCTAATTGGGTCAAGCGATCACGAATGTGTGAGCGGGCTTTTTCTAAAGCCTTGTCATTGCCCTTGAGCGTGCGGTTTTCCAATGTCGCCACATGGATGAACAATTCTTTTTCAAAATTGAGCAAGAACAAGCGAACACGCGCGCGATCCACAGGGTCACCCGGCATGAGCTGGGGGTGCGGAAAACGCTCATCAATGTATTCGTTGATGATGTTGGACTCGTACAAAATCAAATCACGTTCCACCAAAATAGGCACTTGGCCATAGGGGTTCATGACGTTAATGTCCTCTGGCTTGTTGTACAGATCGACATCGCGAATTTCAAAATCCATGCCTTTCTCAAACAGCACAAAGCGGCAACGG
>CAIMUZ010000076.1 GCA_903844775.1 uncultured Burkholderiales bacterium | reverse complement strand
TTGCAAGCTATGCGAGCGTCGCAGATTTGTTTGAAACTGGTTTTCACCATTTCTTTCAAGCGCGCACCCCAGAACAAGGCGGCGACTTGGTATTTTTTCAGCCGCACAGTGCGCCGGGTGTTTATGCGCGGGCATTTCTAGAGGGGCGTTTAACGGAAGAAGACATGTTGCATTACCGCCAAGAAATCAATTCGCAAAAAACAGGTGCACGTGGACTTTCCAGTTATCCGCATCCATGGTTGATGCCCGATTTTTGGCAGTTTCCAACGGGGTCTATGGGGCTGGGGCCGATCAGTTCGATCTACCATGCGCGCTTTATGCGTTATTTGACGCACCGCAATTTGTTGCAGTGCGAAGGCCGTAAGGTTTGGGGTGTCTTTGGTGACGGTGAGATGGACGAACCCGAGAGCATGAGTGCGCTGACCTTGGCTGCACGCGAACGACTGGACAACTTGGTGTGGGTGGTGAACTGTAATTTGCAGCGCTTGGATGGCCCGGTGCGCGGTAATGGGCGAATCATCGATGAGCTAGAAAAATTATTTTCTGGCGCAGGCTGGAAGGTTATCAAGTTGGTGTGGGGGAGCGACTGGGACGGGTTGTTTGCGCGCGATACCACCGGCGCCTTACTGAAAGCATTTTCACAAACTGTCGATGGGCAAATGCAAACATTTGCTGCTAAAAATGGGCGTTACAACCGCGAAAATTTCTTTGGACAAAACGAAGACTTGAAACGCTTAGCGGAGGGAATGACCGACGAGCAAATCGATCGTTTAAAACGCGGCGGCCATGATGTTGTGAAGATTTATTCCGCTTATGCTGCCGCGCTTGCGCATCAAGGGCAGCCAGTTGTTATCTTGGCGCACACCAAAAAAGGCTTTGGCATGGGCAGCGCCGGTCAAGGAAAGATGACAACGCACAGCCATAAGAAATTTGATGAGCAAGAATTGATTGAATACCGCAACCGATTCGATTTGCCGCTCACAGATGAACAAGCAAAAAGTTTAGCGTTTTACAAACCTGCGCCAAACAGTGCGGAAATGACCTACCTGTTAAAGCATCGCCAAGACCTGGGTGGCAGCATGCCAAAACGCGAGACGCATTGCGCGATTTTGCCTGTTCCTCCATTAGAAACATATGCCCAGTTTGCGATTGCAGCAGACGGCAAAGAGATGAGCACCACCATGGCTTTTGTGCGCATGCTGGCCAACTTGTTGAAAGACCCTGTTTTGGGAAAACGCTTGGTTCCAATCGTGGCAGATGAAGCGCGTACCTTCGGCATGGCCAATCTGTTCAAGCAAGTGGGAATCTACAGCAGTGTCGGGCAAAGTTATGCGCCAGAAGACATCGGTTCGGTGCTGAGTTACCGTGAAGCAATGGACGGTCAAATTTTAGAGGAGGGCATCAGCGAAGCTGGTGCGCTTGCGAGTTGGACCGCCGCTGCAACCAGTTACAGCGTGCACGGTTTTGCCATGTTGCCGTTTTATATTTATTACGCCATGTTTGGTTTCCAAAGGGTGGGTGATGCCATTTGGGCGGCTGCTGATCAAAGAGCCAGAGGCTTTTTGTTGGGCGCAACGTCTGGCAGAACGACATTGGGTGGCGAAGGTTTACAACATCAAGACGGTAGTAGCCATTTGGTGGCAGCAACCATTCCCAATTGCAAAGCGTATGACCCTGCTTTTGCAGGTGAGCTGGCCATCATTTTGGATGCCGGAATGCGTGAAATGGTAGAGCAACAGGCGGATGTTTTTTATTACATCACCTTAATGAACGAGAACTACGCAAATCCAAATATCGCACTGGAAAACACCCAAGGTGTTTTGCGCGGGGCTTATCAATTTGCCAACTTCACACCTGAAAACGGCCAAGTAAAACAACAGGTGACGCTGATGGGATCTGGCGCCATTTTGTTGGAAGTGTTAATTGCAGCCAAGATTTTGCTTGCGCAAGGCATCGATGTCGAGGTGATCAGCGTGACAAGTTGGAGTGAGTTGGCCCGCGATGGCCGGACATGCACTGACCAAAGCCCGCAGAAGGTGCCTTACCTCACGAGCTTGCTCTCCAAACGCAATGGTCCCATATTGGCGGCTTCAGACTATGTTTGCGCTGTGACCGAATGCGTTAGAGCTTTCGTACCAGAAGGCCGAACTTATAAAACCTTAGGAACCGATGGATTTGGTCGGAGCGACACTCGCGCCGCGTTGCGCAATTATTTTGGTGTTGACGCAGCTGCTATTGTTGATCACTTAAAACGAGTTGGCGTTGCCCCTATTGACAATTTTGAATCGTAACTCTAATGTGACAACAGAGTTCCACTAATGGGTTTTAATGATGAATCAATCGGGTCCTTCATATGAAGGGCCGCTGGAACTTGCCAGCGCCCGTTCAAAGTTCAATTTGCTGCCCTTCAGCGAGGCGGATTTCACCAAAGACGGACCTCGTGCCGATGCGGAATATCGCGATCTTGGACTTGATCAGGCGACCAACGGCCGCATTGGTGCAAAGCATATTCGCGCCCTGAAGCCCTTTGACCAGGAAACTGGTTGGCACTGGCACGATATGACAGGCCATTTTGTTTACATATTGAAGGGCTGGATCAGTTTTCGTTATGAGGGCGTTGCCGATTTAGTGACCGTCCACATTGGGGGCTGTTTGTCCCAGCCTGCTGGCGTGCCCCACAACGTGGTTGCGAGATCGGATGATCTGGAGTTGATTGAAATCAATTTGCCAGCGCAATTTGGAACATTTGATCTAAGTTCTATTTCACAGCAAGAGCAAAAGGCAGCAACAAAGTGAGTCGCAATCAAGCCCATCAAAGTGCCTTTTCTGTTTCCCAGCGTTCCATCCGGCGCTGGCTTGGCGTACTCGCCATGTTTGTGGCCATCTTCTTGATTTGGGAGTTTACTGTGAAGCTCTTAGGTATCAAGGAGTATCTGTTACCACCTCCCAGCAAAATTTGGTCGGAATTCAACAAGCGACAAAGTACCGTGATGAGCGGGGCTTGGATCACCTCCGTAGAGATTATTGGCGGATATCTTTTGGCTGTCGCTGTCAGCATCCCATTGGCGATGGCGATTGCATATTCACGCTTCGTAGAAAACACCATTTATCCAGTGATCGTTTTTCTGCAAATCATCCCGAAGATTGCAATTGCACCGCTGTTCATCATCTGGCTGGGATTTGGTCTGATGCCCAAGTTGCTGATTGTTTTTCTTCTGTGCTTTTTCCCAATTGTTGTTTCAAGTGTTGCTGGGTTTAAATCCGTTGATCCGGATGTCATGGATTTCGCACGCTCGACGGGCGCTAGTCCAACTCGAATGTTCTTTAAGATTCGTTTGCCTCAAGCATTGCCCGAGATCTTCACTGGTTTGAAGATTGGCGCTGCGCTTTCTGCCACGGCGGCAGTGGTTGCTGAATTCGTTGCTTCCGATCGCGGTCTAGGCTACTTGCTTCAGCAATACAACGGTCAATTGGAAACGCCTATGGTCTTCGCCATCATCGTGCTATTGAGCCTGATCGGGCTAGCAATTTATTATTTTGTTGAACTCGTTGAACGCTTGGTCATTCCTTGGCATGTGGCGCAGCGTCCAACGGAGATGACGGGGCTTTGATAATTTTTTCGGACAACTTTACAAAGGAGACAACCATGACAGTGTTACGCAAACTTGGGAAAATACTTTTCGGCCTGGCCATTGCGCTGCCGTTGATCACTGGCACTCAGGCCCTGGCTCAGGACAACGTTTCGTTGCGCCTGAACTGGTATCTGGGCGGGCTGCATGTGCCATTCTATTTTGGGGTTGACAAAGGCTTTTATAAACAAGAAGGCATTAATCTCACCATCAATGAGGGAAGAGGCTCTGCCAATACCGTACAGGTCGTCGGTGCTGGCACCGATACCTTTGGCCTTGCGGACAGCTCCAGCATCATCAACTTGATCTCCAAAGGCGGCGAGATCAAGTCAGTCATGAATATCCTGAGCTCTACCGGCTTTTCAGTCGTCTCGGCTGCATCCGCAGGCATCCGCACGCCCAAGGACATAGAAGGAAAGACCCTTGCTGTCTCCCCTGGTGATCCTATCCGTGGCTTGCTTGAAGCCTTGGCGGCACACAACAAGGTTGACATCAGCAAAGTCAAGTTTGTGCAGGTTGATCCAGCGGCAAAGGTTGTGACCGTTCTTGAAAAACGCGCAGACGGCCTGTTGGGTGGTGCAGATGATCAGTTTTTCTTACTCAAATACCGCGGTGTTGAGCCCCATGCGCTTCGATTTGCCGATCACGGTGCAAATATTGTTGGGATGGCAATTTTCACGGGCAACAACACCATCAAGACCAATCCAGATCTTGTTCGGCGGTTTGTTAAAGCGACCAAGCGTGCTTGGGAAGAGGCTAAGAAAACCCCCGACGCTGCCGTGGATGTTGCAATGAAAGTTAAGCCCGACCTCAATCGCCAATCAACTAAGGATCAAATGTTGGTTGACTTTGAATTGATGGATTCAATGAATGTGAAGGGACAGATCGGATTTGGTCATGAAAAGGATTGGGCGCAAACCATCGATTTGCTCAAAAAATATCGTGGCCTTGAGACTCAACAGACCTGGACTGCATTTCACACCAACGAATTCCTGCCCAAATAGGAATTCCGCAGTGAAGTCTCAGAACCTTCAACCTGCCCCTGGGGCAGAGCTTGTCATGCAGCGCAGTGAGGCGGGTGTGCCGGTGCTTATTTCGGGCGTCAGCAAAACCTTTCACCGTGCAGAGATGTACACACAAGCGCTTGGGCATGTGGACCTTGCCGTAAAACCTGGCGAATTCGTGGCCGTTGTCGGCCCGTCTGGTTGCGGCAAGTCAACCCTCCTCAAGATCATTGCGGGTCTTCTAGGGCCCAGTGAAGGGAAGATTGAGATTGCAGGCAATGTGATATCAGGCCCGCACACCGACCTCGGTATCGTTTTCCAAAGCCCAGTTCTTTTGGATTGGCGAAATGTACTCGATAACGTGTTGGTTCAAATTGACTTGCGAGGTGGCGATCCTGATGCTTACCGCGAGAGAGCGATGATGTTGCTTGCCAAGGTTGGGCTGGCCGGATTTGAAAATCGCATGCCCAGAGAACTCTCTGGTGGCATGCGTCAACGTGCAGCCATCGTGCGGGCGTTGATTCACACGCCCCCGCTTTTGATGATGGACGAACCTTTTGGTGCACTAGATGCTTTAACTCGGGAGCAAATGCGAATCGATCTTGAGAAGCTCTGGTTGGACCGTGGTCAGACCACGTTTTTTATCACGCATGGTATTTCTGAAGCAGTTGCACTGGCAGATCGTGTGGTGGTCATGACGCCTCGTCCCGGCCGAATAGAGCGCATTATCGACATTGATTTACCTCGCCCTCGCAACAAGGCGGTTATCAACAGTCCACGGTTTACAGAATACTGCGATGAGATCACTGAGTGCTTCATGAGGCACGGTGTTATTCAATATTAAGGAACGTCAATGCTACAGCGACCGCTCAGTGGTGTGATAGCCGCTCCCTATTTGCCGATGAAGCCCGATGGGGAAATCGATTGGCCTGGCCTTGAGAGATACATGGATTGGCTTGCCATTCAAAACCCAGCAGGTATCGCTATGAACATGGATGCCTCTGAGGTCATCGCATTGACTGAGGATGAGCAAGAGCAGGTCATTCGTGTCTGTATTGATGTTCTTAAAGGACGCGTGCCTTTCCTTTCTGGCATCGTTGCAGGCTCCACGCGCAGCGCTGCAGCAAAAGCTGAGCGCTATGCGAAATTGGGTGTAGAGGGGTTCCCCGTGTTTCCCCCTTTTCCTACTTTCTCGGGCGCACCAGTTCCCAGTGAAATGATCTACCAGTACCACAAGGCCATTGCCGATGCAGCGCACCTGCCCATCATCTGCTTTCAGTTCCCGAAAGGTTGGGGGCCTGATTATTCTCCTGATATTCTGCGGCGAGTGGCTGAAATTCCTGAGGTGGTTGCCATCAAGGAGGCCTCTTTTGATGTTGCACAAACTCTTTCAACCATTGAAGTGGCGGCCACGTTGCCTCGCAGCATTGGTGTTTTGACAGGCAGCGATACATTCATCTTTGAAGCCATGATGATGGGCTGCAATGGCGCGTTGATTGGTTTTGCAGGCACATTCACTCGTGAACTTGTTGAAATGAATGAGGGCGTTCAAAGTGGTGATATTGCCAAGGCCCGTGCCATATGGCGCAAGCTCGGCCCCATCGCCAGATATTGCTGGCGTGCACCCATCAGAGACTTTCGACCCAGAATGAAAGAGGTGCTGCGCTTGCAAGGCTTGATTGACTGTGCTGCTGTGCGTGAACCTCAACTTGGCATTGACGACGCCGAACGCGCACATATTCGGCGCCTGATGATCGACAACGGACTTTTGACATGAGCGGCGCAGTTGCAATTTGGCATGACATAGCGCCCGAAGGCATGGCCGAGTTTTATGCTTGGCATGGCGAGGAGCACATGCCAGAACGAGTCTCTATTCCTGGCTTTAACTGTGGGCGACGATTCATCGCCAGACAAGCTGATTTGCAATTTTTTAATCTATACGAAACCCAGTCACCGGAGGTCGTGCGTGGTTCCGACTACAAGTCACGACTAGACAATCCAACACCACGGACGCTTTCTGCGGTTCGACATTTCCGCAATGTTGCTCGGTCATTGTGTCAAGTCTTGGTCAAACACGAAATGGGCGAATCGGGCTTGGGGCGGGGCGGGCTGATGGCGACTCTTCGTTATGACATTGGTGAAGTGGAAGAAGCCTCGCATTTGGATATTTTTCAGAGAACCATCGTCCCTGCAATTGCAGGTAGCAAAGGCATTTGCGCTGTTCGTCTGCTGGTTGCCGATCGTGTTGCCAGCGGGTATGTGAACGCTGAGCAACGCGCACGAGGCGCTGCCAATTTGGTACCCCCCATTGTGTTGATGGTTGAAGGATGGGCTGATGAGGATAGTTTTGCTGAATTACTTAAAAGCAATCTAGCGCCTCAGGCCTTGGCGCAGCATGGATTGACGGGTAGTTCGACCCTTGGAATCTATGCGCATCAATTGACGGTTTCGAGCATCCCATAGAGAAATGACTCAAATAAACCATTGAGAGTAGACTCTGTTTATTCAGGAAACGAAATGAAAAAAACAGATTTAACGCCCGTTCAAATTTGGAGCATTTTGGGCGGCGCGGCCATCATGCTGAGTCTGGCCATGGGCATGCGACAAAGTTTTGGCTTGTTGCAGCCCCACATGATCCGAGACATTGGCATCACGGCGGCTGATTTTTCACTTGCGATTGCTTTGCAAAACATTGTGTGGGGTGCAACCCAACCTATTGTGGGCATTTGGGCTGATAAATATGGCACTCGACCTGTCGCAATTTTGGGCGTGGTGATTTACATCATCGGTTTGATCGTTTTAAGATTTGCCGATGCCGCTTGGATGGTCACCATGGGCGTTGGATTTTGTGTGGGCATCGCGTTGTCTTGCACAGCCTCCAGTATTGCGATGAACATCACTGCCCGAACTGTGAGTGCCGCCAAGCGTGGCACAGCGATGGGTGCTGTTTCTGCCATTGGGTCTTTGGGTTTGACCCTTGCCTCGCCTATGACGCAGTCGCTCATTACCAACGTCAATTGGCAAATGGCGGTGGTGGGTTTGCTGGCCTTGGCATGCGTCATGTTGCCAGCTG
The DNA here is from genome assembly GCA_903844775.1 of uncultured Burkholderiales bacterium. Classification (GTDB taxonomy): domain Bacteria; phylum Pseudomonadota; class Gammaproteobacteria; order Burkholderiales; family Burkholderiaceae_C; genus Limnohabitans_A. The sequence goes on along the minus strand of CAIMUZ010000076.1, from coordinate 6,970 downwards.
CATTCATGGGTACGCGAGCAGATCGTATCGAGCTCGAGGTGGTGGAGGGCAAGCCGCAATCTGCCAAAGAAGCCATCGTTGAAGCGCTTGGCCACAAAGGCTACCGTGTGTTGGCCATTGCATTTTTTGTCTGCGGCTTGCAATTGGTTTTTATTACCACACACTTGCCTGCGTATCTGGACATTTGCGGTATCGACCCTTCGGTGGGCAGCACCACATTGGCATTGATCGGCTTGTTCAACGTGATTGGCTCTTACCTGTTTGGTTGGCTGGGCGATCGATATCCCAAGCGAATGTTATTGGGCGGCATCTACGTGCTGCGGTCCATCGCTTTGTTCATTTTCTTTACCTACCCACCTACACCCATTAGCACCTTGGTCTTTGGTGCTGCGATGGGCACGCTTTGGTTGGGGGTGGTGCCATTGGTCTCAGGGCTGATTGTTCACTTGTTTGGCTTGCGATTTATGGCCACCTTATCGGGCATCGCCTTCATGAGCCATCAAGTAGGCTCATTCTTGGGTGCTTGGGGGGGTGGCTATATTTTCAATTCATTTGGCAATTACGACCTGGCATGGAAACTGGCTATTGGCATTGGCCTGGCCGCTGGGCTCTTTCAAATGACAATGAACATCCAGCCCTCTGAAAGAATACGACTTCAGCCGGCTTAGGATCAAGAAGGCTCGCTTGTGGACCATGAAGGCGCCTGCACTGCGGGCAACTATGTTTGGCGGACTGCTGGAAGTCGGCACTCAGCTCACGCCCCCAATGGGGCATTGGTTTTGGGCTTCTTTCTTAAACCCAACCATTTCTTTTGAAGCCTGTTTCAGGGCCTTATCGTTGCAGACATTGACTTAAAGAGAAGAATTAAAAATGGCCAAAAGAGTTGCATTGATTCACCCACAGTCGGGGCTCATGAAACCAGGTTTTTATGGTTTCAGTTGGACATTTCTATTTTTCGGATGGTTTGTTCCTATTTTCAGGGGCGAGCTATTGGTAGGACTTTTGCACCTGGCCATCACCGTCGTTACCTTTGGTCTTTGGCAGTTGATCATTGCCTTCCTTTACAACAAGCAATACATGACCAGAATGTTAGAGAAGGGGTATGTTCTCAATGACAATGAAGCTGTCAATGAGGCGGCAAGACAAAAATTGGGGATCATGAAAATATAAAGTTGGAGTGGCAAGAATTTGCCGCTTTATGTTGGCATTGTTTATGCATGTTAGTTTGTGATTGACTGATTTCTTGACATTCAATTTTTATTGAGCATTTTTGCATCAGGTCTAACGAAACAGTCAATCACTTAATTTGAAATTTCGACATTGATAAAGAGATTTAGGAACACAGTTTTTAAAGATCGAAAGGAGTCCATCTCATGGACACTTCAATTTCTCTCCGCATTAACGACAATTCTCGGCAGTGGGGTGGCAACAATTCACCGCAAGGTGAAAGGCAGAACCGCCGCAAGCTAAAGCTTGAATCCTTGCTTCAAAGTATCCATTTAGGTGATTTAGACACTGCACGACAAGCATTCATTGCACTTGTCAATTTCGATCCTTCTGTGTCTGCTGATCCCTACCTAAGCAAGATTGGCGCTGCTTTGCAAAGCAGTAACTTATACGCGGCCAAGCACTTTGCACAGGAACTACAGAACCGTGGCGGTCAGCTTCAATCGATGCCATCTGATGGTCATGGACTCAAACAATTGGGTCAAAATTTGATGACACATCATTCTGAATCTGGTTACTTAAGGGTGGACTTCACTGCTTGAGTCATATAGAAAGCAGGCTTGGGATTAAGCTGAGGGCGTTAAATGAGTCGTCGTCGTCCCCCAAGCTGAATTACTTTTCCTGTCTTCTGAACTCCCATGGCGGGATGGGCGTCTTGTCGTTCCAGAGGCCCACCTTGCGATCTTTGGCGTCTTGCTCTGTTTGGCTGTACTGAGCGCGGTCTTCTTTGGACTGCTCAGACTCATACTGCTTGTAGTGCCAAGCCATGCCAAGCTTAATTTGCGCTAGACAAATGTCATTGCCATTGAGCAGCACCTTGCCCACAGTTCTTCCATACTTATCTTTTTTCTGAAACTCAATGGTGACTTGTTTGCTGTGTACCAGCTGATGCAATGCCTGCTTTGATTTTTGCCCAAACGCCTGAGCCTTCTCAGGCGCATCAATACCTTGCAGGCGAATTTTGTACTGCGTGTTGTTGGCATCCAAAACAGTGATGGTGTCGCCATCCGCCACACTCACCACTTTGCCTTGCAAAGTAGCCGCATTGATGGCGCAACCAATCAACAGTAAGAGAAGTGCAAATAGATTGGCAATGCGCATGATTAATTGGGGTCAGATCAACATTAATTTAACAGCCTGATTGACTGGCATGTTCAATTCAATGCCTCGCGCTTTGGCCAAAGCGTTGACGCCACTCACGATGCCATTGTCATGACCATCTTGCGCATCCCCAATTCTGGCGGAGATGTGCGAATAGCATGCGCAAGGCACGCCGTGCGCTTGCAACATGCCCAGCGCTACCTTGCCCGCATCGTCCTTTCCCCCGCCAGCGTCGTTGAAGAATACAAAGCTTGGTTTTTGGCTGAGCTCAATGACAAATTCAGCCGCAGAGCGACCGCCGTGCGATCCCGAGACCACCACAGCGTTGCCGTGTGAGCTGCTGATTAGAGCGATGGAGTCGAGTAAAAACAATTGTGATCTGACCCCAATTAAATAAACTGGGCGACGGCTTCGAGGCGCTTTAGGGGGTCTGGTTCGATGAGCATTTGCAGCTTTAGTTCCGCGCTGATGGGCATGGCTTCGGCATAGCGGTTGGCAACCCAGCCGCATTGGTCTAGGTGGTAGGGGGGAAGATGGGCAGCTTGTCTAGCAAACCTTTTTGCTGCGCTGTGGCAATGACTTTGCCAAGCCTGTCAGCATGCGCTTGCATCGACATGGGTACTTCGACTTCTGGATCTTGGGCCAGATAATTGACGCTGCCTTGCCACACGCCAAAGGGGCCGGGTTGCACATCGTGCAATTGAAAGCGCAAACCACCTTGGCATAGCACACGAAAAAACGTGGGCTGAACTTGCTCAAATTCTCGAACGTGGGCCAGGCACCCCACGTCATGAAGCAATGGCACTTCTCCGGGTACCTTCACTTCGCTGCCTTCTTTAATCCATGCAACGCCAAAAGGCAGCTGCTGTTGGTGGCATCGCTTGAGCAGGTCGAGGTAGCGCACTTCAAAAATTTGAAGCGGCAGCATGCCATCGGGAAACAAGCCGTGAGACAGGGGGAAAAGAGGAATGGTGTGTTGCATTGAAGAGTTGCGAAGCTTGCAGGTGATTGTAATTACGAGTTCATGTTGATGCAGATACCCATAAAATTAATGGTGATCTGACCCCAATTGTTTTTAATCAAGAAAATGAGTACGCTTAATTCCCTTAAAAGGATTGCCAAATGACACCCCAAACATTGCTTGACCATATTGACCAAGGGCATCTTTGGTCGGATGACGCGGTGGCCAGTATTCCAGACGATGTGGCGCAGGCATACCAAACTGCCTTGCAAGTTAGAAAGCTCAGGGAGGCTCGGGGTGAACAGCCGCGGGGCTTCAAGATTGGGTTTACCAATCGCAGCATTTGGGAGCGATATCAGGTGTTCGAACCCATTTGGGGCACGGTTTGGAACACCACTTTGTCCACCGCCAACGAGCAGGGTGAGGGCACTGTGGACATCAGCCACATGAGTCAACCACGCCTTGAACCTGAATTGGTGTTTGGCATGCGCTGCACGCCGCCTTCAGAGCTTACGGTGCAAAGTTTGTTTGAGTCGATTGATTGGATGGCGTCTGGTTTCGAGATTGTTCAATCGCATGCGCTCAATTGGAAATTTAAAGTGGCCGATACAGTGACCGACAGTGGTTTGCATGCGCATTTGATTGTTGGTCAGCAGGTGCCTTTGAAGGATGTTGCAGCTGATGGCGCGCAATTACACGCGCTGCTTGCAGCCATGTCCCTAGAGCTGGTGAACGCGGGCAAGGTGGTGGAGAAGGGGTCTGCCACCAATGTTTTAGACAGTCCGTTAATGGCTTTGCTGCACTTCATGAAGACTTTGCGCCAGTGCCCAGGTGCGCCTGATGTGAAAGCGGGCGATGTCATTACCACGGGCACCTGGACCGATGCGTGGCCACTGGTGGCTGGGCAAACTTGGCAGAGTCGCTACGACTCGCCATTGACTGGCTTGAAGATTAAGCTTGTGTAGCCAATTAATGCACCAACAGTTTGGGTATGAAAATAACCGCGCCAACCACCGCAGCTCCCAAGCTCACGATGAGCACCGCCGCCGCCGCCGCATCCTTCGCTTGACCAGCAGTCTCGTGCCATTCAGGGCTGGCCAAATCGACTGCTTTTTCTACAGCCGTGTTCATGGCCTCAGCACCGATGACGGATGAGATGGCAAAGCAAACTGCCACCCATTCCATGTTGGAAATCTGAAAATACACGCCCAACACAATGGCCAATGCCGCCAACACCAAATGAATTTTTGCATTAGGTTCTTGCAGGACCACATTGAAGCCACGCACTGCGTGGGTCATAGACTGCCATCTAGAAATCGATTTCTTTTGCATTGCGGTCCTTCAACCAGTGTCTCAACGTTTCAATGTCGCATTGTCGCGTTTCAAAATTTCTCGTCTTAAATCTACAAAGCTTTGTCGCGCTTGTCGCTTTAACAATTCTTCAGTAATGGCCAACGGCGCCCAGGGCCCAGGGTCTGTTACCAAAGTGTATTCCAAGAGGGTGCCGCCGTTGGCTTTAGATTTGAGCTCAGTGACCATGCGCACTGTTTGAAGGTCGCCGCCCACCGATACGCTGTCAATTTTTTTCTCGATAGGGTTCAGACTAACTTTGTAAACAGTTCTGATGTCTACATTCAAAATGCCCCATCCGACGCGGCCCACTTGTTCAACTTGCACGCTGTTGGTTGCAAGGCTTGTTTCAGTACTCGACCTGAGATTGCTGATGAACTGCGCAGCATTCTGGTAATCGGTGATGACTTGCCATACGGTTTCAATCGGCGCATCAACATTGAAGCGAACGTCCACTTTGACGCAGTCGTAAGCCAAGTTTTTTTCGCAAGGACGTAAGAGGGCTGATTTGATCTCCAGCATTTCCTCTAACTTTGCAGCACTCGCGCTGACTGAAATGAACAAGCCACTGCTCAGCAACAGTGCCAAGCAACATGCCCCCTTTGTGCGCCGCCAGGCCATGGAATTCGCGGGCTTCAATTAAAACAATGGCTTTTGCCAGACAAGTGCAAAGCCGGTTCTGGCGGGCATGAAGGACACTTTGCCGCCCGACAAAGGGCTTGAGAAATATTCAGCCGAGGCATAACCCAAGGCAGCACCTGCCACCACATCTTTGGCATAGTGTTTGTCGGCTTTCACGCGCGCTATGGCAGTGAGCCCAGCGGCTGCATAAAGATAGGGCGATGCTTCTGTGGCGTAACGTTTGTCAAAAAACCGAGCCGCTGCGAATGCAATGGCCGTGTGCCCGGAAGGGAAGCTGTCATTGCCGGACCCGTCTGGCCGCTTTTCATGAACCAAGGCTTTGAGTGTTTGTGCTGCCACCAAGGTGGCGCCCAGGGTATAGGTGAGCTCTTTGACGCCTTCGGAGTCGCCACTGCCAAAGGCTTTGCCTGCGGCGACCAAGGGCAAACCAATGGCCAGCGCGTCAGACACATTGCCCCAAGTTTGGGTGCCGCCGGCTTCGGCTTGGCTGGAAACGGAGATGGCCAAGGCAAGGGTCAGTGCGCTTGTGAGTTTCATTGTCGGAGTACCTGTTGTTGCAAATAGACAAAGGCATTAGAGCACTATTCAAACTGAGTATGGATACATACAAGCTCAGAATTCGGTCTTTTTGAGTGTTCAATCAAGCCTGTTTAAATATACATATGTAATATCGAATTCCACCATGAAATAAAACTTGATAACCTGCCGAACGGTAAGGCATCATGTTGTCCAACACGACAGGAGAGACAAATGACACAAGAATTAAATACAAATCACAGCGCGGTTCGACGAGTCGATGTGGTGGTAGTGGGGGCAGGATTTGGCGGCATGTATGGCGTTTTCAAATTCAACCAAATGGGACTGAAAGTTCAAGGTTTTGAAGCCGGAAGCAATGTGGGTGGTGTTTGGTATTGGAATCGTTATCCCGGTGCCCGTGTTGATTTGCCAAGTATCGATTACAGCTTTGGTTTTTCTCACGAAGTAGAGCAAGAATGGACTTGGTCAGAGCAGTTTGCCGCACAGCCGGAGTTGCTTCAGTACATCAATTTTGTCGCCGATCGACTAGATTTACGGCGTCACATTCAATTCAATACTCGCGTGACCAGTGCCGAGTGGCACGAAAAGCGCCAAGTCTGGGTGGTTCAGACAGACCAAGGCGAAGTGCTTGAAGCCACTTATTGCGTCATGGCCACCGGACCGCTTTCCATTCCCAGAGATCCTGACATTCCGGGGCTTGCTAGATTTACGGGTGAGTTATATCGCGCTGCCCGTTGGCCTCACCAGCCTGTGAGTTATGCCGGTAAGAAAGTGGGCGTCATTGGAACGGGTTCTACAGGCATTCAAATTATTCAAGAAGTCGGCCCGCAATCGGGAGAGTTGTTTGTGTTTCAAAGAACGCCTAGCTTTACCATGCCGATGCGCAACGTTCAGTTGGAACCAGACTACATGGTGGAGGTCAAACGCAACTACGCGGGCCTGCGTGAAATTGCCAGAAACAGTCCTGCGGGGGGCAACAGGCCTGCTAGCACTCGCGCTTTTTTCAGCGTGACGCCTGCTCAACGACTGTCACTGATGGAAGATGCATGGAAGCAAGGCGGCTTGGCCATGTTGGGCACCTTTACAGATTTGATGGTCAATGAAGAAGCCAACGAGCATGTTGCAAATTTTGTCAGAGGCAAAATTAACGAT
>CAIMUZ010000075.1 GCA_903844775.1 uncultured Burkholderiales bacterium | reverse complement strand
CGTGACCATTGTGGGCCGTAGCAAAGACCTCATCATCAGTGGCGGCTACAACGTGTATCCGGCCGAAATTGAAGGCTACATCAACGAAATGCCAGGTGTGGCCGAGAGTGCCTTGGTGGGTGTGCCCCATCCCGATTTTGGTGAAGTAGGCGTGGCGGTGGTCATTGCCAAAGCTGGCGCAGCTTTAGATGCTGACAAGATCATTGCCACTTTGAAGTCGCAATTGGCCAATTTCAAAATACCCAAAAAGTGTTTCGTGGTACCAGAGCTCCCCCGAAACACCATGGGCAAGGTTCAGAAAAATTTATTGCGCGAGCAGCACAAAAATTTATTCTCAGCGTAGAACCAGCACAGGGACATGACAGTGCGTCAGCACTTGTTGTGTCTCGCTGCCCAACAGCAAACGCTTGATGCCCTTGCGGCCGTGTGAAGCCATGACCACCAATTCTGCTTTGTGTTTTTTGGCAGCCGCAATGATGGCGTCAGAAACAATGTCGGAACGGCTCACAACGGCTTTGGCTTTGATGCCTTTGGTTTCTGCCAGTTTTTTGACCGCGTCCACAGCTGCTTGGGCCTCATCTGCCCATTGGGCTTCAATGCGCGCCACATCTTTGGTATTCAGCGGGATGCTGCCTTCAAAGTAAGCCTGAGGGTAGCGCGGTACCACTTTCAGGGCAATCAGTTCAGCGCCGCAAGTGGCGGCCAAGCCAATCGCATCGGTAACCGCTTTTTTGGACAGTGCAGAGCCGTCAGTGGCAACAAGAATTCGCTTATACATGGTGAGCTCCTTTGGTGAATCGATGTTGAAAGCTTAAAACTCTGAATTCAGCGCGTCTTGATCTAGATCAAGTTTGATTCAAGCGGGGTGACTTATCTTCAAGGCATGTCAAATCGAGCATGCCTTCCTGATTTCGAAGCCTTGACCTCTCAATGGTCATTGCTTGATCACGCGCAGGAATGGTCTGAATTCAGTCAGGTCAGTGATCAAGGTCCCCATCAATGGACCTCCAGTGTGGTTTTTGAGGGCATGCATTGCACCGCCTGCGCCATCAACATTGAAGAAGCTTTGCTGTCAGTGCCCGGCGTGATCTCGGCCCAAATCAGTGCGGCAAGTCACAGGGGGCGGGTGGTGTGGTCCGACGATCAAACACAGCCTTCCGATTGGATGAAGGCGGTTGCCAAGTTGGGTTATCGAACCGTGCCCGCCAACGATGCGCTGGCCAATGAAGCGCGCCGCGAAGACGCTCGAAAAATGCTGTGGCGCTTGGGTGTGGCAGGTCTTTGCATGATGCAAGTCATGATGTATGCCACACCGGTTTACCTGAGTGATCCGCAAGACATGGCGCCCGATATGGTGCAACTTTTGAGGTGGGCTTCTTGGGTCTTGTCTTTACCTGTCCTGTTTTTTTCCTGCACGCCTTTTTTCAAAACAGCTTGGCTCGATTTGACGCAAAGAAAAATCAGCATGGACTTGCCTGTGGCCATCGGCATGTTGGTTACCTTTGTTGTTAGCACGCTGGGCACCTTTGAGCCGCAAGGACTTTTTGGGGCCGAAGTTTATTTCGACTCTTTCACCATGTTCGTTTTCTTCTTGCTCATGGGCCGGTGGCTCGAATTGCGATTGCGCGATCAAACGGCGGGTGCTTTGGAAGCCGTCATGAATCGATTGCCGGACGCCGTGCACAGAAAATCAAACGACGGTGAGTGGACGCTGACCACCTTGCGTCATTTGCGTTTGCAAGATGTGATTCAAGTCAGGCCAGGCGAGGCGTTTGCCGCAGATGCAAACATTGTGAAAGGTGAAACGCAGGTGGACGAGGCCTTGCTGACGGGTGAATCTCGACCTCTGCTCAGAAAGATGGGCGAGCGAGTGTTGGCAGGAAGTTTGAACCTCACCGCTACCGTCGAAGTCAGCGTGTCTTCGCTTGGCAAGCAAACTCGCTTTGGCCAAATGGTGGCCCTGATGGAAAGTGCCTCGGTGTCCAAGCCCCGCATCGCCATGTTGGCCGACCGGGTCGCCAAGCCTTTTTTAGGGGCTGTCTTGCTCATGGCCGCTGTGGCTGCAGTGTGGGGCTGGCAATTCGGCCCTGCTCATGCCCTGATGGTGGCCGTATCCGTTTTGATCGTCACTTGCCCATGTGCCTTGTCATTGGCCACGCCTGCTGCCATGTTGTCAAGCGCCGGCGCCTTGGCGAAAGCAGGCGTCATGTTGCGAAGTTTGCAAGCCCTGCACATGTTGGCCAAGGTCGACACGGTCATTTTCGACAAAACAGGCACCTTGACCCAGGAAGATTTCAGCTTGCAGCACATCTCTACGCGCGAGGGGATTTTGCCTGCGCAAGCTTTGGTGTGGGCTGCTGGCTTGGCCCAGTGTTCCTTGCACCCAGTTTCCAAATCTTTGGTGCGGGCTCATCCACAAATCGCAGTTGAACATCCCGCCTTGGAGAATGTCAAAGAATTTGCGGGGCAGGGGGTGCAAGCGAGTTGGCGTGAAAGGGTGCAGCCCAAGGGAGTTGAAATTAGAAAAGAATTGCGCTTGGGCTCGGCGGTATTTTGTGGTGTACCCCCCACCCAAGGCGATGTCTTGCATGCTTGTCTGAGCGATCAAGACGGCTGGCTCGCCACATTTGAATTTGCAGAATCGCCCCGAGAAGAAGCCGCAGCAACTTTGCGTGCACTCGACGCCATGGGTTTGCGTATTCGTGTTTTATCGGGAGACGGTCAAGCATCGGTAACGCAATTGGCTGAGCGTTTGGGCATTCTCGATGCACAAGGTGCTTGCTCGCCCGAAGAGAAACTCAAACAAGTCAAACTCGAACAAGCAAAAGGTCACTGCGTGGCCATGGTCGGTGATGGACTGAACGATGGCCCTGTCTTGGCAGGTGCTGATGTGTCTTTTGCCTTGGGTCAGGCCTTGCCCTTGGCCCAATCGAAAGCCGATTTTGTGTTCATGGGCAGTGACTTGAAGCCTCTGGTGGCCACTCTCATGCTCAGTCGAAAAACATTGCAAATCGTTCGCCAAAACCTGGTGTGGGCCGCCGTCTACAACTTTTCCTGTGTGCCGCTGGCCATGCTTGGTTTTTTGCCCGCGTGGTTGGCAGGCCTGGGCATGGCTTGCAGCTCATTGGGTGTGGTTTTGAACGCCATGCGGCTTTCAAAAAGCATTCACTCTGAAATGTAAGGAAGCCCTTCATGGACATCTTGTATTTGTTGATCCCTCTATCGGTTGCCTTGGTGTTTTTCATTTTGGCCGGGCTTTGGTGGGCCGTGAACCGTGGGCAATTTGAAGACATAGAAGCAGAAGGAGAGCGAATTTTGCGGAATGATTGACTTAAGTCAACCTGCGTTTATTGCCTCACTGCGACACTGGTTCCGTAATTTTAGAAGAGGTGAAAATGAAATTTGCCAATGCACAGGCAACCGTCTACAACGATACCGTTGTCAGGCAGTTTGCCATCATGACGGTGGTGTGGGGTGTGGTGGGCATGCTGGTCGGCGTGATCATTGCGGCTCAGTTAACGTGGCCCGAGTTGAACTTGGGCATTCCTTGGCTCAGCTATGGTCGATTGAGGCCGCTGCACACCAATGCGGTGATCTTCGCGTTTGGTGGATGCGGCTTGTTCGCATCGGCCTACTACGTGGTTCAGCGAACTTGTCACGTGCGATTGTTCAATGACAAACTCGCCAGCTTCACCTTTTGGGGTTGGCAGTTGGTTATTTTGGCGGCCGCTATTTCTTTGCCCATGGGCTACACCAGCGGCAAAGAATATGCCGAACTTGAGTGGCCCATTGACATCTTGATCACCTTGGTTTGGGTGTCTTTTGCCGTGGTTTTCTTCGGTACCATCGGCACGCGAAAGGTGCGTCACATCTATGTGGCCAACTGGTTCTTTGGCGCCTTCATCATTGCAGTGGCCTTGCTGCACTTGGTCAACAGCGCGGCCATGCCGGTGGGGCTCATGAAGTCTTACTCAGCCTATGCGGGTGTGCAAGATGCCATGGTGCAGTGGTGGTACGGCCACAATGCGGTGGGCTTCTTCTT
>CAIMUZ010000074.1 GCA_903844775.1 uncultured Burkholderiales bacterium | reverse complement strand
GAGTTGGTGTAGTTGCTCACCGCCTTGGCCTGTGTCATGGTGATGTTCACATGATGGCGCGTGAAGCTGGAAGTTTTGACGCGAATGCCGCGCTTCAAGCCTTCTTCGCCCAAGTAAGCGCCCCAAGTCCATGCCGCCACCATCAGGTGGATGGTGTTGCCTTTGGGGCTGACGCCCAGCTTCTCCGATCCAATCCAGGTCAAGGGACGGATGTAGCCGCTTTCCAAATGGTTTTCACGCACCACCGCTTTTTGCGCTTCACACACTTCTTCTTTCGTGAAGGGCAATTTCATGCGCAAGATCTTGGCGCTGTTAAACAGGCGATCTGTGTGCTCTTGCAAACGGAAGATGGCCGTGCCATCGATGGTTTTGTAGGCACGAACGCCTTCAAAGGCACCGCAACCGTAGTGCAGGGTGTGGGTTAAGACGTGGATCTTGGCATCGCGCCATTCGACCATTTTGCCGTCCATCCAAATTTTGCCGTCACGGTCTTCCATAGAGGGTGTTGCGGTGCTCATTGTTTTGTCCTTTGTTGCCAGATTCGCAAAGGCCTCATTTTACGAGGCTTATGCCGTGTTTTTAAAGTGTGAACGAGTTTAGATGGCTGGGGTCTTCTCGGTAGGCGTGTCTGTCGTTTCCTCTGCCGGCCGTGTCAATTCCCAAGTTTGAAGCTTGCCATCCTGAAAGGTACAGATGACATGGGAGTCACCCATGTCGGCCCATTTGAAAATTTCAGGTTGCGTGTTTTCTGCCGACTGACGAAGGCCCAAAGACTTGGTCATGGCAATCACATGCATCAAATTGACGCCTTTTTTCAGCTTGGCGTTCAACATGACGGCGCTGCCCACATGGCCCACGGGTCGGTTAGACGCTCGGCTGAGCACCGTGACCATGCGCGTGAAATGCAGCAAGACCCACATCACGACAGCGCCTGTGGCGATGGCCACGCCCGCCCATTGGTACTGCATCCAAGCAGCCACAATGAAAAAAACAAGTCCAATGGGGATCAGAATTTTGGAAATATTCATGGGCTGATCTTAAAGTCCACGGACGCAGTTCATGGCGTCTTCAATGCGGTCAACCGGATAAATGGTGAGGCCTTCAAAATTTTTATCGTTCTTTTTGGGCGCATTGGCTTTGGGCACCACGGCCACCGTAAAACCCAGTTTGGCAGCTTCTTTCAGTCGATCTTGGCCGCGCGGCGCAGGCCTGACTTCGCCTGCCAAACCGACCTCTCCAAAGGCAATGAATCCTTTGGGCAAAGGCTTGCCACGAAGAGAGGAAGTAATTGCTAACATTACTGCTAAGTCAGCAGCAGGCTCACTAATTCGAACTCCGCCTACCGCATTGACAAACACATCTTGGTCCATGCAAGCCACACCCGCATGCCGGTGCAAGACCGCCAGCAGCATGGCCAAACGGTCTCTTTCCAAGCCCACAGACAGCCTGCGTGGGCTGGGACCTCCGCTGTCGACCAGCGCCTGAATCTCAACCAAAAGGGGCCTGGTACCCTCCAAGGTGACCATGACGCAACTGCCCGCGACGGGCTCTTCGTGTTGCGATAAAAAGATGGCGCTGGGGTTGGAAACACCCTTCAGCCCTTTTTCGGTCATCGCAAAGACGCCAATTTCATTGACTGCGCCGAATCGATTTTTGATGGCCCTGATCAAGCGAAAGCTGCTGTGCGTATCGCCTTCAAAGTACAGCACCGTGTCGACCATGTGCTCCAAAACGCGCGGTCCGGCCAATGCGCCTTCTTTGGTGACGTGGCCGACCAAAACGATGGCGGTGCCTGTGGCCTTGGCCGCCCGCGTGAGGTGCGCGGCACATTCACGCACCTGCGCCACCGAGCCAGGCGCTGAGGTGAGTTGATCGGAATACACCGTTTGAATGGAATCAATGACGGCGATGTTGGGTCTTTCGGATTGCAGGGTGGCCAGGATTTTCTCAAGTTGAATTTCGGCCAGAACCTGAACTTGGCTGTTGGCCAAGCCAAGGCGCCTAGAGCGCAGTGCGACTTGGGCGCCACTTTCTTCGCCCGTCACATAAAGGGTGTTCATGCCCTTGCGTTGTAATGCATCGAGCGCTTGCAACAGCAGGGTGGATTTGCCAATGCCGGGATCACCGCCGATTAAAACCACGCCGCCTTCCACGATGCCGCCGCCCAAGGCGCGGTCGAGTTCTTCCATGCCGGTCGGGCTGCGGTCAACGTCGGTGGCTTCAATGTCGCCCAGTTTGGTGAGCTCAGAGGTTTTGGCAAGCGCTTGAAATTGGCTGGTGTATCTGTTTTTTGCACTGCCGCCAGCGTCTAGCGTGCTTTCAATGAGGGTGTTCCAGGCACCGCAGGCGGGGCATTTGCCCAGCCAGCGCGGCGTGGTGCCGCCGCAATCGGAGCACGTGAAAATTGTTTTATCTTTGGCCATGTCTGAAGCCTAACACCGCGGCGCTGTCAAATTTGCAAAGGCCAGTTTCATGCCCATCCTTGCAAGAGCTTGTGCGTGATCTCTGCTGCGGGCAATGCTTCGCAATCGGAAGCGTTTTGACCTGACCACAATGGCGAGTAGTCGCTTTGGCCTTTGGCTTCCGCAGCGGCGCGCAAAGGTGCCACGGCCGCGGTGGCCAATGGAAAAGCGGGGGCCTCAGGGTTGAGGGGGCCAAATTCCCGCATGAATTTGTTCACAATGCCGCGCGCGGGCCTGCCGCTGAAGAGGTTGGTCAAAGCGGTATGACGCGCTGTCTCTGACATCAAGGCTTGGCGGTGCAAGGCGCTGGTGGTGGCTTCGTGGCTGGTTAAAAAAGCGGTGCCCACTTGAACTGCGCTGGCGCCCAAAGCCTTTGCGGCGATCACGGCGGCAGGATTGGAAATGCCACCAGCGGCGATCACGGGCAACTGCACCGCTTTCTTAATTTGCGGAAGCAAAGCCAAGGTGCCCACTTGCGTGCTGAGGTCTTCTGTAAGAAACATACCGCGATGGCCGCCCGCTTCAAGGCCTTGCGCAATGACGGCATCGACGCCATGTTGTTCAAGCCATTGCGCCTCTTGAACGGTGGTGGCAGAAGACCAAATTTGAATGCCCCAGCGCTTGAGTTGATGAACCCATTCCGCGTCGGGCAGGCCAAAGTGAAAGCTAACCACCGCAGGCTTGAATTGACCCATCAGCTTCAAGTTGTCTCCGTTAAAGGGCGCGCGGCCCGGACCGCAGCCGACCGATGCAGGGGCAATGCCATGGGCCGCATAGGCCTGCGTGAGCTTCAGGCGCCAACTGATCTCTATTTCGGGCTGAGATGCGGGTGCTGTGTGACAGAAAAAATTGACGTTGACAGGCAACATCTCTTTCCATGCAGTCGTTTTGTGGTTCTCTGCGGCCAGGGCATCCCGAAATGCTGTGAGTTCGTTTTGCAGTGAATCGTTGGTCAGCATGGCTGCCGGAATACTGCCTAAACCGCCGGCCTTGAAGACGGCGGCCGCCAGCTTGTGGTTTTGAGAGCCCGCCATGGGTGCCTGGACCAAACGGATTGCGTGAGCGTCAAAAAAAGAAGTGTGCATCTCGCAATTATTCCCTCAGCTGAGGCCTGCAGGATGGACCATTCGATCAATATCTTGAAGAAAGACGGGTTAACCCGATTTGGCATTGGTTAAAAATTCATTTAACATGTTAAATAAATTAAACGCCATGAAACAACAAGCTTTCGTCCACCGAAATTTGCCCCGTCTACTCCTTCAAGCGCGCGAGGCCGTGATGGCGCACACCCGTCCCAGCCTGCGTGAGCATGGTTTGTCAGACCAGCAATGGCGTGTGCTGCGCGTGTTGGGTGAGCATGCCCATTGCACGGAGGGTGTAGAGACTGGGCGTGTTGCCAGGGAGGCGTTTTTACTGGGGCCGAGTTTGACGGGTGTTCTAACTCGGATGGCACGCGATGGTTTGATAGAGCGCAGTCGTTGCCCCCAAGATGCGCGCCGAACGGTGGTCAGGGCCACCCAGCTGGGCTTGTCGAAAGTGGCCAAATTGTCGGAAGCCATTGAGGCGCATTACGAATGGATGGAAAGCGAACTGGGCAAACAAAAATTGGCGCAGTTGTACCAATTGTTAGATGCAGTGATTCAGTTGGAGACGTCGCCAACCGATGAAGCTGTGGAAGAAATGGCATAAATCAAGATGAATCCAATAGGTCCAAGTGAAGCACGCTTTTGGCCGCAAGGCACCGTGTACGGCGCTTTGCTCAACTTTCAGCAAGAGTGGAATTTAAGAGCGAACCAAATGGCAGATGCGCCCTACAAGGGCGCACCCAAAGCACCGGTACTGTTCATTAAAACGGCCAATACATTCACGCCCTCTGGCGGGCTTATTAGCGTGCCATCCGCTGTCGCTGAAGTCGATATTGGCGCTAACTTGGCTTGGGTGTTGGGTGCAGATGCCAAACCAATGGCCTGTGTCTTGGTGAATGACGTGTCGATTCCGCATGAGAGTTACTACCGTCCGCCTGTGAAGTTCAAATGTGTTGATGGTTTTTTGGGTGTGGGCACAAAAGCCAGACACATTCAGCAAGTCATCACCGATGCTGTGGTGTTGACGGTCAAAGTCAACGGACGAGAAGTGCAGCGTGTGAATTACGCAGGCACTGTGCGCAAATCACAAACCTTATTGGCAGATATTTCGGAGTTCATGACTTTTCAAGAAGGCGATGTGTTGTTGCTAGGAAGTGATTGCTTGGCAGATGGCAAGCGTCCTCGCGCCAAACCAGGTGATGTGGTGGAGATTTCAGCCGATGGTTTTGAGACCTTGGTGAATTTATTCTCAGGAGAAGCCGCATGAAGCACGCACGCATTGCATGGGCTGGCGCCATTCACGAAGCGGTGGAATCGGATGGCGAGTTATTGCTCACGCACAGTCCCTGGGTTGGCAAACGTTTGAAGTTTGACGAAGTGGTGTGGCTGCCCCCTGTAGCGCCCGCACCCCAAGCCAGAACCATTTTGGCGTTGGGCTTGAACTACGCGGATCATGCCAAAGAATTGGCCTTCAAAGCTCCCGAAGAGCCCTTGGTGTTTGTCAAAGGTGAAGCTTCTCTCATCGGCCACAAAGCACTCACACGCAGACCAAAAGGCGTGACTTACATGCACTACGAATGTGAGTTGGCCGTGGTCATTGGCCGTACCGCAAAACATGTGAAAAAAGAAAACGCTTATGAGCATGTCGGTGGCTACACCGTGGCCAATGATTACGCCATTCGCGATTATTTAGAAAACTGGTACCGACCCAACTTCCGTGTGAAGAATCGCGACACCTGTACGCCCATTGGGCCCTGGTTGGTGGATGCCAAAGACATTCACGACGCTTATGGCAGCCCCATGAATTTGAGTTTGCAAACCACCGTCAACGGCAAAGTAACCCAAAGCGGCCACACGCGCGACATGATTTTTGATATCCCCACCTTGATTGAGTACTTCAGCGCCTTCATGACATTACAGCCGGGCGATTTGATTTTGACAGGCACTCCTGATGGCGTGGTCAATTGTGAAGTGGGTGATGTGATTGTCACCAGCATTGAGGGAGTTGGCGACTTGATCAACACCTTGGGTGACTAGCGTTCGTTCCAAGAAGCATCCAGCACCCATCAAAGAAAAACAGGAATTGAAAATGCGCATAGATCATTTAATCGACGGCCGCTCAGTGGCAAGTGCTGAAACTTTTGCGACTCTCGATCCGGCCACACAAGAGGTTTTGGCAGAGGTTTCATCCGGTGGCTTGAATGAAGTCAATCAAGCCGTGGCCGCAGCCAAAGCCGCCTTTCCAAAATGGGCCGCTACACCTGCCACAGATCGCGCCAAGATCATGCGCAAGCTGGGCGAACTCATTGTCAAGCACGTGCCAGAAATTGCCAAAATAGAAACACGCGATTGCGGTCAAACGATTTCGCAAACAGGCAAGCAACTGGTGCCGCGCGCCGCAGACAATTTTTCGTACTTCGCAGAAATGTGCACGCGTTTGGATGGCCATACTTACCCCACACCCACTCACTTGAACTACACGCTGTTTCATCCGGTGGGGGTGTGTGCCCTCATCAGTCCGTGGAATGTGCCCTTCATGACCGCCACTTGGAAAGTAGCGCCCTGTCTGGCCTTTGGCAATACAGCCGTTTTGAAAATGAGCGAGCTCTCGCCCATGTCAGCCGCGCGCTTGGGTGAGTTGGCGCTCGAAGCGGGTGTGCCGCCAGGTGTTTTGAATTTGGTACACGGCTATGGCAAAGAAGCTGGCGAGCCCTTGGTGTCACACCCCGATGTGCGCGCCATTTCTTTCACTGGCTCGACAGCGACGGGTAACCGCATTGTGCAAAGCGCAGGCCTGAAAAAATTCAGCATGGAGCTGGGCGGGAAATCACCCTTCGTCATTTTTGAAGACGCCGACTTGCCCCGCGCACTGGACGCTGCGGTGTTCATGATTTTCAGCAACAACGGAGAGCGTTGCACAGCGGGCAGTCGCATCTTGGTGCAGCAAAGCATTTACGCTGACTTTGTGCAGAAGTTCACAGAGCGTGCCAAGCGCATTCAAGTGGGTGACCCCCTCGACGAAAACACCCTCGTCGGCCCCATGATCAGCCAAGCGCATTTGGCCAAAGTCAAAAGCTACATTGAGCTTGGCCCCAAAGAAGGTGCGACTCTGGTGTGTGGCGGCTTGGACCAACCTTCTTACGCGCCTGAACTTGCAGACCGCGTGAAGAAAGGCAACTTTGTTTGGCCCACCGTGTTTGCCGATGTCGACAATCGCATGAAGATTGCGCAAGACGAAATCTTTGGCCCTGTGGCTTGCTTGATTCCGTTCCGCGATGAAGCGCACGCCATCGAACTGGCCAACGACATTCAATACGGTTTGTCGAGTTATGTGTGGACTGAAAACATTGGCCGTGCCCACCGCGTGGCAGCTGCTGTTGAAGCCGGCATGTGTTTTGTGAACAGCCAAAACGTGCGCGATTTGCGCCAGCCCTTTGGTGGCACCAAGGCCAGTGGCACTGGCCGCGAAGGCGGCACCTGGAGCTACGAAGTTTTTTGTGAGCCGAAAAACGTGGCGGTGTCTATGGGCTCACACCACATTCCGCATTGGGGGGTCTGATCATGGGACAAGTTTCATTGGCAGCCAAAATCACGCATGTCCCGTCCATGTATTTAAGCGAATTGGACGGGCCTCAAAAAGGCACACGTCAAGCCGCCATTGATGGCCATCGTGAGATCGACAGGCGCTGCCGCGCCTTGGGCGTTGACACCATTGTGGTGTTTGACACGCATTGGCTGGTGAACTCGGCCTACCACTTGAACAACGCTGCACACTTCAAGGGCAACTACACCAGTAACGAATTGCCGCACTTCATCAGCAACATGCTTTATGAATACGATGGCAACCCAGCGTTAGGACACATTTTGGCCAAGGCTTGCAACGAAGCAGGTGTGACGACCTTGGCCCACGAACACACCAGCTTGGCCTTGGAATATGGCACCTTGGTGCCCATGCGTTACATGAACGCCGACAGGCACTACAAAGTGATTTCTGTTTCTGCGCTCTGCATGGTGCACTCATTGTCCGAAAGCGCGCAGTTGGGCTGGGCCATGCGCCACGCCGTCGAGCAGCATTACGACGGCAAGGTGGCATTCTTTGCCAGCGGTTCTTTGTCGCATCGCTTTGCACAAAATGGGCTGGCACCTGACTATGCCAACAAAATTTGGAGTCCATTTTTAGAGCAGCTGGATCACAATGTGGTTGAACTTTGGCAGCAAGGTGACTGGAAAACTTTTTGTGCCATGCTCCCTGAGTACGCTGCCAAAGGCCATGGCGAAGGCTTCATGCACGACACAGCCATGTTGCTGGGTGCGTTGGGTTGGGACCAGTACCAGGGCAAAGCAGAAGTCATCACGCCCTATTTTCCAAGTTCGGGTACCGGTCAAATCAATGTGGTGTTCCCGGTTAATCCGGTTAACGATGAAGCAGGCCACGCATTGCATTCGTTGAACCTCAAAAGCTTGAAAGACCCTTCGGCCGTTTACGCAGCAGGCGCGAGTCGACTGTAATTTTTGAAAAGGACTCCCATGCCTCATTTGGTGATTCTCTATACCGGTCAGTTGGACGCTGAAACCAATATGAAAGTTTTGTGTCGTGACTTGGCCGATGCCATGCTCACCGTGGTCGATGAAGCGGGCAAACAAGTGTTCCCCACCGGTGGTGCACGCGTGTTGGCCTATCCTGCACCCCATTACGCCGTGGCCGATGGCGGCGCTGCCGGGCGCAAGGCCGCGCAGTTTGACAACAATCCACATGGCGGCTCAGAGGACTACGCCTTTGTTTATTTGAATGTCCGAATGGGCAAGGGCCGCAGTGAGGCGACACAAAAACGTGCGGGCGATATTTTGGTGGAAGTCACAAAACAACATTTTGCAGAAATCTTTGCCAAAAGGCACATTGGCATTACCTTGCAAATCGATGTAGGCCCTGAAGTGTTTGACCACAAGCACAGCAATGTGCACCCATTGTTTGCGGCGCTGTAATTTAATAATTAGCACACAGCGCTTCACATTTTTCGACAGAAAGTATGCATGTTTGATTCAGCACAAATTGCACAACTGGCAGCAGAGTTGCAGCACTCGCAAAAAACACGGCAACAGGTAGAACACTTTTCCAAGCGTTTTCCAGGCATGAGCGTTGAAGATGGCTATCGCATCAGCCGCGCATGGGTGGCGCTTCAATTGGCCGAAGGCCGTCAAGTCATTGGGCACAAAATTGGCCTCACTTCACGCGCGATGCAACAGGCCAGTCAAATTGACGAGCCCGATTACGGCACTTTGCTCGACAACATGCTGTACACCTGCACGCCAGGCCACGTGTTGAACATCGCCTTCACAGACTTTGTGGTACCGCGTGTCGAAGTCGAGTTGGCCTTTGTCTTGAAGAAAGATCTTCAAGGCCCGGATGTCACAGCCGATCAAGTGTTGGCTGCCACGGAATATGTCACGCC
Source organism: uncultured Burkholderiales bacterium (assembly GCA_903844775.1). GTDB lineage: Bacteria > Pseudomonadota > Gammaproteobacteria > Burkholderiales > Burkholderiaceae_C > Limnohabitans_A. The sequence goes on along the minus strand of CAIMUZ010000074.1, from coordinate 24,308 downwards.
TGCCATTGAAATCATTGATTCGCGCATTGAGCAGTTTGACCGACATACCAAAGTGATGCGCAAAGTGTTCGACACCATCAGTGACAACGCTGCCAACGCAGGCATTGTGGTGGGCGCAGAAAAAGTAGACCCACTCACCACCAATTTACCGTGGTGCGGCGCTATTTTGAAATTAAATGGCGTGGTCGAGGAAACCGGTTTGGCCGCAGGTGTGCAAGGCCATCCCGCGGTGGGCATTGCTTGGCTGGCCAACAAACTAGCGCCTTGGGGCGAGCATTTGAAGGCAGGGCAAATTGTGTTGGCCGGCTCCTTCACTAAGCCTGTGCCCGCGAACCGGGGGGATGTGTTCGACGCAGACTATGGCCCCTTGGGTCGTTTGCAATTTAAATTCAACTGAAAGAAGCCTCATGAAAACACCTGTGAATCGTTTCAAAAAAGCCATCTCAGACAAGCAAGCCCAAATTGGTTTGTGGCTTGGCCTGGCCAACAGTTACAGCGCAGAAATGTGTGCCATGGCGGGCTTCGATTGGTTGCTCATCGACGGCGAACATGCGCCCAACAATCTGCCAAGCATTCAGCAGCAACTCCAGGCCATTGCAGCTTATCCTGTCAACAACGCCATTGCGCGTGTGCCGGTGGGTGATACGGCCCTGATCAAGCAGTATCTGGATTTGGGTGCAGAAACTTTGTTGGTGCCCATGGTCGACACGCCCGAGCAAGCGGCGCTCTGCGTGCAAGCCATGCGTTATCCGCAAAACGACGGCAAAGGTGGCGTGCGTGGCATGGCTGGTGCGCGCGCATCGCGCTGGGGCATGTTTCCCAACTACGCCAAAGAAGCCAATGAGCAGGTGTGCTTGTTGGTGCAAGTAGAGACACGTGAAGCCTTGAAAAATTTAGACGCCATTGCGAATACGCCGGGCGTCGATGGGGTGTTCATCGGCCCCGCAGATTTATCGGCCTCATTGGGGCACGTGAGCGACCCGAATCACCCTGAGGTAAAAGCTGCCATCGAAGATGCGATTGCGCGTATTTTGAAAGCTGGCAAAGCGCCCGGCATCATAACGTCCGATGAGGCCCAAGCCAAACACTACTTGGCAATCGGTGCCTTGTTCGTGGCTGTGGGTTTAGACACCCAAATTTTGGTGCGTCAAACATCGGCACTGTTGAAGAGATTCAAACCCAACGCTGGTATTGAGTTACCCACTTCAGGACAGGTTTATTGAACATGTTGACACATCAACTCCCCGCTGTTCGCTCCTTGCAACACGAGGTCCATCCTGAAGAATGGGCCGCGCGCGTCCAACTTGCTGCATGCTATCGAGTGTTTGCCTTTTTAGGCTGGACAGAGATGATTTACAACCACATTACTTTGCGTTTGCCGCAAGAAGTCAGTGGCGCTGAAAAACATTTCCTGATCAACCCGTTTGGCCTTCACTACAGTGAAGTCACGGCCAGCAATTTGGTAAAGATAGACATCCAAGGCAAAGTCTTGGATGGCTCGGCTTATCCGGTCAACCCTGCTGGCTTTACAGTTCATGCCGCCATTCACGACAATCTTTCAGAAGCGCATTGCGTGATGCACACCCACACCACGGCGGGCGTCTCGGTGGCTTGCCTGAAAGATGGGTTGCAGCAAACCAACTTCTACACGGCACAGTTGCACAACATGATTGCGTACCATGAGTTTGAAGGCATCACCATTCATCACGAAGAAGCGCCGCGCTTGCTGAAAAGCATTGGCAACAAACAAGCCGTCATTTTGCGCAACCACGGCTTGTTGTCCTGGGGCGCCACACTGCCGCAAACCTTTGCCATTTTGTGGACCTTGCAACGTGCCTGTGAAATTCAATTGGCCACCTTCAGTATGGGCGGTTCCACAGCGGCGATCCCTGTGAGTGAAGCGATCGCTGCCAAATGCACCCGTGACGCTTTGCAGTTCAGCCCTAACCATGGTGCAGGCACCGATGTATTGGACGCGCTCATTCGACAGGTCAATCGACAGATGGCGCGGCCAGAAGAAAGCTACCGCTTATGAAAGTTTGTATTTACGGTGCAGGCGCCATTGGCGGTTGGATTGGCGTTCACTTGGCGCAAGCCGGACATGAAGTCAGCGTGGTGGCGCGTGGTGCCACTTTAGAAGCGTTACAGAAGCATGGCCTTCAATGCGTACAAAACCAAGTCCCTGATTCCCGATTGAAAGCCGTGGTCAAAGCTTCAGCCCATCCAAAAGACTTGGGCCCACAAGATTGGGTCATCGTGGCGGTCAAAGCACCCGCCATGGCAGCAGTGGCGCAAGGTATGGCGCCCCTGTTAGGTCCAAACACCATCGTGATGACCGCCATGAATGGCGTGCCGTGGTGGTTTTTTCAAGGTTTTGGCGGCCAGCTGCAAGACACCACTTTAAGCGCCGTCGATCCAGAAGCTGTCATTGCCAAAGCCATACCGGCACACCACGTGGTGGGATGCGTGGTGCATGCCAGTTGCTCGCTGGATGCACCAGGCGTGGTGCGCCATCACTTCGGCCAAGGACTGATTCTGGGCGAACCCGCTGCGCAAAGCGGCGATGTCAGTGCTCGCGTGCAACAACTGGTGGCCGAATTGAAAACCGCAGGTTTCAATGCCAGTGCATCGGCACAAATCCAAAAAGATATTTGGTACAAGCTTTGGGGCAACATGACCGTTAACCCCATCAGTGCCATCACCGGCGCCACCACCGATTTGATTTTGAAAGACGATTTAGTGCGTGACTTTGTTTCCAAGATCATGCTGGAGGCAAAAGCCATCGGCGATCAAATTGGCATTCCCATTGCACAAACTCCAGAAGACAGACATGCCGTGACCATGAAGCTGGGGGCTTTTAAAACTTCCATGTTGCAGGATGTGGAAGCCGGCAAAACCGTCGAGCTCGATGCCTTGGTCAGCGTCGTCCGTGAGTTGGGGCAGCTCACGCAGGTCGACACCCCCTACACCGACACCTTGCTGGGCCTCAGTCGTTTGCATGCCAGCGTGCGTGGCCTGTATCCTGCACAATCAGTGCATGACTGAAAAATCCAAAGCCCTGTCCACCACGGCGTTTGCCACCTTATTGCTGGTCGCCTTGATGATGGGCGCCAACCATGTGTCTGCCCGTTTTGCGTTCAACAATGGTGTCGATGTGGTGACGGCCGTCAGCTTTCGAAGTGCCGTGACAGCCCTCGTCGTAGGCTTGATTTTGTGGCAACAAAAAGTTCAAATCCAAATCCAGACGCAACATCAAAAATACCTGCTGATCATTGGCGGCTTGATCGCAGTTCAAAGCGTTTGCTTGTATTCCTCGGTGGCCAGATTGCCAGTGGCCTTGGCCTTATTGGCGTTCAACACTTACCCCTTGTCCACCGCATTTTGGGCCCGTGTGCTGTACAAACACCAACCTGAAAAAGCTGTCATTTGGAGCATGCCACTGATTTTGTTTGGGTTGGCCTTGGCGTTGGATGTTTTGGGCGCCGCGTCCGGCTTGGGCGCTGCAGAGCACTGGGCCCAAATTGGCACTGGCGTCGCGTTTGCACTTGCAGCTTCTGCTACGTTTGGCTTGGCCTTGGTCTACACCCAACATGAAACGGCAGGCCTTGATGGCCGTTTGCGCACGTTTTCGACAATGACCTTGGTCGGAATTTTGGCCATTGCGGTGGCCATCAGCCAAGGTGGTTTTCACATGCCGCAAGCACCCGCCGGTTGGTGGGGTCTGGGCATGTTGACATTTTTGTACGGCACCGCCTTCACCATCCTGTTTACGGTGCTGCCAAAACTCGGCGTGGTGGGCAATTCGGCCATCATGAACGTTGAGCCCGTTTTTGCCTTGATGCTGGCTTGGGCTTTATTAGACCAAGCCATCGCACCCATTCAGTTGGTGGGGGCCGCCTTGGTGGTGGGAACGGTGATGTGGTTGGGATTGCGCAACCGCTGACCCACTTCATCTTCCCAGCACTAGTCCAAACCTTTTTTCAAATTCAGCGCGGTGTCGTACACCACGTTCTTAGATGCGCCCGTGATGTCGCTGGTCAGCTTGACAGCGGTCTTTAAAGGCAATTCGGTCAGTAGCAATTTAAGCGTCCGCAAACTGGTCGCGTCTAAAGTGGCCACGCTCTCTTGCTTGGGTTTTTCCAAAGCGTGAATCACCAGCGAAAATTCACCGCGAACATGGTCGGGGGTTTCTGCAAACCATGCGGAAAGATTTTGGGCTTCCAAGGTGTGCACGGTTTCAAACTGTTTGGTCAATTCGCGCCCTACCGTGACCCATCGTGTGCCCAGGCTTGAAAGTGCCTGCGCCAAGGCTTCGATGCGATGCGGGGCTTCCAGCAAGACGATGGCGCGCGACTCACCCATCAGAATTTCAATGGCACGTTGTCTCTCTGTTGCCTTAGAAGATAAAAATCCGATGAACACAAATCCACCTTCACCCATCACCCCCGCCGCGCTGAGCAGGGTCGTGACGCTGCTGGCCCCCGGCAAGGGCATCACGCGGTAACCCGCTACCGCCACAGCCGCGACCAAACGCGCACCGGGATCGCTGATGGCGGGTGTGCCGGCATCGCTCACATAAGCCACGCGCTCACCTTTTGCCAAACGCGCAATCACTTGGGCGGCGGCTTCAGTTTCATTGTGTTGATGGACGGCCAACACTTGTGAATTGTTTCTGTCTAAGCCATACGCGCGAAGCATCTGCTGGGTGTGACGTGTGTCTTCGCAGGCCAAAGTGTCGGCCCTTTCAAGGACATACAAAGCGCGCAAAGTGATGTCGGCCAGATTGCCAATAGGGGTGGCCACCACATACAGTGTGCTGGCGGGGTGGTTCTGCGGACCCACAGCCTCGTGCGCCGCCTGCAAGGCTTTGCCATAGACAGAAGCCAGCGATGTCAAAGTAGGCACTGCTGAAGCGGCTTCAGAATTTTCAGAAGGTGAAGTCAATGGTGTTCCTCAATCCAACAAGTCAAAGCAAAACATTGGCAAAACAGACCACCAAGCAACGCGGTGATGACGCCGAAGAGGCCGCCCTTCAATTTTTGCAACAACAAGGTTTGCGTTTGTTACAGCGCAATTATCGAACGCCTGGACGGGGTGGTGGTGAAATTGACCTCATTTTGCAAGAATCCGACAGCACGGTGGTGTTTGTCGAGGTTCGCCAACGCGCCGGGAGTCGATTTGGAGGTGCTTTGGGCAGCATTGGGGCGACCAAGCAACGGCGAATAGTTTTTGCGGCACGCTATTTTCTATGGCGCTGGCGAGTGCTGCCTCCCAGTCGCTTCGATGTGGTGGCTTGGGAGCCGGACGGCATGGTCTGGTTGAAGGCCGCCTTTGAGGCGAATTCTTAAGGGCCTTACTGGCCTGCGCCCATTGCCTGGGGGTATCATCACCACCATGCTAGACCTGCGCATTCAACAACACTTTATCGACAGCGCCGACCTTCAATATCAAGCGGCCGAAACTTTGGCCAAGCCCTTGGATGCGGGGGTTCAGGCGCTGATGGCCTGTGTCACCAGTGGTGGCAAAGTGTTGGTCTGCGGTGAGGGCAGCGCTGCGGCCTTGGCGCAATATTTCGCCAGCTTGTTTGTGGGGGGGTTCGAACGTGAGCGACCCGAGTTGGCGGCCATTGCTTTACGGCATGAGGGCTTGGGTGACCCCGCCTATGCCAGTTTGGCGCGCCAAGTTCGTGCGCTGGGTCAAGCAGGTGATGTCTTGTTGCTCCTCACAGCCAACGGTGAAGAGGAGGGGCTGATGCGTGCACTTCATGCCGCACACGAACGCGACATGACGGTCATTGCACTCACGGGAAAAGGCGGCGGCGCTGTCGCCAAGGCTTTGCGAGAAACCGATGTGCATGTGGGTATTCCGCATGACCGCGCAGCGCGCATTCGAGAGGTGCAGCAACTTGCGCTGCATTGTTTGTGTGATGGTGTCGATGCGCAGTTGATGGGCGATCAAGATGCTGTTTCCTAAACTTCAGATGGGGCCCTTGCCCTTTCATTGCCAGATATAAAATAGTCAAAGATTCTTAAAGGACTGCTCAAATGACATTCAATTTCAAACGCCTGATGCTATCCAGCTTGGCGGCCTGCGCTGCCATCGCCAGCTTGTCTGCTTGCGCACCCATCATATTGGGCAGTGCAGTGATGAGTGGCTTTGTGGCCATTGACCGTCGAACCACCGGCATTCAATTGGAAGACGAGGGCATTGAATTGCGCACGGCGCAGGGCTTGCGTCAAAATTTGAGCGGCGGCGCGCATGTCAACGTGACCAGTTACAACCGCATGGTGTTGCTCACGGGTGAAGTTGGTTCTGCTGCTGAAAAAGAGCGCGCTGAGCGTTTGGCCAAAAGCCAAGAGAACGTCAGTTCCGTCGTCAATGATCTGGTGGTTGAGCCAGCCAGCTCTTTAACGCAACGTTCCAAGGACGTCATCATCACAGGTCAAATCAAGGCGCTTTTGGTTGACGCCAAAGACTTGCAATCAAACGCCTTTAAAGTCATTACCGAACGCGGCGTGGTTTATTTGATGGGCCGAGTCACGGCCCGTGAAGCGCAACGCGCTTCTGAAATTGCACGCAGTGGCAGTGTCGGGGGTGTGGTGAAAGTGGTTCGCGTTTTCGAAACCATCACTGACGAGGAACTGAAGCGCATCAGCGCACAACCTTTGACACCGCAAGCGCAGCCTAAAATTTGATCAACCCAGACGTTTGATCAAGCTTGAAGTGTCCCAACGCTTACCACCCATTTGCTGGACATCGGCATAGAACTGATCGACCAGGGCTGTCACGGGCAAGCGAGCGCCATTGCGCTTGGCTTCGTCCATGACCAGGCCCAAATCTTTGCGCATCCAGTCCACGGCAAAGCCGAAGTCGAATTTATCGGCCACCATGGTTTTGCCGCGATTGTCCATTTGCCAGCTTTGGGCAGCACCTTTGCCAATGACGTCCAACACCAGATTCATATCGAGACCTGCTTTTTGGCCAAAGGCAATGGCTTCTGACAAACCTTGCACCAAGCCGGCAATGCAAACTTGATTCACCATTTTGGTCAATTGACCGGCACCTGACTCGCCCATCAGGGTGTAGGCTCGGGAAAAAGCCATGGCAGCGGGGCGAGTGCTTTCAAAAATAGCGGTGTCACCGCCGCACATCACAGTGAGCAAACCATTTTGCGCGCCGCCCTGACCGCCCGAGACGGGTGCGTCAATGAAGTGCAGGCCTAGCGCTTTGGCGGCGGCATACAACTCGCGCGCTACGTTGGCAGAGGCCGTGGTGTGGTCGACCAAAATGGCACCTTTTTTCATGCCGGCAAAGGCACCATCGGCACCCAAGACCACAGCGCGCAAGTCTTCGTCATTGCCAACGCAGCAAAAAACGATGTCGGCATCTTTCACCGCTTCACGGGGCGTGGGGGCGTGGGCAGGTTTTTTGGACGTCGCAAATTCTTGGCACCATGCGGCAGCTTTGGCGGCACTTCGGTTGTAAACCGTGACGGCGTGACCTGCGAGTGCCAGATGGCCAGCCATGGGATAACCCATGACACCAAGGCCCAAGAAGGCGACGTTTTGTGAAGGTGCGGATTCGTAGGTTTTTGCGTTCAGGCTGCTCATAATTGTCGATTGAAAGGGTTGAAGAAATGTGCAAGGTTGAGATTGTCCATCAGATTGGGACTTTGAGTGAAATTTGCTTCAAAGTGTCAAGGTGCTTGCCGAAATTAAACGTCCCGAACAGGCGCGGTAATGTCTTTGAATTTCCGATGTGCCCAGAGATTTGGTAACCTTGTCCCTATGAATACCCCAGTTTCAGAGAACCTTCAGCGAGTGCGCCAGCAAATTGAGCTTGCGGCTGTGTCGGCAGGGCGTGTTGCAGAAGCCGTCAAGCTTCTGGCAGTTTCTAAGACCATGCCAGCGCAGGCTGTGCGCGAAGCTTATGCGGCGGGCCAAATCGCGTTTGGCGAAAATTACATTCAAGAAGGCGTCGACAAAATGGCCGAATTGGCAGACTTGCCTTTGGAGTGGCATTGCATTGGCCCCATTCAAAGTAACAAGACCAAGCTTGTGGCTGAAAATTTTGCTTGGGTGCACAGCCTTGACCGCTTGAAAATTGCGGAACGTTTGTCCGCACAAAGGCCTGCTCATTTGCCACCGCTTCAAGTTTGTTTGCAGGTCAATGTCGATGGCGGCGCCAACAAATCAGGTGTATCGCCCCATGATCTTTTGGCCTTGGCGCAGGCCGTTGCCAAGCTGCCCCAGATGAAATTACGCGGCCTGATGACCATTCCAGAACCTGCCGAAAATGAGGCTGCAACGCGCGCGGTACACCACCAAGCCAAAGAATTGTTTGACAGTTTGAATGCGGTCGGATTGAACTTGGACACCCTGTCGATGGGTATGACCGCTGATTTAGGGGTGGCCATCGCCGAGGGCAGTACCTGCGTCCGCGTTGGTACCGCTATTTTTGGATCACGACATTGAAAAACCCAGCACTTAGGCTGGGTTGAGAGTGCTTGACGTTGATTAAAAACGCGGCAAATCGGGGTGTGAGATTTTCCCGCCGCGAACCAACATCTTGCCGTATTCGGCACACCGATTGTGCGTCGGAATGACCTTGCCAGGGTTCAGCAAACCCATGGGATCAAAGGCTTTTTTCAAGGCAAACATTTGTGTGTTTTCTTCTGTTGAAAACTGAACACACATGCTGTTGAGCTTTTCAATGCCCACGCCATGTTCGCCCGTGACGGTGCCGCCCATGGCCACACTGGTTTCCAAGATGTCTGCGCCAAACAGTTCACAGCGGTGCAATTGATCCGGGTCGTTGGCATCAAACAAAATGAGGGGATGCAAGTTCCCATCGCCCGCATGAAACACATTGGCGCAGCGCAGTTGGTATTTTTTTTCCATCTCGGCAATGGCCAATAAAATGTCGGCCAATCGTTTGCGCGGAATGGTGGAGTCCATGCACATGTAGTCAGGGCTGATTCGGCCCGATGCAGGAAATGCATTTTTACGACCACTCCAAAAACGCAAGCGCTCGGCCTCGTCTTTGCTCACGGTAATGGCGGTGGCGCCGCAACCCCGCAACACATCGCTCATGCGACCAATTTCTTCTTCAACTTCTTCAGGTGTGCCATCGCTTTCGCACAACAAAATGGCCGCGGCATCCAAGTCGTATCCCGCGTGAACAAAATCTTCCACCGCTGCGGTCATGGGCTTGTCCATCATTTCCAAACCGGCTGGAATGATGCCCGCTGCAATGACAGCTGCCACCGCATCGCCAGCTTTGCGAATGTCATCAAAGCTGGCCATGATGCAACGCGCCAGTTGAGGTTTGGGCACCAGCTTGACAGTCACTTCGGTGGTGATGGCCAACATGCCTTCGCTGCCCACCAACACCGACAACAAATCAAAGCCAGAAGTGTCCAGCGCGTCGCTGCCAAATGTCACCGCATCACCCTCGATGGTGAAGCCTTTGACCTTAAGCACATTGTGCAAAGTGAGGCCGTATTTGAGGCAGTGCACACCGCCTGAATTTTCGGCAACGTTGCCGCCAATGGTGCAAGCAATTTGGCTAGACGGATCTGGTGCGTAATACAGACCATGCGGCGCGGACGCTTCAGAAATGGCCAAGTTTCGAACACCGCACTGAACAACGGCGGTTCTAGAATGGGGGTCTATTTTGACAATCTGGTTGAACTTGGCCATCGACAAAGTGACCCCCAGCTTGTGAGGCATGGCGCCGCCCGACAAACCGGTGCCGGCACCCCTTGCGACAACCGGGACGGCCAATGCGTGGCAAGCTTTCAAAACTTCTTGCACTTGGATTTCTGTTTCGGGCAAGGCCACCACCAAGGGTCGTTCACGGTAGGCCGTGAGACCATCGCACTCATAAGGCACAGTGTCTTCCAAGGTGTAAAGCAATGCGTGTGCAGGCAGGACGGCGCTCAAGGCTTTCAACACTTGCGCTTGTCGATCGGCGCGGGACAGGGCTTCGATGTTGGTGAGTGCGTTCATGGCCATCTTTTAAAAATACAAATCAAAATCATTTGAAGATCACGGTTTTGTGACCGTTCAAAAGTACGCGGTGTTCGCTGTGCCATTTCACGGCACGAGCCAACACTTGGCTTTCAGTATCACGCCCTTGGGTGGTCAGAGCCTCGACTGTTTTAGAGTGATCCACCCGTGCCACGTCTTGTTCAATGATGGGGCCTTCGTCCAGATCGGCTGTCACATAGTGCGCCGTGGCACCAATCAATTTGACGCCGCGATCGTGTGCTTGGTAATAAGGCTTGGCACCCTTGAAGCTGGGCAGGAAGGAGTGGTGAATGTTGATGGCACGTCCCGATAATTTGTGACACAAATCGTCCGACAAAATTTGCATATAGCGCGCCAGCACCACCAGCTCGGCGCCTTCGGCCTGAATGACCTCGTACTGTTTGGCCTCGGCCTCAGCTTTGTTGGCAGTGCTCACGGGAATATGGTGAAAGGGAACGTTGTAGCTGGCGGCCAGTTGGTAGAACTCGCGGTGATTGCTCACAATGGCGCGAATGTCGATGGGCAGCAAACCGCTTTTCCAGCGAAACAGCAAATCGTTGAGGCAATGGCCTTCTTTGCTGACCAAAATGACGGCCGGCATGGGTTGTTGGGTGTTGTGCAGTTTCCAAGTCATTTGGAACGTGGCGGCCAAACTGACCAGTTGGCTGCGTAAATCGGTCTCGCTCACTTGGTCGCAAGCAAACTGCACGCGCATGAAAAACAGGCCGGTGTCAGGGTCGTTGTATTGAGCGGCCTCTTCAATGTTGCCGCCGCGCTCTAGCAAGAAGCCCGAGACAGCATGCACGATGCCTGTTCTGTCGGGGCAGGAGAGCGTCAAAATATAAGCGTGATTCATAGGCAACATTGTCGCAGGGACGAGAAGGCTTTGCCAGATTCGGGGAAGCATTTGTGTCTTGGATCTGAAGGCCTGGGTTTACACTGCAAGCTGACAACTACTTTTTTCCAGGCTTTTTTTTGCGCTCTTTTCAACACATTTGCCAAGTTGTCATCACCCTTGTGCTGGGCGTTGCCGGCGCATTCTTGGCGGAATGGCTTCGCATGCCCATTCCCTGGATGCTGGGCCCACTTTTGTGCACGGCCGCTTTTTCGATTTGCGGTGTATCGATGAGAAGCTCAGGCTATTTGCGCAATGTGGGGCAATGGGTGATTGCCTGTGCCTTGGGCTTGTATTTCACGGCCGAGGTAGGACGCATGGTGTTGAGCCTTTGGTGGGCCATTTTGCTGGGCATTGCTTGGGCATTGGCCATCGGATTTGGCTTTGGTTTGTGGCTTCACGCTCGCAACGCGCATGAAATGTATGGTCTTTCTGCCTCACAAAGGCGTGCCACGAGCTATTTCGCAGGGGCTATCGGCGGCGCATCTGAGATGACGCTGATGGCAGACCGATACAGCGCCCGAACAGATTTGGTCGCGGCGTCACACAGCATGCGTCTGGTCTTGGTGGTGGTTTGCGTGCCCTTTGGCATGCAATGGTTTCAGTCCCATTGGGGTTTGCACGTGAACAGCAGTTTGTTGCCGGGCCCCCGCAATTTGGAATGGCCGGGCATTTTCTACTTGGCAATGGCAACCAGTGCGGGTGCACTTCTGATGATGGCCATCAAAAGAAATAACCCCTGGTTTATGGGGCCCTTGCTGGTGTCCATGGTGCTGACGCTCTTGGGCATTCAGTGGACGGCCATTTCTTCAGAAATGTCCAGCATGGCACAAATGTTCATCGGCATCAGCTTGGGCGTGCGCTTCAAGCGTGAGTTTATTCAGACCGCGCCCAAGTGGCTTTGGACCGTGAGCTTGGGCACCTTGGGCATGATGATGTTGTCGGGTGCTTTTGGCTGGGCTTTGGCTTTGGGCACAGGTTTGCATCCCGCCACATTGATTTTAGGCACATCGCCAGGTGGCATTGCTGAGATGGCGATCACTGCCAAAGTACTGGAATTGGGCGCGCCCATTGTGACGGCGTTTCAAGTTTGTCGCCTGATTGCGGTGCTGTTGATTGTGGTGCCACTTTACCGATGGCTGGCCCCACAAGATGAGACGCCTCAGTGAACGACCACCGGCTGTTGCGCTAAGCCTGTGTAGCGCTCGAGGGTGTCTTCAACCTCTTCTTGGGTGGGGGTATTTTGTTGCCATGCTTGGATGTGCATTTGGAACATCTCTGCCCAAGAGCCATCTAGATAAACTTCTTTGCCCGAACGTTTGTCAACAATCTCAAAACCGTGACGCTCCAGCGTGGGCACTTTAGAGACGGGTGCCGCCTCACCGGTTTCATTGGCCAACACATGCATGACGGCGAAGGATTCGGATTCATACAACAAGTTCATGGTGACATTCTGACTGAAGTCTGAGCCATTTAGACAAGGCTTTTGCAAATTTTTTCAAGTGCTGTCAAAAACAAACATCGGACACCGGAGTTTGCTGAGCTTGAGTGCTCAGTTCACCAAAGGTGGTAAAGCCTCAGAGCCGTTCATTTCCAAGTCGATGAAATTGCCATTGACCTGTGTAATTTTGATGCGAACGGGCATGCCGCTATGATTTTTAGACAACCACATTTCAATTTGACTGTCGAATTTGCCACGGGGTAAGCAAATCCAACGCTGAGTTTCGAGCCGCTCCCCCTTAATTTCAATGAGCTCGTCCGATTTGTAGGTGAGACGCCAATTGACAGCGTCGCGAGCCGTCGCTGTTTGAACAGACAACTCTGAGCCTGTCTTGAAATTTTGTGCGGCGATGGCCGCCGCCATTTGAATGAACAAACTCACCTGATCCTGCGCGCCCGCTTGCATTTCTGCACTGGGCGTATTGCCGCTGAAGGTGATTCTGCGTTGCACTGCATCAAAGTGGGCGGCTCGCTCGCCGCGCCAACTGTCGGTGTACTTTTGCGGAACAAGCCCTTGGTCGGCAAGCGCACCTTGACTGCGCCACACCCGGGTGCCCACCAAAAAAGCCCGAACACGCAGCTCGGCTTCATAGTTTCTCGGTGCGCTAGTAGCCGACTTGACTTGCCACTTTAAGGCGCCTGAGGCGTAATAGTTGAGGCCCCGCTCTTGTCCGGTGAGCGTATAGTTAATTTGGACATTGGCGGGAAAATTGCCTGATTTTGCGACCAAGGCATTGTCTTGGGTGGAGACTGCTGCTGGCGCCTCTGCTGCTTTTTCAGCGACCGTGGGCGCGACAGATTCTGCAACGGGCGACGGTAACTCATTGACAGCATCAATGGGACTCTCATTCAAGACCGGGAGCGGCTCTGGCAGTGCGGCGCTTGCAACGGCGCTAAGGTCTGCGATCGAGGAAGTTGCTTCGCTGGAAGCGGCTTGTGGCGGCTTGGATTTTGCTTTCGCAGCTGACCGCACCTGATTCGTAGACTTTTCGGTATGGGCTTGAGGGGTTGGCGTTACCGACTGGATGACGCGAGTTTGCAAAGGCCCTAATTTTTGAGATTCAGAATGCAGTCGCCATAGGCTCTCCCCTGATGTCAGCAGCAGCCACAAATGCACAACCAAAACCAGCGCGCTCAAGGCCACCAGCTTTTGCCGGCTTGGGCTTGCAAGAAGAAGGTGTCCTACATCCATGAAAATAATGAGTTGGGGGGTCTGCTCAGGGTTTGTTGAGGCTAATTTTGAAGAACTTTTGAATCTTAGAAATTCTAGAGGGAGATAGATTGGTTAAACTGATCGGATGCTTTAATTCAATTGCAAAATAACAAAGACAAACCTATGAAATTGGCAACCTACAAAGACGGATCGCGTGATGGCCAGTTGGTGGTGGTATCGCGTGACCTCAGCACCGCCCATTATGCGACCGGCATTGCACAGCGATTGCAACAGGTTCTAGACGACTGGAATTTTTTAGCCCCACAACTGGAAGACTTGTACCTGACCTTGAACAATGGCAAGGCGCGTCATGCCTTTCCGTTTGATCCCAAACAATGCATGGCGCCGCTGCCTCGAGCCTACCAATGGGCCGATGGTTCTGCTTTCCTGAATCATGTGGAGTTGGTGCGTGCCGCACGCAAATCAGAGGTGCCCGAAAGCTTCTACAACGATCCCCTCATGTACCAGGGCGGCAGCGATGATTTTCTAGGTCCCTGCGATGATGTGGTTTGTCCGGACGAGGCGTTTGGCATTGATTTTGAAGCTGAAATTGCAGTGATCACAGGTGATGTGCCCATGGGCGTCTCGCCAGAAAATGCTTTGGATGGCATACGGTTGGTCATGATTGCCAACGATGTGAGTTTGCGCAATCTCATCCCCGATGAGCTGTCAAAAGGATTTGGCTTCGTTCAAAGTAAACCTGCCACGGCCTTCAGCCCTGTTGCAGTGACCTTGGACGAAATAGGTGATGCCTGGGACCAAGGTCGAGTGCATTTAACTTTGCAATCCACATGGAATGGCCGCAAAGTCGGCATGTGCGAAGCCGGCCCTGAGATGACTTTTCATTTTGGCCAACTGATTGCCCATATTTGCAAGACACGCAACGTGCGCGCTGGCACCATTGTGGGCAGTGGCACGGTGAGCAACAAAAGCGTGGACGTTAACGGCAAGCCTGAATGGGTCAAGGGCTATAGCTGCATTGCCGAAAAGCGTGCCATTGAAACCATCTTGGATGGCAAACCCTCAACTGAATTTATGAAGTTTGGTGACACCATTCGAATTGAGATGAAGGGCAAAGATGGTCAAAGCCTGTTGGGTGCCATCGATCAGCAGATCGCGCCTTTGGCCACTTTCTCTTCTGCGGTTTGACACCCAATGCATCGCAATGCAGCCGGAAACGCTAGCAAGCGTGTGACTGGTATTTCACCTTCGCAGGCTAGGCAAATGCCATACCCACCACTTGCAATGCGTTGAAGCGCCCGGTCAATGGCTTCTATTTCTGTGACATCGTGTTCTTGAATGGCAAAAGCGGTGTCACGTTCGGTGATGTTTTGCGCGTGTGATTGTTCGGAGGCAGAGAGCTGGTCGCTGGCCGCTTCTGCGCGACTTTTGAGGCCACCCCTTTCTTGGCGCATCTTGTCAATCAGCTGAACTTTTTGAGCCAGCAGTAGTTGTCTGAGAGATTCAGTTTGCAGTTCGTTTTTCATGGACAGACCTCCTTGTGAAGACCTCTTCACCGATGCCTTCATCGTAAGGAACTTTAGGCGGATGCTTATTGATGCACATCAAGTAAGGCCGGCATCTTGCGAAAAGTTAGGCGACAATGAGAAACAAACTTTTGAGGAAAAGAAGATGCACGACAACATTGACTACAGCAAATACAAAACCCTGCGCATTACACGCCGCGGTGCCAATCAAACTGTTTTAGACATTCAAATGAAAGCAGACGGCCCTGGCGGTAACGGTAAGTTACCGACCGCTGGCCATGAGGCTCATTGGGAGTTGGCCGAGATTTGGCGCGATGTGTCTCGTGACGACAGTGTTCGTGCAGCGGTTTTGCGAGGCGAAGGCTTGGGCTTTTCTGGCGGTGGCGACTTTACCTTGGTTGAAGACATGGCGCGCGACTTTGACATTCGCACTCGCGTTTGGAAAGAAGCTCGCGACTTGGTTTACAACGTCATCAACTGCGACAAACCCATCGTCAGTGCCATGCATGGCCCAGCCGTGGGTGCGGGCTTGGTGGCGGGTTTGCTGGCAGACATTTCCATCGCAAGCAAAACAGCAAAAATTGTGGATGGTCATACCCGCTTGGGTGTGGCTGCAGGTGATCATGCGGCCATCATTTGGCCTTTGCTGTGTGGCATGGCCAAGGCCAAGTATTACCTTTTGCTGTGTGAACCCGTCAGCGGTGAAGAGGCCGAGCGCATCGGCTTGATATCCTTGGCCGTGGAAGAAGAAGACTTGCTGAAAAAGGCTTATGACGTGGCCGATCGATTGGCCAATGGCAGTCAAACAGCCATTCGTTGGACCAAATATGCGTTGAACAATTGGTTGCGACAAGCAGGCCCTAGTTTCGATGCGTCTCTGGCACTTGAGTTCATGGGTTTTGCAGGCCCCGATGTGAAGGAAGGCCTGGCCAGCCTGCGCGATCGCCGTCCTCCCCAATTTTAATTTCAGCTGAATTTAAGGCTTGCTTTGCATGCGCGCTAAAAACAGCTCGTTATTGGCTTTGCGGTCGGCGTGCACGCGTTGCATGCTGGGACGTTCCGACCACATCTTCATGTAATTCTTCACAGGCAAGTCAGCTAAAAAATCACGGCCATAAATGGTTTTAGTCACTGCGGTGATCAAGGGCAGATGCACGGCCGCCGAGCAATCGGCCAGCGTTAGTTCAGGGCCGCCGATGAAAGTTTCAAATGTCACGAGTTTGGAAAATGCGGCGATGTTCTTTTGCAACTGTTCGCTCACTTTCTCTTTGACGGCGTCGCTGACTTTGCCGCCAAAAAAAGCTTCGGGGTACAAATTGCGTGCCACCAATTCCAAATGAAGATCGAGAAAAAGGTTCAGTTCTCTGGCCTTCGCTGCCGCATAAGGGTCTTTTGGCATGAGTGCCTGCGCGGTGTATTTCTGCTCAAGGTATTCGACCATGACGGCCGACTCACACAGCACACCTTCTTCTGTTTTTATATAAGGAATCTTGCCCAAGGGGCTGGCTTGAAGGTCTGCTTGTCCCACCCATTTCAATTCTTCATAGAAGGGGATGGCTTTTTCTAACAAGACCAATTTCACTTTGTTGTAGTAGTTGCTGGCGCCAAAGCCGCAGAGTGTCAACATCAGATGTCTCCTTTGATAGACCCAAAGCTTAGCCGAGATACATTCAAAAGCCGTCGCCAAGTTGACGCAATTTGACGATGGGTTAAGCTTCACATCGATACACACTCTTTGGAGCCCACCATGAGCGACCCCTCTGCATTCGGATTCGGAAAATTTGTGCCTGGTTTTGACTTTTTACAAAACTTGGGCCAAGCCGCCAATCCTGGCGCCAAGGGCTCACCCCAGGGCATGCCCAACATGGCCAGTTGGGTGGCCCCCACTCTGAATGTGGAGGAACTTGACAAGCGCATTCAAGAACTCAAAACGGTGCAGTTTTGGTTGGAGCAAAACACCCATGCGCTGAAAGCCACAATACAAGCGCTTGAAGTTCAAAAGATGACACTCTCAACCTTGCAAGGCATGAATGTGAACATGCAGGATTTGGCCAAAGCCTTTACCGCCAAAATGCCCGACTTGAACAAGACCGCGCCAGACCCAAAACCAGCAGAGCCCTCCGAAGAAAATGGTCCTGCTGTTGACCCCATGCAGTGGTGGGGCTCGCTCACGCAACAATTCCAAAACATTGCAGCGGCAGCCGTCAAAGATGTGGCCGCCAAGGCCATGAAAGATGCGCCCAAAGCGGCTAAGTCACCCAGAAAAAGAAAGCCAGCAGCCAAATCGCGTCCTTCAAGCGCTCGAAAAACGGCCAAGCCGGCAGCCAAACCGACAACCTAAGCCGTCATGAATTTGTTTCCTTTTGGGCATGCCACACATCCGCAGTGGCGCATGGCAGCGGGCTTGGTCATTGCACAGTTGCGCGCACAGATGACCCTGCCAGGCCATGCGGCGCAACCGCCATTGGGGCTGCTTTACATCACTGACTACTATGCCAGTGATGCAGCTTTGATCTTGGCGCACTTGCAACAAGAATTGCCCATGGTCAAGGACTGGGCTGGTACGGTGGGCGTGGGTGTTGCAGCCAACAATGCAGAGTATTTTGATGAGCCTGGCATGGCCCTCATGCTGTGTGATTTACCAGATCATCAGTATCGGGTGTTCTCGGGTGCGCAGCCCTTGGCCGCCAGTTTTGAAGCGTCGTCTGCCTTGGTGCATGCCGATCCGCAAACGCCAGAGTTGGCCGAGTTGATTGCGGAAATGGCCGGCCGCACAAAAACAGGCTATTTGTTTGGCGGGCTAACGGCCAGCAGACATGAAGCGGTGCAATTTGCTTGGCAACAAGCGCATGAAAACACAGCCCCAGAAAAAATAGACAGGGTGTCTGTGACGCACAAGCAGGGTGTGTTCACGGGGGGGCTGAGTGGTGTGGCCTGGTCCTCTGAAGTTCAGATTCTTTCGCGCGTCACGCAAGGTTGCGCGCCCATCAGCAAAGAGAGAAAAATCACAGAGGCTGAAGGGCATGTGGTTTACGCCTTGGATGGGGAGCCCGCGTTGGACATCTTGTTGAAAGATTTGAATGTGTCGCTCAGTGAGCCTCAATCGGCTTTACAAGCCGTTCGATCAACACTGGTGGGTTTGACGTCAGCGGGGCAGCAAGGTGTGGGTCGAACGGGCAGCTTGGGCGTTGATGTTCGTGTGCGGCACATCGTTGGGCTTGATCCTGCCCGCAAAGGCGTGGCCATTGCCGATCATGTTGAGGCGGGACAAAAGTTGGCGTTTTGCCAAATGAGTCTGCAAGCTGCCAAATCTGATTTGAGACGCATCTGCGCCGAAATCAGAGAAGAGTTAGAACCTGAAACATTGAGCCTTGAAACAGCACATGCATTGGCTGCCAGTGAAGCAGAAGCCGCGCCGCATCCTGCCCGGCGCATTGCGGGAGCTGTTTATGTCAGTTGTTCTGGTCGCGGTGGACCGCACTTTGGTGGGCCCAGCGCAGAGTTGCAGTGGATTCGTCACTCTTTGGGCGATGTACCCTTGGTGGGATTTTTTGCCAGTGGTGAAATTGCGCACCATCACCTGTATGGCTACACCGGCGTGCTGACCGTTTTCACCACGCCTGCTTAAGGTGGGTTAAGGCAGATCAACGCAGGTCAGCGCATTTAAATTAATGTCAACTTAAACGCCGCGTGCGCGCTCTTGTTTGAATTGGGCTTGGAAGTTTGTAAAAGTTGCCGCCTCTAATGCGGTTCTCACTTCCGTCATCAGGTTCAGGTAATAGTGCAGATTGTGAATCGTGGTCAGCATGGGCCCCAGCATTTCTCCGCAGCGATCTAGGTGATGCAAATAGGCTCGGCTAAATCCTTCTCGACCGCCTTCGTCCCAAGACACACCTGAAGTGCCTGCACATGCATGACATGTGCAGGATGTGTCCAGAGGCTGCGGGTCTGATTTATGGCGCGCATTTCTGAGTTTCAAATCGCCAAAGCGAGTGAACACGGTGCCATTGCGCGCATTTCGTGTGGGCATGACGCAGTCAAACATGTCTACGCCTTGCGCCACACCTTCTACCAAATCTTCGGGCGTTCCCACGCCCATCAGGTAGCGCGGCTTGTGCGCTGGCAAACGATGGGGGGTGTGCGCCATGATTTCCAACATTTGCGCTTTGGGTTCGCCTACGCTCACGCCCCCAATGGCATAACCAGGAAAATTCATTTCAACCAATTGGTCTAAAGATTCTTGGCGCAAGTTCTCAAACATGCCGCCTTGAACAATGCCAAATAAAGCATTGGGATTTTCCAGTCGCGCAAATTCGTTTTTGCTGCGAGTTGCCCAACGCAAACTCATCTCCATCGATTTGCGGGCCTCCTCTTCCGTGGTGAGATGCCCCTTGGTTTCGTAAGGGGTGCACTCATCAAGCTGCATCACAATGTCCGAATTCAAAGTGGTTTGAATTTGCATGCTCACCTCGGGCGACATGAAGAGCTTGTCGCCATTGACAGGTGAAGAAAAATGCACGCCTTCTTCGGTGATTTTGCGCATCGCGCCCAAGGACCAAACTTGGAAGCCACCTGAATCAGTGAGGATGGGCTTCTTCCATTTTTCAAAGCCATGCAAGCCACCAAAACTTTTCATGATGTCAAGGCCAGGCCGCATCCACAGGTGGAAGGTGTTGCCCAAAATAATTTGCGCGCCCATTTCTTCGAGGCTGCGCGGCATCACGCCCTTGACGGTGCCGTAGGTGCCTACAGGCATGAAAATCGGTGTTTGAATCACACCGTGGTTCAAGGTCAACTGGCCTCTTCGCGCGTGGCTGTGCGGGTCTGTTTTGAGAAGTTCAAATTGAAGCATGCTTCATTCTAGGTAGGGTTTTTTGAAAGGGCTTGAGTCCGTTTCAGCAACATGGCATCGCCATAACTGAAAAAACGATACTGCTGAGAGATGGCATGTGCGTACAAACGCATCACATGCTCGTAACCCGCAAAGGCGCTGACCAACATCATCAAGGTGCTCTTGGGCAAATGAAAGTTGGTGATGAGGCAGTCGACCCACTGAAATTCAAAGCCTGGCGTGATGAAGATGTCGGTGTCGCCTTGGGTTTGGCCTGATTGGGCCCAAGACTCTAAAGTTCTGACCGAGGTGGTTCCCACCGCCCATACTTTGCCGCCCCTGGATTTGCATTCTCGCAAAGCGTGTTGAGTGGTTTCCGGGATGTCATACCATTCGGAGTGCATGGTGTGCTCAGCAATATTTTCTGTTTTGACGGGCTGAAAGGTGCCGGCGCCTACATGCAATGTGACACTGGCCGTCCGCACCCCCCTGTCTTTCAGTTGACTCAAAAGTGCGTCGTCAAAGTGCAAAGCCGCAGTCGGCGCTGCAACCGCCCCAGGGTTTCGTGCAAACACCGTTTGATATCGCGCTTCATCTTCCGCAATTTCGGCTGCACTGGCGCTGCCGTCATAGAGTCGCTCAATGTAAGGCGGCAATGGCACATGGCCGTATTGCGCCATGAGCGCATGCGGCTCATGGCTCAACTCAAAGCAAAACAAAGCGCCCTTTTCATCAGGCCAACGGCTGATCAACTTGGCTTCAAAACCGGAAGTCCCCTGTTTGTGGTCGATGCCCATGAGAAGCGTGGCGCCAAGAGGTGGCTTTTTGCTGACTTTCATGTGCGCCACCACACGGCGGCCTGGCAAGACGCGTTCGATCAAGAGCTCGACTTTACCGCCCGTTGATTTTTCGCCAAAAATTCGCGCTTTCACCACTTGGGTGTCATTGAAGACCAACAAGTCGTCTTCATGCATCAAAACAGGCAAAGATTTAAAAATCCGATCAGCGGGTTCAGAACCGGACCCGTCTAAAAGGCGAGAACTGCTCCGATCGGATGCCGGGTGTTGGGCAATCAAGGCAGGGGGCAGCTCAAAGTCAAAGTCGCTCAAACTCAAAATGCGTTGGGCGTTTGGATTGCTGTGGTCGGAAGAAATCATCGTTTTCTTGAGGGCCGAACAAGACCCGTACCAAGTTGAAAAAAACGATTGTCCCATGACCTAGCGCAAAGCTTTGCGAATTAAGACTATCTAATTTGTGTAAATAGGATCAGTATGTAATCCCTATTTAAGAAAGTATTTATCCCTAATTACCTTCAGGCACACCCAAGACAGTACCGTACGGGTATGCCCAAAGCATCAGAACCCCAACAATTCGCCGATCGGTTGCGCGGCGCGTTGGAGAGTGCCGGTGTGCGTGCTTCACCGACCTTGGTGGCCAACGCATTCAACCTTCTTTACCATGGGAGGGGCATCACGCCCCATACGGCGCGCAACTGGCTGTTGGGCAAAGTCATGCCGACGCAAGACAAACTCCGTGTATTGGCTGAATGGCTGCAAGTGAGCCCTGACGAACTTCGTTTTGGCCGCGCACCTGGCAAGACCTACGTGTTTGAGCTGAATGCCGGTCCTGTTGAGATGGCCCTGGCTGACCGAGAAATGGTCGACCGTTATTTGTCGCTGCCTCAGACAGAACGCAAAACAATTCGTGACGTGGTGTCCGCCTTTATATTGGCCAAAGTAGACATCACAACGCCCTGAGGGGCGCTTTGAACCTCTCGCATCCGCGGCACAATGGCGGCATGGTTGCTCCTGCATCATTGTCCTTACCCAAACCCCTGTCTGCCCCCCAAAAAGCCATGCGCAAGTTGGGCTTGGCGCGCGACATTGATTTGGCCCTGCATATTCCGCTTCGATACGAGGACGAAACCCGCATCACCAAGCTGGCCGATGCCCGAGAAGGCGATGCCATTCAAATCGAGGCCACCGTGGTCTCCGCCGAGGTCCAGTTAAGGCCTCGGCGCCAATTGCTGGTGACGGTCGATGATGGTACTGATACCTGCCTCTTGCGGTTTTTCAGTTTTTACCCAGCGCAGCAAAAGGCCTTGTCCGCGGGCCAAGTGATACGGGCCAGGGGCGAAGTGCGAGGGGGTTTTCTGGGCCGTACCATGATGCACCCCGCCTTCAAGGTAGCCACCGGCGACCTACCATCGGTGCTCACACCGGTCTATCCCACCTCAGCGGGTTTGCCTCAAACCTATTTGCGACGCGCCATCGCGGGGGCTTTGTCGCGCGCTGATTTGAGCGAGTCATTGCCCGCTTCCATGGCCTGGCCTTCAGCGCCCAAGGGGAAGTCGGCGCCTGGTTTGCGTCAGGCATTGACTTATTTGCACCACCCCACCCCCGATGTCTCCATCGCAGCTTTGGAAGATCGCTCGCACCCCGCCTGGCAAAGGCTCAAAGCCGAGGAGTTGCTGGCGCAGCAACTTTCCCAGCGCATGGCCAAGCAAGAGCGCGACACCTTAAAAGCGCCCGCACTCAAGCCAAGGGCAGGAGGCTGGCAAGATAAATTGAAAGAAATCTTGCCATTTCAGCTCACAGCCGCGCAACAAAGGGTGGGCTTTGAAATTGCACAAGATTTGGCCCGGCCTGTGCCTATGCACCGCCTGCTTCAGGGCGATGTGGGCGCTGGCAAAACCGTGGTGGCCGCATTGGCC
Organism: uncultured Burkholderiales bacterium; assembly: GCA_903844775.1. Taxonomy (GTDB): domain Bacteria; phylum Pseudomonadota; class Gammaproteobacteria; order Burkholderiales; family Burkholderiaceae_C; genus Limnohabitans_A. Next base: position 1,638 of record CAIMUZ010000074.1, on the reverse strand, counting down.
GCCATGTTGGCCATCGATGAGGGCTGGCAGTGCGCTCTGATGGCGCCCACCGAAATTTTGGCGCAACAACACTTTGCCAAATTGGTGGGCTGGCTGGCCCCCTTAGGGGTTCGCGTGGCATGGCTCACGGGCAGTCAAAAGAAAAAAGAACGCACCGAAATGCTGGCCTTGATTGCGTCGGGCGAAGCGGCCTTGGTGGTGGGGACGCACGCGGTCATTCAAGAACAAGTGAAATTTAAAAATTTGGCCTTTGCCATCATTGATGAGCAGCATCGCTTTGGTGTGGCGCAACGCTTGGCTCTCAGGGACAAGATGCAAGATGTCGGCATGGAGCCGCACTTGCTCATGATGACGGCCACACCCATTCCGCGTACTTTGGCCATGAGTTATTACGCTGATTTAGAGGTGTCGGTCATTGACGAATTGCCCCCTGGGCGCACGCCGGTGGTCACTAAAGTGATTTCAGACAGCCGACGTGATCAGGTCATTGGCCGCATTGGTGCGCAACTGGCCGAAGGTCGGCAGGTGTATTGGGTGTGCCCCCTCATCGAAGAAAGTGAAGCTTTGGATTTGACCAACGCCACGGCCACCCATGAGGCGCTATCGGCAGTGTTGCCGGGCGTGATGGTGGGCTTGTTGCACTCCCGCATGTCGGTGAATGAAAAGCGCGAGGTCATGGCCCAGTTCACACAAGGTGCGATGGGCGTGTTGGTCAGCACCACAGTGATCGAGGTGGGCGTCGATGTGCCCAATGCCTCTTTGATGGTGATTGAACATGCGGAGCGTTTTGGGTTGAGTCAGCTGCACCAGTTGCGTGGGCGTGTGGGCCGCGGTGCAGCCGCTTCTGCATGTGTCTTACTGTATGGTACGCCCGATGGCGGCCGTTTAAGTGAAACAGCGCGAGAGCGTTTGCGTGCCATGGTCGACACCAACGATGGTTTTGAAATTGCCAGACGCGATTTAGAAATCAGGGGGCCGGGCGAGTTTTTAGGTGCGCGACAATCGGGGGCCGCCTTGTTGCGATTTGCCGACTTGGCCACAGACGAGCATTTGCTTGATTGGGCCAGGCAAACAGCACCGACGCTGTTAGAACAATACCCCGACATGGCCGAGCGACACATTGCTCGCTGGTTGGGTGGAAAATCAGAGTTTTTGAAAGCTTGAGAAATTGGCATGACCCTGACTGAGCTGAAATACATTGTGGCAGTGGCCCGAGAGCGGCACTTTGGCAAGGCCGCCGATGCGTGCCATGTGTCGCAACCCACCTTGTCGGTGGCCATTAAAAAACTCGAGGAAGAGCTTGACGTGAAGTTGTTCGAGCGCAGCGCCAATGAGGTGAGTACCACGCCTTTGGGCGAAGAAATCATTCGTCACGCACAGCTTGTGTTGGAGCAAGCGGCAGAGATCAAAGAAATTGCCAAGCGCGGCAAAGACCCCTTGGCAGGTACTTTGCGTTTGGGTGTGATCTACACCATTGGCCCTTATTTGTTGCCCGATTTGATGCGGCAGATCATGAAGAAGGCGCCGCAAATGCCTTTGATGTTGCAAGAGAACTTCACCGTCAAACTCATGGAGATGCTGCGCGCGGGAGAAATAGATTGCGCCATCTTGGCTGAGCCTTTTCCCGATGCCGGATTG
>CAIMUZ010000073.1 GCA_903844775.1 uncultured Burkholderiales bacterium | reverse complement strand
TGCTAGAGGCATGCTCTAGGACCAAGTCAATGACTGGCAAGCCAGCCGGTGTGTATCGAATTGCTTTTTGCTCTGCAATACCAGCGGTTAATTCAAGGTGGTTTTCTTGCGTCACTCCCGTCAACAAATGTGATTAGCCTGCAAATTCGGCTTGTTGGGCTTTGCGAGCTTCTTCGCGCTCGACTTGTTTCATCATGGAAGATGGGCCAGCTTCGGCTTTCTTCTTCAGAACAGTCAAGTGACGCAGAACAGCATCGTTGAACTTGAAAGCATGTTCGAGTTCGGCCATCACAGCCTGATCCGCTTCAATGTTCACGCACAAGTAGTGGGCCTTGCCCAACTTGTTAATTTGGTAAGCCATCTGACGACGACCCCAATCTTCGACACGGTGAATTTTTCCACCGCCGGCAACGATCATGCCTTTGTAACGCTCCAGCATGGCTGGAACTTGTTCGCTTTGATCCGGGTGAATCAGCAAAATGATTTCGTAATGACGCATTGAGACTCCTTGTGGGTTTGAACCTTTTGGGTTTTTGAAAAAGCTACCCCCAGCGTCGGACGGGGTGCAGCAAGGTCAGCCCGCGATTATAGCCCAGGAACTAGAGGCCTGGATAGTGGTTTTCAGGCGTGGCCAAGGGTGATTCTGGCAAAACTTGGGGGTCTGGCCACAACAAACTTCCCGCCCAAATGGCAAAAAATCCGACTGGCACCCCCAAAATTCCCGCTGAAATGGGCTGAATCCCTAAAAATAGACCTGTGTTCAGGGGGATTTGCAAGGCAAGTTTCACGGCATGGGCATTGAACAGCATGTAGGAAACGGTCAAGCCTAGCCCTGCCAGCATGCCAAGCACAACCCCTTTTCGGCTGGCATTTTTCCAAAAGATACCCATCACCATCCCTGGGAAGAAGGCCGAGGCTGCCAATGAAAATGAAGCGGAAACCAAGGCCAAAATCTCAGCGGGCTTCCATGACGCCACAAAGGCCGCGCTCATGGCGACAGCCAACAAAGCAAATTTGGACAGAATCACCCGCCCCTCATCGGTCTGTACGCCATTTTTCGTGCCCAAGCGCATGTCATGGACAAAGGCATTGCTGATGGTCAATAACAGGCCATCGGCCGTCGACAATGCAGCGGCAAAACCACCGGCGGCAACCAAGCCTGAAATGACATATGGCAAGCCCGCCAATTCGGGACTGGCCAGCATGATCATGTCTGCGCTCAACTTAAGCTCTCCAAATTGCAGCACCCCGTCCAAATTCACGTCGGTCACCTCCACCAAAGAACTGTCAACCCGAGACCACTGTGCCAGCCAATGGGGCAGTTCGGTGAATGGACTTCCGACCAAGTTGTTCATGACCTCAAACTTCACCAACACCGCAAATGCAGGCGCACTCAAATACAAAATGGCAATAAAAAACAAGGACCAAGCCACTGACAATCGTGCTTCAGCTTGATCAGGCACGGTATAAAAACGGGTCAATAAATGTGGCAGCCCTGCGGTGCCAGCCATCAAACAAAAGATCAATGCGACAAAATTAATTCTTGACTGATTGAATGCTTCACGCTCCTGCTCTGTGCCATCGGGGTTGCCTTGAAAGGCTTGGCCGTGAAGTGGCATGCCCCCTAAAGGCTTCGCTCGCTCATAGTTTTCAAGCATGGCTTTTTGCCAAACATCTTTCGCCACCGCTGCATTTTTTGGCAAGGCCAGCAAATCACGTCTGGCTTGGGCAATGACTGAGAACTCGGCATTTTGAAGCTTCAAGTCAGTCAACTGCTTTTCCAGCATTTTTCTTTCGTTGATCAAGGCAGCCTCAACATTCTCAAGGCGCGCTTTGAGTAAATCTGCGCGTCTTAAAAACTCATTTCTCACAGCAATCTCAGAGGGATCTGATATGAGCTTTTGTTCTAAGTCTGCAATTTTTGGAAGCTGCGTGCCGTATGCAATGGGGGCCCAGGGTGAGCCGAGTTGTTTGTAAGCCAGCCATGAAACAGGGATCAAGAAGGCAATCAAAAGAATGATGTATTGCGCGACTTGCGTCCACGTGATGGCCCGCATGCCCCCCAAGAAGGAGCACAGCAATACACCCCCCAGACCCAGCAAAATACCAATTTCAAATTGAACCCCAGTGAGTCGCGATGCAATCAGTCCAATGCCATAAATTTGCGCCACCACATACGTGAATGAACACAAAATTGCAGCCCACGCCGCAATCAACCTAGGCCAGCGGCCGCCATATCGTTGGCTGAAAAAATCGGGCAAGGTGTAAAGGTTCATTGCCCTGAGATGAGGTGCAATGAGGAGGGCCACCAAACAGAATCCCCCGGTCCATCCCATGACATAGGCCAAACCACCCGCCTGACCACCCGCTCCTGAAAATCCTTGCAGGTACAAAGCACCTGCCAAACTGATGAAAGAAGCCGCGCTCATCCAATCCGCGGCCGTGGCCATGCCGTTGTAGAAGGCTGGAATGCGCCGGCCCGCTACGTAGTATTCATCGGCATTGGTGGTGCGTCCCATAATGCCAATCACTGCATAGATCATGACTGTGGAGAACAAAAAAATCGGGCCGATCAGATTTCGTGAAAGCCCCTGCTGCTCAGCCCACCCCATCGCGCCCAATAAGCACATCAACAAAACAAGGTACAGCGATACATTGCGGTGCAGACGCCACTTGTATGCGGCGTATTGCTGCTTAAAGGGGTTATCAAGCTTCAATCGGTTTTTCCTAATTGCGTCCAAGTCTCAACCACTGTGTCTGGATTCAAAGAGATAGAACTGATGCCTTGAGCCATGAGCCAACGCGCAAAATCTGGGTGGTCGCTAGGGCCTTGGCCACAAATACCCACATACTTTCCTTGTTTTAAGCAAGCCTGAATGGCTTGTGAAATGAGGGTTTGAACGGCCAAATCACGCTCATCAAAATCAACCGCCAGCAACTCCAAACCTGAATCACGGTCTAGGCCCAAAGTCAGTTGTGTCAAGTCATTAGAGCCGATAGAGAAGCCATCGAAGTACGCCAGGAACTGATCCGCCAAGATCGCGTTACTGGGGACCTCGCACATCATGATGATTTTCAACTCATCTTGCCCTCGCTTTAGCCCATGCTTCGCAAGCAATTGGGTCACGCGGTCGGCTTGGCCCAGCGTTCGCACGAAGGGCACCATGACCTGAACATTGGTCAAGCCCATTTCGCCGCGCACACGTTTGATGGCTTCACACTCCATGGCAAAAGCTTCACCAAAATCTTCACTGATGTACCTTGCTGCGCCACGGAATCCCAACATGGGGTTTTCTTCCTCGGGTTCGTAGCGACTGCCGCCAATGAGCTTACGGTACTCGTTACTTTTAAAATCAGACAAACGAACAATGACAGGTTTCGGCCAAAAAGCGGCTGCAATGCATGCCACGCCTTCTGTGACTTTATCAACGTAGAAAGCTTTGGGTGAAGCGTGACCTCGGGCCACCGACTCAACGGCTTTCTTCAGATCGGTATCGATGTTGGGGTAATCCAAAATAGCTTTCGGATGCACACCAATGTTGTTGTTGATGATGAACTCCAAACGAGCCAAGCCAACCCCTTGATTTGGCAACTGCGCAAAATCAAAAGCCAATTGCGGATTGCCCACATTCATCATGATTTTGGTGGCAATGTCGGGCATGGTGCCACGAATGACTTCCGTGACTTCTGTTTCTAAAAGGCCATCGTAAATACGGCCAGTATCGCCTTCCGCACAACTGACGGTGACCAAAGTACCGTCCTTCAATTGTGTCGTTGCATGGCCGCAGCCGACCACCGCAGGAATACCCAATTCACGTGCGATGATGGCGGCATGACAGGTGCGCCCGCCTCGATTGGTCACAATCGCACTGGCGCGTTTCATGACGGGCTCCCAATTGGGATCGGTCATATCGGTCACCAACACATCGCCTGGTTGCACTTGGTCCATTTCGGAAATACTGTGTACCAAACGCACAGGTCCGGTGCCAATTTTTTGCCCAATGGCACGGCCCTCTGCCAACACAGCACCCTTCCCCTTGAGTTTGTACCGCAACTCAGGCGTGCCCTTCGATTGACTCTTCACTGTCTCTGGCCTTGCTTGCAAGATATACAGCAAACCGTCCGTGCCATCTTTACCCCACTCGATGTCCATCGGCCTGCCGTAGTGCTTTTCAATCACCATGGCGTACTGCGCCAACAGCGTGACGTCGGCATCGGTCAGTGAATAACGGTTGCGCAACTCCAAGGGAACATCCACCGTTTGGACGAGTTTGCCAGAACTGGTTTTTTCTTCGGAGGAGGAAAAAACCATTTGAATTAACTTGGAACCCAAATTACGGCGAATGACCGCTTTTTTCCCAGCCGCCAGCATGGGCTTATGAACATAAAACTCGTCCGGATTCACTGCCCCTTGAACCACGGTTTCACCCAAACCATAACTCGAAGTGATGAAAACCACGTCTTCAAAACCAGTTTCAGTATCGATGGTGAACATCACGCCCGCAGTGCCCAAATCTGAACGAACCATTCGCTGAACACCTGCCGAAAGTGCCACCTCAGCATGCGCAAAACCTTTGTGCACTCGGTAGCTGATGGCACGGTCGTTGTACAAGGATGCAAAGACTTCTTTCATCTTGTGAAGGACCTCTTCAATGCCGACCACATTCAAAAAGGTTTCTTGCTGACCCGCAAAAGAAGCGTCTGGCAAGTCCTCAGCGGTGGCAGAAGATCGAACCGCAAAACTGGCTTGCGCATTGCCTGCACTCAGCTCGGAAAATTGATCGCGTATGGCTTTTTCTAAATCCCCAGGAAACGGCTGGGCTTCGACCATGCCCCTGATTTCAGCACCCACCAAAGCCAAGGTGCGCACATCCTCAACGTCCAATGCATCTAGTTTTTGATTGATCCGGTCAACGAGCCCATCATGCTTCAAGAAAGCTCTGAAGGCATGAGCGGTGGTGGCAAAACCTGTGGGGACACGCACGCCGTTGGGCAGCTGAGAAATCATCTCGCCCAAACTGGCGTTTTTACCGCCCACGGACTCGACATCGCTCATCCGCAACTGCTCAAACGGGACGACCAAAGCATCCTTGGCAAAAAGTTGAGACATAAAAACTCCAAAGTTAAAAAAGGGCACATGCAGCCCGAACCAACTCTCGGAATCTTGTTTGTTGTTAGAGGGGATTCCCGAGCGCCAGCAGGCGGTAGATAATGAGAGTGATTTTAGGACCCAACGCGTCCTTTCTTCAGAAAATTTAAGCATTCTCAAAACTTACAAACATGCCCCATAGAACTGTATTTTTCATCTCCGATGGCACCGGAATCACAGCCGAGACCTTTGGCAACGCCATCTTGGCCCAGTTTGAGATGAAAACGCGCCATGTCAGGCTCCCCTTTATAGACAGCGCCGATAAAGCGCATCAGGCTGTCAGGCAAATCAACCACGTCGCAGAGGTTGAAAATGTGAAACCCATCGTATTCACGACTTTGGTGAACATGGAGGTGCTGGAGGTCATTCGAGGTGGCTGCAAAGGAATGCTTCTGGACATGTTTGGCACCTTTGTCCATCCGCTGGAAGATGAGCTGGGAATCAAGTCACACCATCGAGTGGGCCGCTTTTCAGATGCCAGCAAAAGTAAGGAATACCACGACCGAATTGAAGCCATCAACTTCTCATTGGCCCATGACGATGGACAGTCCAACCGGGACCTTGAATCTGCAGAAGTGATATTGGTAGGTGTCAGCCGCAGCGGAAAAACGCCCACAAGCTTGTACTTGGCCATGCAACACGGCATGAAGGCTGCTAATTACCCTCTTATTCCTGAAGACTTTGAACGCAAACAACTGCCGCCGGCCTTGATGCCGCATCGAAAGAAAATTTTTGGACTCTCAATTCATCCCGACCGACTTTCAGAGATTAGATCGGAGCGTCGACCTAATTCTAAATATGCAAGTATTGAGAATTGTCGGCAAGAAGTGGCCGACGCTGAATCCATGATGCGCCGCTCAGGCATTCGGTGGCTTTCGACCACCAGCAAATCGATTGAAGAAATTGCCACCACCATTCTTCAAGAAATCAAACCAGATCGTCTGATCTATTGATTCGAGTGCAGACTAGCGCAGGGTGGCTGCAATTTTTTCAGCGCAACGCTTTGCCACCTCAAGGTCTCTGGCCTCGACCATCACACGAACCAAGGGCTCGGTACCGCTGGCCCGAATCAAAACGCGCCCTTTGTCTCCCAACTCAGCCTCAACCTCTTGGGTGGCTTTTGCCAACAGGGGGCTGGTCTGCCATTTTTGGTCCTTGGCCAATCGAACATTGAGAAGGACTTGCGGGAACAAAACCACATCGGACAGCAGCGCTGCCATGGTTTTACCCGTGGCTACACAAGCCTGAAGCACTTGAAGCGCACTGATCAAGCCGTCGCCGGTGGTGTGCTTGTCAAGCGCCAGCAAGTGGCCAGACCCCTCGCCCCCCAAGAGCCAGTTTTTCTCTTCGAGAGCCTCCAAGACATAACGATCGCCAACTTTGCTTCTGATGAATTCAATGTTCTTGGCTTTCAGTGCCAACTCAACCGCCATGTTGGTCATGAGGGTGCCCACGACACCCGGGACAACTTCATCTCGGGCGATGCGATCTCTGACCATCAGGTAAAGAAGTTCATCGCCGTTGTAGAGTCGGCCTGATTTATCGACCAACTGCAGGCGATCTGCGTCACCATCTAAGGCAATACCGTAGTCTGCCTGGTGAAGTTGAACCGCAGCCACCAAGGCTTCAGGATGGGTCGCTCCCACGTCCTTGTTGATGTTGAGACCGTCGGGTGTACAACCAATGGCAATGACATCTGCGCCCAACTCATGAAAAACCTTGGGTGCAATTTGATAGGCAGCACCGTTGGCAGCGTCGACGACGATTTTCATGCCTTTGAGGGTAAAGTCGTTGCTGAAAGTACTCTTGCAAAATTCAATGTACCGGCCCGCAGCATCGTCGAGGCGTTTGGCCTTGCCCAATTCTTCCGATTCGACCCACACAGGCGCCTCGTCGACCAATTTTTCGACAGCGCTTTCCCATTCATCGCTGAGTTTTTTACCTTTGGCGCTGAAAAACTTGATCCCGTTGTCATCGTAGGGATTGTGACTGGCGCTGATGACGACACCCAAAGAAGCCCGTTGTGAACGGGTTAAATAAGCAACTGCGGGCGTCGGAACGGGTCCGAGCAACACGACATCAACACCCGCAGAATTAAAGCCAGACACCAATGCACTTTCAAGCATGTAGCCTGAAATACGCGTATCTTTGCCAATCAAAACAACGGGGGATTTTTCTTTTTGGCGCAACACTCGTCCTACGGCGTGCGCCAAGTGCATCACAAAGTCAGGTGTGATGGGCGCCTGCCCTACCGTGCCGCGAATGCCATCTGTACCAAAATATTTTCTTGTCATGATTCTTATGAATATTTACAACCGACTGAATTCAATCTACCTAAGCAGCTGTTATCAATTTTAGACGCTTCTCTGACCGCTTAAACGGCATTGGATTGAACCGCCTTCCAAACCCTTAAAGCTTGGACAGTTTCCTGAACATCGTGCACACGAACCAAGGAGGCACCTCTTTGAACAGCCAAGATCGCTGCGCTCAGACTTGCGCCCATTCTTTGCTGAGGTTCTGGCTCGACGCCTTGAATGGCAGACAGCTGTCCCAGGGTTCCTTTGCGTGACCACCCTGCTAGCAGGGGGTGTCCGAGCGTCAGCAGTTCTGCTTGCCGGCGAAGTAAGTCGATGTTTTGTGATGCCGTTTTTCCAAACCCAATGCCTGGGTCTAAAACAATTCGGTTGGCATCGATACCCTGCGACTTCACTTGGGCCAGTTGCTCAGCCAAGAAATTTTGAACGAGTACAACAGCATCACCAATCATGGGATGGTCTTGCATTGTGCTGGGTTCTCGGTGCATGTGCATCAAGCAAACACCACAGCTTGAATGTTGAGAAACCACCTTGAGTGCACCAGGCTGACGCAAGGCCCAAACGTCATTGATGATGTCAACCCCTAAATCAAGTGCAGCCTGCATGACTTCAGGTTTGTAGGTGTCCACAGAAATAGGAACTTGCCAGCGAACGGCTTCCCTTAAGAACGGCAACACTCTGGCCAACTCTTCCGTCAGGCCAACAGGCTTTGCGCCGGGCCGAGTTGACTCACCGCCAATGTCCAAAATGTCAGCGCCCTGTGCCAGAAATTTTTGAGCTTGATTCAACGCTTGGTGCAGCGCGCTATTTTGACCGACTTCCGAAAAAGAATCAGGCGTTAAATTAACAATCGCCATGACCTTGGGATGCGTCAAGTCAATGCTGAATCGGGAAGTCTGCCAAACCTGAGGGGTCATTTGATGCGAAGCAATTTCAGATTGGACACTGCAAACAATAACGGGGCCAAGGCCCCGTTATTGATGCGAATCATTAAGCCGCATTGGGCTCTGGATCTGCTTTGACTTCGGGTGTACCACCCGCATCATCGCTGCCAGAAGGTGGAATGCGAGGCGTCCAATCTTTAGGTGCTTTAGGCTCACGGCCCGCCATGATGTCATCCAATTGCGTGACGTCAATAGTTTCCCACTCCAGCAGGGCCTTGGCCATGGCGTGCATCTTGTCGCTGTTCTCTTCAATTAAGCTACGCGCCAATTTGTACTGCTCATCAATGATGCGGCGCACTTCAGCGTCAACCTTTTGCATGGTGGACTCAGACATGTTGGTGGTCTTTGTTACAGAACGACCCAAGAAAACTTCGCCTTCGTTTTCTGCATAGACCATGGGGCCCAAGGCTGTGGTCATGCCGTAACGCATGACCATGTCACGCGCAATTTGCGTGGCACGTTCAAAGTCATTGCTGGCGCCGGTGGTCATTTGCTTCATGAACACTTCTTCGGCAATACGACCACCAAATAACATGCTGATTTGGTTCAGCATGTATTCGCTGTCATAGCTGTAACGATCTTTTTCGGGCAAGCTCATGGTGACACCCAAGGCGCGGCCACGTGGAATGATGGTGACCTTGTGGACCGGATCGCACTTGGGCAAAAGTTTGCCGATGAGCGCATGCCCCGACTCGTGATAAGCCGTGTTGCGACGCTCGTCTTCAGGCATGACCATGCTCTTGCGCTCAGGGCCCATGAGGATT
>CAIMUZ010000072.1 GCA_903844775.1 uncultured Burkholderiales bacterium | reverse complement strand
CGATGGCACGCGCAAGTTGTCTTCTAATACATAAAAATCGCCGTCTGAATGCCGCACAATGTCCACACCGGTAATGTGCGCGTAGATCTGGTGCGGCAAGTCCAAGCCGAGCATCACCGGCATGAACTGCGCGTTGGCCAGCACTTGTTCGGCGGGTATCAAGCCTGCTTTCAAAATTCGCTGCTGGTGGTAGACATCGTGCAAAAACATATTGATTGCTTTCACGCGTTGGACCAAGCCTTTTTCCAGGATAGCCCATTCTTTGCCGTCAATGATGCGCGGTATCAGGTCGGAGGGTATCAGTCGCTCGGTACCGCCTTCATCGCCGTTGAGTGAAAACGTGATCCCGGTGCGCCTAAAGATCAGGTCGGCCTCGGTTTGCTTGACGTGCACGGTATCTGCTGACACGCCTTTGAGCCAGTTGTCAAAGGCTTGGTAATGCGGGCGGGCGAGGCCTTGGGCGTCGCTCATCTCATTAAATATCGGGCTGCTCATGGGAACTTCGCGTTTTCCAACTAGGGGGTCATCCCATCAAGCATGGATCGTGCCGTACGCGCACTATGCTGGCGCCCCTTTGTGCGCCAGATTGGCCACACCGATGCACTGATAATGGATGTGATGCACCAAATTAAAGCTTATTTGAGGGAAAAGTTTGGACACACACGGAAGCGCAGCGCCAAAACCCAAAGCTTTCAAAATCAAAGCAAAAATTTACAGGGCTGGGTGATTTTTAAGAAACTAGAAATTAAATACCGGCGGTCACGATGGGCGTCGCGCATCCGCCAAAATCATGTCCGCACCTTTCTCTGCCAGCATCAAAGTGGGCGCATTGGAATTACCTGAGGTGCAGCTAGGTAAGATGGACGCATCCACGACACGAAGACCTTGCAAGCCTCTCACTCTTAATTGTGGATCGACCACCGCATTGTCTCGGGTCCCCATGCGACACGTTCCAACCAAGTGATAACCTGAAACGCCCTTCTCCCTTGCATAGTCAATCCATTGCGCATCCGATTGGGTTGCTGTGCCAGGCAAAGTTTCCTGAATCCCCCATCGACTTAGCGCCGGCATAGAAAAAATTTCACGCGCCAGACGCAAGCCCGCCAGCACTGCGCTGCAATCTCCAGCCTGGCTTAAATAATTCGGCTGGATCGATGGCATCTCCATCGGGTCAGTCGAGCGAATACGAACTGAGCCATTGCTTTCAGGGTAAGACTGGTAAACCGAGATGGTCATCCCACCCTGACGCTCAAGTCGGTACGTTCCTGGTTCGAAACTTGCCGGCGCAAAACTCAACTGCAAATCAGGCGCATTTAATTGGGGATTGCTCTTGGCAAAAGCAGCGCAAGAACTGGCGCCTACGGTTAGCACGCCACGCCCCCTTGCCATGTAGTTGAAGAGCTCAGAGACCAAAGCAAGGCCACGCGTGCGCTCATTCAATGTTCCCGTACCACTGACGCGCTGCGTCAGGCGCACAGAATAATGATCACGTAAATTTTCTCCAACACCCGCCCGGTCCAGAACCAAGGGAATGCCCATAGCGTCGAGAAGCTTGGCAGGGCCTACGCCTGACAATTGCAGCAATTGGGGGGAGCGAATTGCACCACAGGAAACAATGATCTCTTTGCGTGCTTTGACAAGAAAGGTCTGGCCATCACATCGCACCTCGGCGGCGACTGCACGCGTGCCTTCAAACACAATTTTTTGGGCCAGCGCATTGGTCTTAATTTTCAAATTGGGCCGTGTTCGCGCATGGCGTAAATAAGTTTGCGCCGGTCCCGTACGAAATCGACCTTGCCGATTTTGATGAAATGCGGCAGCACCCTCTCGCTCAGCACCATTCAAAGTGTCACGCACCTTCAAGCCCGCTTGACCACACGCTTGCAAAAATGCAGTACTCAAATAATGCTGCTCAACGAAGCTAGACACAGGCATTGGTTTGTGCGGCGCAGCGCCATCGATGTTCTCTATTTTTTCGTAAAAAGGCAGCATGTCGTCAAAGGACCATCCCTCGCAACCCTCTTCTAGCCAACGTTGGTGTTCTGCTCGTGTGCTGCGTACATACAGCATGCCATTCAATGATCCTGTGCCGCCCAACATTTTTCCCTGCGGGTAGGCAATCACACGGCCGTTGCTGGAAGCCTGTGGCTCAGAGCGATATCGCCAACTTAGATTCGGGTTGTCTAAGAGACTTAGAAAGCCTGCTGGAATATGAATAAACGGACTGTGATCTTGCGGACCCGCCTCTAAAAGTAGGACTTCAAATTTTCCGCTTTCAGAAAGACGGTTGGCCAATACGCAACCGGCACTGCCACCGCCGATGATGAGGTAATCAACTTCTACAGGCGGGGTTTTAATGTTCATTCATTTAACTTGATTGAAAAATAGACCGCCATTAGAGTTTTTAGCGCTTGACGGGGTGCCAGCTCTCAAGCAACTTCAAGACTTCAAAAGAGCCTTTGACTGACGTCATGGATGGTCCATCATTGTTTCAACACTTCCGGCAGCCAAATTGACAGCGCTGGAACATAAGTCAGCAAGGCCAACGCAGCAATCAAGGCGAACACAAAGGACCCAATTTCTTTGACGATCGAGCCTAAATGTGTTTTTGACACAGAGCTGGCAACAAACATCAACACGCCCACGGGTGGTGTGATTTGACCAATGACCAGATTGACAAGAAGAACGATGCCGAAATGCAATAAGTTGATTTGCAAATCTGTCAGAAGCGGTATCAGGATAGGCACAAGAATGATCATGATCGCCAAAGTTTCCATGAACATGCCAGCAATCAGCAGTGCAATGTTCAGGATCAACAATATGATCCATGGTTCTCTGGAAATGGACGTCAAGAGCTCCGCCACATGTTGCGGGGCTTGTTCAACGCCCAAAATCCATCCAAACGGTGCGGCGCCTGCCGCAATCACCAGAATTGCAGCGGTTTCACGGCCTGTGGTCAGCAATATTTCTGGCAGCCCTTTCCAGGTCAGTGTGCGGTAAACAAACAGGCCCACGACCAAGGAGTAAGCACATGCCACAGCCGCAATTTCTGTGGCCGTGAAAATGCCCATTCGAAACCCAACCAAAATCAAAATTGGCATGGCCAGCGCCCACAGAGCCTCTTTGAATGAATGCCAAAGCCTTTGCCCGCTGAAGCCAGCGTCTTTTGGAAAACCACGTCGATGTGCAGTGATGCCAATCACCAACATCATGGCCAAGGCCATGATCAAACCTGGAATAAGGCCGGCAATAAACAGATCGCCCAAAGAAACGTTCGCCTGCCAAGCATAAATCACCATCAAAATGGATGGTGGAATGATGGGCCCCAAAGTGGCAGCGGCAGCGCAAACAGCAGCAGCGAAGCCTTGCCCGTAGCCCGCTTGAGTTAACTGGGGTACGAATACACGTGATGTCGCTGCGCAATCAGCAACCGAAGAGCCAGAAATTCCGGAAAGAAATACGTTTCCGACGATGG
>CAIMUZ010000071.1 GCA_903844775.1 uncultured Burkholderiales bacterium | reverse complement strand
GTTGAAAAAGTGCCAGAAAGCGCTGACGCAGAGCGCGTTTTCCGTGACTTTGCCAGCCAAGGCAACAAAGTGATCTTCGGCACCACATTTGGTTACATGGACCCCATGTTGAAAGTGGCCGCAGACAACAAGGAAATTAAGTTTGAGCATGCCACCGGTTACAAAACAGCCGACAACATGCGCACCTACGACAGCCGTACCTACGAAGGTGCTTACATGGCGGGCGTCATTGCAGGCAAGATGACCAAGTCAAACACCTTGGGCGTCGTGGCTTCCATTCCAATTCCAGAAGTCATTCGCAACATCAACACCTTCACATTGGGTGCGCAATCTGTCAACCCCAAAGTCAAGACCAAAGTGGTTTGGATCAATGAGTGGTTCAATCCCCCCAAGGAAACAGAAGCGGCAACAGCCCTCATCAATGGTGGCGCTGACGTGTTGATGCAAAACACAGACTCTTCTGCTGTGTTGCAAACTGCCGAAAAAATGGGCAAGCGCGCATTCGGCTGGGACTCCGACATGACGGCATATGGCCCCAAGGCTCACTTGGGTTCTGCGGTCATCAACTGGGGCCCTTACTACATCAAGGCTGTGGGTGAAGCACTCGATGGCAAATGGTCTACTGGCCAAAGCTGGTGGGGCGTGAAAGAAGGCGCTATCGACATGGTGTCTGTCGCTGCTGATGTGCCTGAAGATACCAAGAAACGAATTGAAGAAATCAAAGCAGGGCTGAAAGACGGCAGCTTCTCTATCTGGAAAGGTCCTATCGTGGGTCAAGACGGTAAAGAAGTTCTCGCCAAAGATGTTGTGGCTGACGACAAGTTCTTGGGTGGTATCAAGTTCTACGTTAAAGGCGTGGAAGGCAAAGTGCCTAACTGATTTTTTTCATTTTTAAAAAGCCGCACTTCTAAAGAAGCGCGGCTTTTTGCTTTGTGTGATTATTTATTTTTTCGGGGCCGCAGCAAAATCACCCGCATACACATTCAGAAACTTAGCGGGGTCCAGTGCTTTTCGAATGGCTGCGTTGACTTCTTCCAAGGTGGTAGCTTCAATTTGCGCATCTACTTTTTCTAAGAACGCCAGAGTGCGGTTGGTGGCAGACCGCGCCACATGACCTGCAGCCAAGGCGCGGTCTTGTGCGCGGCTGATTTTGCGTTCTTCTTGCCAGCCCTTTTTGGCATCTGCTAATTCTTCAGCTGTGATGCCCTCTTTCACAAACTTACTGAGTTCTTCTTGAACCCCTGCTTTAAGTTTGGTTAAGTTTTGTGGGGCATAGATGGCGTAGAGCACCCACATGCCTGCGGGCTCAAACGAGCTGGCATTGAGTTGACTGCCAGCGCCATAGCTAAGCCCATCTTTTTCACGGAGGCGGTCTATCAAACGAGACTTAACGCCACCGCCCAATACCCGGTTGGCCAATTGCAAGGGGACATATTCAGTTTGAGTGTCTTGTAAGGGCAATGGCAGGCCCGCTAAAAAGAAGGCATTGGCCTTGTCAGGTGCTTCCAGTTGAATGGAATTGGCCTTGGGCAATTTGGGCTCAGCTTTTAAGCGGGTGTAGGTCTTTTGACTTTTCCAATCGCCAAAGAGTTGACCAATTTGAGCCTTGCTAGCGTCGCTGTCAAAATCGCCAACCAATGCAAATTCGCTGTGATTGGCGCCGTAGTAGGTGCTGTGGAATTTTTTGACTTGATCCAGCTTGACTGCTTTGAGCGCCGCAATAGACTGGTCCAGGCTGCGTGCTGCACGAATGTCTCCTTTTTTGTAGACATCGAGCGCCAAAGCCAGGGCCTGTGACCCCATGGCATTGGGTTCACTGCGCTGGCTTTCAAGACTTGCGGTGCTCTCTTGCACCAACAATTCAAATTCTTTAGCAGCAAAGGCAGGCTTGCGCAAAATATCGCGAACCAGAGTAAGCACCTCGGGCAAATTTTTGCGCAATGAATCGAATCGAACGGTGACAGTTTGGCCGCCACCCGTCACTTCAATTTGAGTTTTCAATTCATCCAACTTGGCCGAAATTTCAGAGCGCTGTAAGTTGCCGGCACCTCGCATCAACAGGCTGGCAGTGAGGCTGGAAGTGGTGGCTTGGTTAAAGAGGGATGCTTCATCGCCAAAGCGTAAAGTGAAATAGCCACTGACGGTTTCACCACGGGTTTTCTTGGGCGTGAAGATGAGCTTCATGCCGTTGGCCAAGGTCATACGCTGCGTTCGTTTTTCAATGTTGGCAAGGCTGATGTCAAAAACCTCGCCTTCGCTGGCCGATGCCTTCCCCTTGTAGTCGGCGACCAATTTAGGAACATCTAACGCTTCAGGTAGCTTGCTGCGATCGGGCGTGTTGGTAGGAATAAATTGACCCAGCGTGCGATTGCTTTCCTTGAAGTAGTTCAGCCCAACATTTTGTAAGTCTGAGACCTTTAAAGCTTCGATGCGATCTCTGTGTAAAAAGAACAGACGCCAGTCGCCATTGGCAATGGATTCGGACAATTGAACCGCTAATTTCTGCGGATCATTGATGGTCTTTTCAATATCGCTTAAGAGACTGGCTTTGGCGCGTTTCAACTCCTGTTCAGTCACGGGTTTTTTTTGCAAGCCTTCAATTTCTTGAAGGATGACTTTGCGCGCTTCGGCCAAACTTTGAGTTTTGTTGAGCTCTGCCATGAAGACCACATACCCACGCTCGGCCAAGTCAAAGTTCCAGGGGTTGATGTTGACGGCCAACTTTTTCTCAACCAGATTTTTGTACAGTCTGCCATTGGGTGTACCGGCCAAGACGTCACTCAATGCGGCCATGGCGGCTGAGTCGGCGTGACTTCCCGCAGAGGTATGATAGAAAACGGCCGACAACTGGGTATCGCCAGAACGACGGACAGTGACTTCGCGCGCACCGTCTTGTGCGGGGTCTTGTGTGTAGGTGGCCTCAAGCTTTCGCGTGGGTTTTGGAATGGCACCAAATACTTTTTGAATCAATTCCAATGTGCTGGCCATGTCAAATTTTCCGGCCACTAACAAAACAGCATTGTCAGGTTGATAGTACTTGCGATAAAAGTTTTGAAGATTTTCGATCTTGACATTTTCGACATCCGTGCGGGCGCCGATGGTGCTCTTGCCATAGTTATGCCAATCGAAGGCGGTCGAGGCCATGCGTTGCCACAAAGACATGTGGGGGTTGTTTTCACCGCTCTCCATTTCATTGCGAACCACTGAAAATTCAGTGTCCAAATCTTTCTGCGCAATGAAGCTGTTAATCATGCGGTCGGCTTCCATCTCGAGCGCCCACTTCAGGCTTTCTGGATTGGCTGGAAATGTTTCGTAGTAATTGGTGCGATCGTAGAAGGTGGTGCCATTGAAGTCCATGCCACGCTTGCCCAGCTCTTGCATGATGTTGCCGCGCGCGGGTGTGCCCTTGAAGACCATGTGCTCTAGCAAATGGGCCATCCCAGTTTCGCCATAGTTTTCGTGACGGCTGCCGACCAAGTAAGTGATGTTGACGGTGGTGGTTGGTTTGGACGCGTCAGGTGCCAGCAGCACGCGAAGCCCATTGGGCAGTTGAAATTCGGAAATACCTTCGACGGTGGCTGTAGCTTGAAGACCAGCCAAGGTGAGGGGTGCTTTGGAGGGAGCGCTGATGCTGGCGGCGGCCTTTTGTGCAAAGCCCCAAGAGGGCATCAGAAGCGCAATGCAGAGAACAGACACTTGAACATTGGATAAACACATATAACTTCTTTGACGCCAAGGAAAACAATCAATATACACCTGCATTAGAATACGACCCGAATACCCAAGCACCGACGGGTATTTGTTTGTTTAACTCGGTGCCATGTAGAGGACTACCATGTATAAAAACCTCGCCGCCACGCTTGTGGCCGCCTGTTTATTTTCGCCCTTTCATTTGCGCGCCACGGAACCCTCCAAGGCGGCGCCGAAAGCAACTCTTCCCATCAAAGCCGCCTTTGTCTATGTGACACCGGTGTTCGACGCTGGCTGGACGCACCAACACGACGAAGGTCGAAAAGCCGTCGAAAAATCGCTCGGCAACACCGTCAAAACCACTGTCGTTGAAAATGTTGCAGAAGGCGCTGACTCAGAGCGCGTCGTGCGCGATTTGGCCCAACAAGGCCACGACATTATTTTCACCACCAGTTTTGGTTACATGGAGCCCACCCTCAAAGTGGCCAAAGAATTTCCCAGCGTGAAATTTGAATCTGTGACGGGTTACAAAACAGATGTGAATGTTTCTGTGTCCAACGCGCGGTATTACGAGGGCCGTTTTTTAGCGGGTGTGGCAGCGGGCCGCATGACCCAATCTAATGTGGCGGGGTATGTGGCGGGTTTCCCTATTCCTGAAGTGTTGCAAGGCTTGAATGCGTTTGCCTTGGGCATGCGTTCTGTCAATCCAAAGGCAGAAGTGAAAGTCATTTGGCTCAACACTTGGTTTGATCCTGCCAAGGAGCGCGACGCTGCTTTCACACTGTTCAATCAGTCTGCCGATGTCATCACATTTCACACCGCCTCCAATGCGGTGATGGTCGCGGCACAAGAGAAGGGCAAGATGGCCATTGCGTACCACTCCAACATGCGCCAAGTAGCGCCAGAGGCGCAATTGATGGCCATCACACATGAGTGGGGCGCCTACTACACAAGGCGAGTGAGTGACGTCCAGAAAGGGCAGTGGCGATCTGGCAACGTGTGGGGCGGCCTGAAAGAGGGCATGATTCGTGTGGGCGATTTTGGACCCAAGATGCCTGCCAAGGTGCGAGCAGAAGTACAGCAAGTTCAAAAGGACATCGCACAGGGCAAGCGGCATCCATTTGACGGCCCTTTCTCTGACAATGAAGGCAAAGCCATTTTGGCGGCAGGCCAAAAACTAAGCGACGCGCAAATTCTCAACATGAACTATGGCGTTGCGGGTGTGGTGGGCAAAGTCAGCCAGTAAGCCACTCCAGGACTCACTTTAAAGCCTGCGAGTGCAGGCTTTTTTCATGAGGGTGTCCGCAACACTTTACAATGTAGGCTTGAATTCAAAGACTGTTTGAAAGACCGAGCGATGAGCATCAAAAGCGACAAATGGATTCGCCGTATGGCACAAGAGCACGGCATGATCGAGCCTTTCGAACCTGGGCAGGTGAGAAAAAACGCCGCTGGCGACAAAATCGTGAGCTACGGCACCAGCAGCTATGGCTACGACATTCGCTGCGCACCCGAGTTCAAGGTGTTCACCAACATCTACAGCACCGTGGTCGACCCCAAGAATTTTGACGAAAAAAGCTTTGTCGACATCCATTCCGATGTGTGTGTCATTCCGCCCAATAGCTTTGCCTTGGCTCGCACCATGGAGTACTTTCGTATTCCTCGCAATGTTCTCACCATCTGTTTGGGCAAAAGCACCTACGCCCGCTGCGGCATCATCGTGAATGTGACCCCCTTTGAGCCCGAGTGGGAAGGCTATGTCACCCTTGAATTCAGCAATACCACCCCTCTCCCCGCCAAGATCTATGCAGGGGAGGGCTGTGCCCAGGTTTTGTTCTTTGAGAGTGATGAAGTTTGCGAGATCAGCTACAAGGATCGGGGCGGAAAATACCAGGGCCAAGTGGGTGTCACATTGCCCAAGACTTAAAGTGCGACAATAGCGGGTTAATGACCGCCTCTTTTTCAAATCTATCGCTGGCTGAACCGCTGGCACGTGCCGTAGCCGAAATGGGCTACGAATCCATGACCCCTATTCAAGCCCAGGCCATTCCTGTGGTTTTGACAGGAAAAGACGTGATGGGCGCTGCACAAACGGGAACGGGTAAAACCGCTGCCTTTTCGCTGCCACTGCTACAACGTTTGCTGAAGCACGAAAACACATCCACATCTCCCGCTCGCCATCCCGTGCGGGCGCTTGTGCTATTGCCCACTCGTGAGTTGGCAGATCAGGTGGCACAGCAAATCAAGCTGTACGCCAAATACACCCAAATGCGCAGCGCGGTGGTGTTTGGCGGCATGGACATGAAGCCGCAAACCCTTGAGTTGAAAAGGGGCGTCGAAATTTTGGTTGCCACACCCGGGCGTTTGCTCGATCACATTGAAGCGAAAAATGCGGTGCTCAATCAAGTTGAATATGTGGTGCTCGACGAGGCCGACCGCATGCTCGATATTGGCTTCTTGCCCGACTTGCAACGCATCTTGAGTTATCTGCCTAAGCAGCGCACCACCCTGCTTTTTTCGGCTACTTTTTCGCCAGAAATCAAGCGCTTGGCTGGGAGTTATTTGCAGGACCCCATCACCATTGAGGTGGCGCGTCCCAATGAAACAGCCTCTACCGTTGAGCAACGTTTTTACAGCGCCCAAGACGATGACAAACGCCGTGTTGTGAAAGCCGTTTTGAACCAACGCGGTATCAAGCAAGCCTTCGTTTTTGTGAACAGCAAATTAGGTTGCGCCCGTTTAGCGCGCTCGCTCGAACGCGAAGGTTTGAAAACAACAGCTTTGCACGGTGACAAATCGCAAGACGAGCGTTTGAAAGCCCTCGAAGCTTTCAAGCAAGGCGAAGTTGATTTATTGGTTTGTACCGATGTTGCCGCCCGCGGCCTTGATATCAAAGACGTGCCGGCAGTGTTTAACTTTGATGTGCCATTCAATGCGGAAGACTATGTGCACCGCATTGGTCGCACGGGCCGTGCGGGCGCGTCGGGCTTGGCGGTGACCTTGGTTTCGCCTTCCGACATGCGTTTGGTTTCAGACATCGAAAAGCTCATTAAAACCAAGCTGGAAGTGGAAATCTATCCCTTTGAGGATGATCGTTCACGTGGTAATTTCAATGAAGGTCGCGCTGAAGATCGTGGCCAAGGCCGGCGTGATGAGCGACGTCCTGAAAGACGACCTGAGCGAGGCTTTGAGCGACGTCGCGATGAAGAAGAGCCGCGTGAACGTCGCAGCAGCTTCAGACCCGCACAGGTCTCCAGAGACCCCTTCTTTGAAAAGCCCTATGAAGCGCCCACTGTCGATCAAGCGAGTGCGGCTTCTTGGGAGGCCAGTTCTAAAACTGTGGTGGCCAAACCCGGCTTGTCTGCCAATATCAAGCCAAAGCGCAAAGTCGCGGCCTTGTTTAAATCGGGCGAGTAGCCTTTCCCCTTCACCCGACGCCCTTGTTGGGTGAGCTTTCTCCGAAATCAAACCTCTCCATGACCCTGTCAAAATAAGGGGATGAAATTGATCCGACTTGTCCTAGCAGCGTTTGCAACTCTGACGGTAGCTTTGGCCGAGGCCCAAACGCCGCCATCGCCCAATCCGCCGGTTCAAGACATGGGGCGAGTGGAAATCAAAAGTGATCGAAAAAACGACACCGAACAGCGGCGACAGTCTACAGCCGCCAAAATTGTCATTGGCCGTGAAGAATTGGACAGGCAGGGTGACAGCACCTTGGGTGAGGTGCTCAAGCGTTTGCCTGGCGTGACCATCCAAGGTGCGCCGGGTCGAGGTGGTGGCATTCGGATGCGTGGTCTGGGCGGCGGTTACACCCAAATTTTGATGGATGGCCAACGCGTACCGCCTGGTTTTTCCATTGAATCTCTGACGCCCGACATGGTGGAGAAGGTTGAAATTCTTCGTGCGCCCACTGCCGAAACAGGTGCTCGCGCTATTGCAGGCACCATCAACATTGTTTTGCGTGAAGGTCAGCGCGCTAATCCAGACGATCTCAAGTTGGGCAGTTCATTCGAGCACGGGCACCGCTCAGACGCTTTAAATTGGACTCGCAATCTCAAAACAGAGCCATTGAATGGCACCTTGACTATTTCCGCCATGAACTCATGGCGACCTGATGACAACATGACGGTCACAGATTTTGTCATTCCAGAACTGGGTACAGCGCCGTCTTTGACTTCACAGCGGGTCAAGAACACGTTGAGTTTGGGGCATCGTCAAGGGATGAATGCAAACGCCAGATTGATGTGGCGCGGCGAAGAGGGGCGGAGCTTGGTCTTGATGCCCTTCATGGTGTACTCCGAATACAGCAATCGGGGCAACATTGACCTGCGTGAAGAAAAGTCAATCAATGGTCTGCCATTACCCACTGCAACCGACGTGGCCAGCACCCAGAACAACAGTCGATTTGTCTTGACGCGTTTGAATGGTCAGTGGAATCAGCGCTTTACTGCAGACTCGCGGTTTGAGTTTAAATTTGGACTGGGTGAATCACATTACAACTATCGCTTCAGTCAAATTGCATCCGGGTCAGCAGGATTGCTTTACACCCTGCAAGAGTCACAGAGTTTCAGGGACTTGTCGCAAACTTGGAATGGTAAGTGGACAAAGGTGCTCAGCAATGGCCATCAATGGGTCAGTGGCCTTGAGTTAGAGGGTGTACGCCGCACCGAAGAAGCCATCGCTGAAGTTTCAGATGAAGCCGGCAACATGCGCGCGCGCACGCAGCGCTGGGCCCTCTATACCCAAGACGAGTGGACTCTCAATCCCCATTGGAGCGCGCATGCGGGCATTCGATATGAAAATATTCTGACGGAAGGCAGCAATGAGGAAGGTGCAAAGCGCAATCAAAGCGGCGTTTTGACGCCCTTGCTGCATGCCGTTTGGAAACCCTTGCCGGAGAGTCGTGATCAAGTTCGCATGAGTTTGACCCGAAGTTATAAAACACCCACGCTGTTTAACTTGGTATCAAAGACGGCTTTGTCCAGAGAGGCGAACAGCCCAACACGACCCGATCGCGTGAGCAACCCGGGCTTAAAGCCAGAGCTGGCAACGGGTATTGATATCGCGGTGGAGCGTTATTTGTCTGAAGGGGGTGTGCTGAGTGCCAATGCCTTCAGACGCAACATCAGTGACTTGATTCGCTACGTCACCACTGAACGTATTGACACAGCTTGGGCGCCCGGGCAAAGAAGATTTGTGTCCGGCCCTCAAAATGTTGGAGATGCTGTGACGCAAGGTTTGGAGTTAGAGGCAAAATTTCGGTTGAGTCAAATTTGGCCCGCGGCATTGCCCATTGATGTCCGTAGCAATTTGAGCTTCTTTCATTCCCGAGTGCTTGATGTGGTGGGGCCTAACAATCGCCTTGACCAACAGCCCAGCATGACGGCCAACTTGGGTGCAGACTATCGAATTCGTGCCATTCCCTTGACGATTGGGGGCAACGCAAACATGAACCCAGACTACACCACGCGCCGAACTGAGCAACAATGGACCTATCAGGGGGCTAAGCGCGTTGTGGATGTTTATGGATTGTGGAAATTCAATCCGTCCACGGCCCTTCGTTTAACGGTGAGCAATTGGGTGCCGCGTGATTACCTCACAGGGACCACCTACATTGGCAATGGTTTATCGGAAACAGCCAATACCAATACACGCAATTGGAAAAATGTTCAATTGCGTTTGGAAATGAAAATCTAATCAAGGAAATTTATGGTTGCGAAAAATTCTGCTTGGTATGACAGCATGTACAACAACCGCGCACTGGTGCCGGATTTTGCAACGCATTTTTCGCGTTGGATTGAAGGCGCTCAATCTGCGCGTGCCTCTTTGAAAGGTCAATTGGACATCGTCTATGGCGATGGCCCGAATGAAACGCTGGATATTTTTCCTGCCAAAAAACCCAATGCACCGGTTTTCTTCTTTATTCATGGGGGCTATTGGCGCAGTCTTGATAAATCAGACCATTCCTTTGTAGCACCTGCCTTGCACGACATGGATGTCTGTGTGGTGGTGGTCAACTATGCGTTGTGCCCTGGCACAGACGAATTGCCCGTCACCATTCCAGACATTGCAGTCCAAATGACCAAGGCCTTGGCTTGGACATGGCGCAACATTGCTCAATATGGCGGCAATCCCAAGAATGTCATTGTGGGTGGGCATTCAGCAGGGGGGCATTTGGCGGCCATGTTGTTGGCGTGTGATTGGAAGGCCGTTGACAAAAGCATGCCCAAACATTGGATTCAGAAAGCCTTGTCGATTTCAGGTCTGTACGATCTCACACCCTTGCGCAAGACACCCTTCTTGCAAGAGTCACTCAATCTGACGGCCGCGCATGCGCGAATGGCCAGTCCCGCATTGTGGCCTCGGCCGAAGCAAGGCATTTTGTACACGGTGGCAGGGGGCGATGAGAGCCCAGAGTTTTTAAGGCATAACCGTTTGATCCAACATGTCTGGGGGCCAAAGACGGTTCCAGTTTGTGAGGCCCTAATTGGGCTGAATCATTTCAGCATCGTGACCGATCTCACCAAAAGGGGCACCCGTTTGAATGCCTTGATGAAGCAATTGATTCAGGCCTGACGGTTTAAATCGTTCGACTGAGGGGCCGGAGATTATTCAGGTTCGATCTTGGCGTCTTTGACCACTTTGCCCCAACGTGGCGCTTCTGTTTTGATCAATGCAGCAAATTGTTCAGGTGTACCGCCGCCCATTTCATTGCCTTGGCTCAGAATCTTATCTTTCACTTCGGGATCTTGAAGCGCCCTGTTCAAGGCTGCATTGAGCTGCTTCACCAAGTCAGCCGGAATGCCTTTGGGTGCGACCAGACCCTGCCAGTTCTGAACTTCAACGGATGGAAAACCTTGTTCTGCCATGGTGGGCAGATCGGGCAGCAAAGGTGAGCGCGTCTTGCTGGTGATGGCCAATGCGCGCAGGCGACCGCCTTTGATGGCGGGCATGGCGGAGTACATTTGTTCAAACATCATTTGCACTTGGCCACCCATCAGATCAGTGGCGCCGGCCGCACCGCTTTTGTAGGGGGCATGAATCAAATCGATGTCTGCGGCATTTTCAAGCAAGGCGCCGCTGAGGTGGTGTGAGCCGCCAATACCGCCCGATGCATAGCTGAGCTTGCCTGGATTGGCCTTAGCGGCCGCAACGATGTCCTTGATGGATTTGTAGGGTGAATCATTTCGAACCATCAAAATGAGGGGGCCTTTTTCAATCAGGCCAATCGGCACAATGTCATTGGCAGGATCGAAGTTCAATTTCTTGAACAGGGCATGGTTCACGGCGAGGGGCGCAAAGTTGCCCATGCCAATGGTGTAGCCATCAGGCTTGCCGCGCGCAATGGCCTCGGTGCCAATATTGCCGCCAGCACCGGCTCTGTTTTCAATGATGATGGGTTGGCCCAAGATCGCGCTCATGGCCTTGGCCACTTGGCGCGATCGAGAATCTGCGTTGCCGCCTGCAGCGTAAGGGCAAATCCATGTGATGGTTTTGCTGGGATATTTATCCTGGGCTTGAACCAGGGTGGGCAGCAGCGCAGCGCTGACAGCTGACTGAATGAGTTGGCGACGTTTCATGTTGAATGCTTGATTGAAAACATGGGAACACTCATTGTGCCAGTGTCGTGCGCTTTACATTAAGAGATGTTCGCCGGCGTTGTCGCCGCCCAAGATCACGTAGTTGACTTTGCGAATGTCCATGAGCTTGGTGCCGCCCGAGTAGCTGATGGAGCTTTGGGTGTCTTGCTCCATCTCGATCAGGGTGTTGGCCAGCGTGCCCTTGATGGGCTCCAAAATGCGCTTGCCTTCCACGTGCTTGTATTCGCCCTTGTTGAAATCGGAGGCCGAGCCGTAGTACTCTTTGTAGAGTTTGCCGTCTACTTCTACAGTAGCGCCTGGCGACTCTTCGTGGCCTGCCAACATGGAGCCAATCATGATCATGGTGGCGCCAAAACGAATGCTCTTGGCAATGTCGCCGTGTTCCCGAATGCCGCCATCGGCAATGATGGGCTTGGTGGCCACACGAGCGCACCATTTGAGCGCTGACAACTGCCAGCCGCCGGTGCCGAAGCCTGTTTTGAGCTTGGTGATGCAAACCTTGCCAGGGCCAATGCCCACTTTGGTGGCATCGGCGCCCCAGGTTTCCAAGTCAATGATGGCTTCGGGTGTACCCACGTTCCCAGCGATGACGAAAGATTTGGGCAGCTTTTCTTTCAGTGTATGAATCATCTTTTGAACACTGTCGGCATGGCCATGGGCAATGTCGATGGTGATGTATTCGGGGGTCAGACCTTCCGTCACCAATTGATTCACCGTGTCGTAATCGGGGCCTTTGACGCCCAGAGAGATCGATGCGAAGAGACCTTTGGCATGCATGTCGCGAACAAATTTGACATTGTCCAGGTCGAAACGGTGCATGACGTAGAAGTAGCCGTTTTGGGCCATCCAGGTGCAGATCTTCTCGTTCACCACCGTCTTCATGTTGGCCGGAACCACCGGAAGACGAAATTTACGGCCACCCAGCTCTACGCCGGCGTCGCACTCAGAACGGCTTTCCACGCGGCATTTGCGGGGAAGCAGCAAGATATTGTCGTAATCAAAAATTTCCATTTAACCAAGCTCCAAAAGGATCGTTGAAAGAACGAGTGAGCGCTTGGCTTGGCCGGTTTTGGGTGCCTTTTTG
>CAIMUZ010000070.1 GCA_903844775.1 uncultured Burkholderiales bacterium | reverse complement strand
GTTTTTTGCCCATTGAAAGGGACTCCTCTAAACACAAAAACAAAAGCGATGGAGCCCCAAAAACGCATCAACAAACCTAAAAACCTCGGAAGGAAGCGAAACTGACACCTGTACACCGCGAACAAAACACCCGCCTTCAGGCGAGTGCTAAAGCATTATGGGCCATAAAACAAAAGGTTTGGCAAGTAAATTCTCTGAAAGGCCTTTAAATACTTGGGATTAGATGTGTTTTCCATGAATTACCAGCTCGCTTCGCGGTCTGGCGAGGCGCTGATTTTGTGAACCGTCAGGTCCGCACCCTCGTACTCTTCTTCCGGCGTCATTTTGAGCCCCATGGTCATCTTCAAAATGCCATAGACCAAAATTCCACACCCCAAAGCCCACGCCACACCCATGGCAGTGCCAATGAGTTGGGCCTGAAAGCTGACGCCGCCCAAGCCGCCAAAGGACTGCAGCCCAAAAATGCCCGCTGCAATACCGCCCCAAGCACCGCATACACCGTGTAAGGGCCAAACACCCAGCACGTCGTCAATCTTCCATTTGTTTTGCGTCAGCGTGAACATCACCACAAACAAAGCGCCAGCCACAGCGCCCACAGCCAAAGCGCCAAAGGGGTGCATGAGGTCTGAGCCTGCACACACGGCAACCAGCCCGGCCAAGGGGCCGTTGTGCACAAAGCCTGGATCGTTCTTGCCCAAAAGCAAGGCCGCCAATGTGCCGCCGACCATGGCCATCAATGAATTGACGGCGACCAAGCCTGAAATCTTGTCGAGTGTTTGGGCGCTCATCACGTTGAACCCAAACCAGCCCACAATCAAAATCCACGCACCCAAGGCCAAGAAGGGGATGTTAGAGGGTGGATGCGCAGAAACTGCGCCATCTTTTTTATAGCGGTTGTAGCGTGCGCCTAACAAGATCACGGCAGGCAGTGCAATCCAACCGCCCATGGCATGGACCACCACGGAGCCCGCGAAATCGTGAAACTCTTCGCCGGTGGTGGCCTTGAGCCAAGCTTGCACGCCAAAGTGCTGATTCCAAGCGATGCCCTCAAAGAAGGGGTACACAAAACCCACGAGGCATGCTGTGGCGATGAGTTGGGGCCAAAACTTGGCACGCTCGGCTATGCCGCCAGAAACGATGGCAGGGATGGCGGCTGCAAATGTCAAGAGAAAGAAAAATTTCACCAAGTCGTAGCCATTTTTTGCAGCCAATTGCTCTGCGCCAACAAAAAAGTTGGTGCCATAAGCAACGCTGTAGCCCACCACAAAGTAAACCACTGTCGAGACAGAAAAGTCGACCAAGATTTTGACCAAGGCATTGACTTGGTTTTTCTTGCGAACTGTGCCCAATTCCAAAAAGGCAAACCCCGCATGCATGGCCAAAACCATGATGCCGCCTAACAAAATAAAGAGCGCATCAGCGCCCTGTTTTAGTGCTTCCATGTGGATCTCTTTTATTTTTGAATTAATTTGGTGCGTTAAACCCGCTTTTGTGCGCAGCGCACCAAAATCAAGCAAAAAGCGCGCCAAATATGCTCTTTCACGAAAGCTATGATCAGCGCATGGAAGCATTTCTCGTATCGACTGGTATCGTGGCCCTCGCTGAAATGGGCGACAAAACACAGCTTTTGTCCTTGGTCCTGGCCGCCAGATTTCGAAAACCTTGGCCCATTGTCTGGGGCATTCTGGTCGCCACATTGGCCAACCATGGCTTGGCGGGAGCCGTTGGAAGCTGGGTCACAACTCAGCTGGGCGCAGAGGCTTTGAGGTGGGTCTTGGGCGGCTCCTTTTTGGCCATGGCCGTCTGGATTTTGGTGCCAGACAAATTTGATGAAGCGGCTGAAAAGACCCACCCTCGAATGGGAATTTTTGCTACCACTGTGGTGGCATTTTTCATTGCTGAGATGGGCGATAAAACACAAGTTGCAACGGTCATGCTGGCTGCGCAATTTCAAAGTTGGTTTTGGGTCGTTGCAGGCACCACACTGGGCATGATGCTGGCCAACGCCCCCGTGGTTTGGTTGGGCGAGGCCATCACCCGCAAAATTTCTCTTTCATGGGTACACAGAATTTCCGCCGTGGTCTTTGCAGTTCTCGGGGCTTTGGCCTTGTGGGGCGGCCCCTCACTCACCCCCGAAAAAGTCAACCCTGCAATCGAGACCCAGCCCACCGCGATTGCGCCGTCCGTGACGCCCACAAAGCTTTAAAGCCCTGATAATTAGCCTAACCGCCTTATTGGCTTGCCTTATTCATGTCATTGATCGCCACGCCTCAGTCGATGTTTTTTGAAGCCCCGCTTGCTTTGCAAAGTGGTGCTGCCATTCGCGCCTACCACTTGGCCTACGAAACCTACGGCACGCTCAATGCCGACAAGTCCAATGCGGTGCTCATCTGCCACGCGCTCAATGCTTCACATCACGTGGCAGGTGTCTACGAAGGCCAAACAAAAAGCGAAGGCTGGTGGGACAACATGATTGGCCCCGGAAAACCGGTCGATACCCACCGATTTTTTGTGATTGGCGTCAACAATTTAGGTTCTTGCTTTGGTTCTACGGGGCCGATGCACACCAACCCAGACACCGGTGAAATTTATGGCGCAGACTTTCCCGTGGTGACGGTTGAAGATTGGGTCGACGCGCAAGCTCGGCTGCTGGATGCCCTGGGCATTCAAACTTTGGCGGCTGTGATGGGCGGAAGTTTGGGCGGCATGCAGGCACTGTCTTGGACATTGCGCTTCCCAGACCGCGTTGCGCATGCCGTGGTGGTGGCCAGCGCGCCCAACTTGACGGCAGAGAACATCGCCTTCAATGAAGTCGCACGGCGCGCTATCGTGACCGACCCCGACTTTCATGGGGGTCACTTTTACAAACATGGGGTCCTGCCGCAGCGGGGTCTTCGCATTGCGCGAATGATTGGCCACATCACTTATTTGAGTGACGATGTGATGAATGAAAAATTTGGTCGTGAACTGCGCGAAGCCGTCACAAACAACGCTACGGGCTATCGGTACTCCACACAAGATGTTGAGTTTCAAATTGAAAGCTACTTGCGCTATCAGGGCGACAAGTTCAGTGAGTACTTTGACGCCAACACCTACCTGCTGATCACCCGTGCCTTGGATTATTTCGATCCTGCGCGAACATTGGGCGGCAATTTGACAGCAGCACTCGCCAAAGCCACATGCAAATTTTTATTGGTGAGCTTCAGCACCGACTGGCGATTCTCTCCAGCCAGAAGTCGAGAAATGGTGCGCGCATTGCTAGACAACAAACGTGATCTGAGCTATGCCGAAATTGATGCGCCGCATGGACACGATGCGTTTTTATTGGACGATGCGCGCTATATGAATGTCGTGCGTTCCTATTTTGAAAATATTTCCCACTCTCTGGCCAAGGCAGCCTCGGCATGAGTGAGCACGTCAACCTAGAAGCCGTCGCGCGTTTGGTGCCCGAAGGGTCTCGCGTCCTGGACTTGGGTTGCGGCGACGGTGCGCTTCTAGATTACCTTCAAAAGCATCGCCACTGTTCTGGCTACGGTGTCGAAATTGACGATGGCAATATCCAAGCTTGCGTCAAGCGGGGCGTTAACGTCATTCAGCTGAATTTGGACGAAGGTCTCAACATGTTTGCCGACCAATCTTTCGATGTGGTTCTGCAAATTGACACCTTGCAACATTTAAGAAATGCAGAAGTCATGTTGCGAGAAACGGCTCGTGTGGGCCGCACAGGCATTTTGGCGTTCCCAAATTTCGCGCATTGGCCCAATCGATTGAGCATCTTGGCAGGCAGCATGCCCGTTACCAAGCGCTTGCCCTACCAGTGGTACGACACGCCCAATATCAGAGTCGGCACCTTTGCAGACTTTGCACAACTTGCGACCAAGAATGATCTCAAGATCATTGACAGTTTTGGCCTTCAAGAAGGTCAAGAAGTGAGGGTCTGGCCCAACCTCATGGCCGGCACTGCGGTTTTCAAGTTACAGCGCGCCCGCTAACTCCATTTAACTTCCGAAAGTTTGACATGACGCTTCCCCTCACCATGAAATTCATTGACCATGGCGCTGGCGGAGACCCCGACGTCTTAAAACCCAGCACCTGCGCAAGGCCGTCACCCGCCATCGGCGAGATCTTGGTGCGGGTGGCATTTGCCGGCGTCAACCGGCCTGATTGTTTGCAACGCAGCGGGCGCTATCCACCACCCCCTGGCGCTTCGCCCATTGTGGGTCTTGAGGTTTCTGGTGAAGTGGTTGCGCTGGGCCAAGGCGTCTCACAATGGCAAATTGGCGACAAGGTCTGCGCCCTTACCAATGGCGGCGCCTATGCAGAATTTGTCACCGTACCCGAAGGTCAAGCACTGCCCATTCCTGAAGGCTACTCAATGCTTCAAGCCGCCGCGTTGCCCGAAAACTTTTTCACTGTTTGGACCAACGTGTTTCAACGCGGCAAATTGAAAAGTGGTGAAACCATTTTGGTACACGGCGGCTCATCAGGCATCGGCCTCACGGCCATTCAATTGGCGCACGCTTTTGGCGCCCAGGTATTTTGTACTGTAGGCAATGCAGCAAAAGTGGCGGCATGCTTGAAGGCCGGTGCACACACCGCCATTGATTACAAATCGCAAGACTTCGTTGAAGAAGTCTTGAAACTCACGGATCAAAAAGGGGTCAACGCCATTTTGGACATGGTTGGCGGCAGTTACATGCAGCGCAACTTGAAGGCGCTGGCTGTTGAAGGGCGTTTGTTGCAAATTGCGTTTTTGCAACCTTCAAAAGTGGAAGTCGACTGGGTCTCATTGATGACCAAGCGTCTCACGTTCACGGGCTCTACCTTGCGCCCTCGAAGCGCAGCAGACAAGGCTCAAATTGCCAAGGAGCTGAATGAACGTGTTTGGCCTTTGCTGAGATCCGGCCGAGTAGCGCCTGTGATTCACAAAGTTTTTGACCTGGGTGAGGCCGCGCAAGCTCACGCACTGATGGAGTCATCTCTGCACATCGGGAAAATCATGCTGACTGTGGCTGGAGAGTAATTTCATGACAAACAATTTAAAGGTGGGCGTCATTGGCTTAGGCGCCATGGGCATGGGCATGGCGCAATCGCTGCGCCGTGCGGGTCACTCGGTCAATGTCTTTGATGTCCGTGCCGAGGTTGCGCAAAAATTTGCAGCGGAAGGCGGCTTGGCATGCGCCAGTCTGGCTGATATCGCTCGAGCCTCCGACGTTTTAATCTCGGTTGTCGTCAATGCAGCGCAAACTGCATCTGTTTTGTTTGGTGATGGTGCCACAGACAAGGGCTGCGCCCAAGAACTGAGGGCCGGCAGCGTGTTTGTGATGTGCTCTACGGTGGATCCTGCTTTTTCTGTCGGGCTAGAAAAGCAACTGAACGATCTCGGCATTCACTACATCGATGCGCCTATTTCTGGTGGCGCCGCCAAAGCGGCCTCCGGCCAAATGACCATGATGACAGCAGGCACACCTGCCGCTTATGAAAAGGCTGAAGTCTTTCTCAACGCGATGGCGGCCAAGGTCTACAAGCTGGGTGACAGCGCAGGTGCTGGCAGCAAAGTGAAAATCATCAACCAACTGTTGGCAGGCGTGCACATTGCTGCCGCCGCAGAAGCGATGGCGCTCGGGTTGCGCGAAGGCGTTGACCCTGCGGCACTTTATGAAGTCATTACCCACAGTGCTGGCAACAGTTGGATGTTTGAAAACCGCATGGCGCACGTCTTGGCCGCAGACTACACGCCCTTGTCAGCCGTCGATATTTTTGTCAAAGATTTGGGCCTTGTTCTTGACATGGCACGCGCCAGCAAATTTCCCCTGCCGCTTTCAAGCACGGCACATCAAATGTTCATGCAGGCCAGTACAGCAGGCTTTGCAAAAGAGGATGACAGTGCGGTAATCAAAATTTTCCCAGGGATTCAACTGCCCACGAAAGCAAAGGGCTGAGGTCATGAAACTGGGTTGCATCGCAGACGACTTCACCGGCGCTACCGACTTGGCCAACAATTTAGTGCGCTCAGGCATGCGGGTCATGCAAACATTTGGCGTGCCCACTGCACCTTTGTCCTCCGATGTGGATGCCGTGGTTGTGGCTTTGAAGTCAAGAACCATTCCGGCAGCTGAAGCCGTTGCGCAATCTTTAGACGCCTTGAAGTGGCTCAAAGCGCAAGGTGCAACACAAATATATTTCAAATACTGCTCTACCTTTGACAGCACGCCCGCAGGCAATATCGGGCCTGTGACAGAGGCCTTGATGGACGCTCTGAATTGCAAATTCACCATTGCCACCCCCGCATTTCCGGACAATGGCCGAACTGTATTCAAGGGTTACTTGTTTGCGGGCCCCGTGTTGTTAAACGAAAGCGGCATGCAGAATCATCCGCTCACACCCATGACCGATGCCAATCTGGTTCGCGTCATGCAAGCGCAAACTCAACGCAAAGTTGGTTTGATCGATCACACCGTGATGGCACTTGGAACGGCGGCCATTGAAGACAAAATCAGACAGCTCGAGTCGGAAGGTGTGGGCGTCGCCATTGTGGACGCCACCAACAATGACGATTTAAAAAAATTGGGGCCTGCGCTTAAAAACATGGCGCTGGTCACAGCAGGCTCAGGTGTGGCGATTGGCTTGCCGCTCAACTGGGGCTTAACCAGTTCAGCGCACGCCTCTGCCTTGCCCAAGGCGCAAGGCTATCAAGCCATCGTGTCAGGCAGCTGCTCCCTGGCCACACAGGGCCAAGTGGCTCATTACAAAGCGATGGGCTTGCCCAGTTGGCAATTTTTACCCATGAGTTGGTCAGCCGGCGATGTGCCAACGCAAATCAAAGCCGATGTTGCCAAAGCATTGGCCTGGGCTCAAGCTTTGCTGGCCCAAGGACCTGTTCTGATTTACGCCACGACTGACGCACAAACATTGCAACAAGTCCAGGCGAAGTTGGGCCGTGAGCAAGCCAGTGCGTGGATGGAATCAGCACTGGCACAAGTCAGCGTTGGCTTGCAGGCATTGGGTGTAAAGCAATGGGTGATTGCGGGCGGGGAAACGTCTGGCGCTTGCGTACAAGCCTTGCGCATTTCACAAATGCAAATTGGCGAGCAAATCGATCCGGGCGTACCTTGGTGCTATGCGCCCCAACATGAAGCGGGGCATCTGACCCTCAAGTCAGGCAATTTTGGCACGCCCGATTTTTTTACCAAGGCATTCAATATTTTGGCAGGAGCGGGCGCATGAACTTTCACAGCACTTCGCAGATCAGTGAGTCCAAGGCCCGCGAAGAAATATGCCGCGTTGGCTTCAGTCTCTTTCAACGTGGCTATGTGCATGCGACTGCCGGCAACATCAGCATGCGCATGGGTGATGGGTTTTTAATCACACCGACTGACGCCAGTCTGGGCCATTTAGACCCTGCCGCCTTGGCCTTGCTCAATCGAAATGGCACTCAAATCAGCGGCCAACGCGCCAGCAAAACCATTGCGCTGCATCGAAAAATATACGAAGCGTCTGACCATGCTGATGGCAGCTTGCCCGCGCAATGTGTCATTCACACCCACAGCACTCATTGCGTTTCGCTCAGTCTCACAACCCAAGGCGCTGAGCTGCTACCGCCCCTCACGCCCTACTTTGTCATGAAAGTAGGGCATGTGCCTTTGATTCCTTATTTTCGGCCGGGCGATCCAGCGGCCGCTGATGCTGTGGCGCTGACGATTCAGAAGTTTGCAAAGCAAGGCACACCCATTCGGTCTGTGATGTTGTCCAAACTCGGGCCCAATGTGTGGCACCACGATCTGGCCAGTGCCATGGCCACTTTGGAAGAGCTCGAAGAGACCGCCAAATTGATGCAACTGAGTTTGACACGCCCACCAGGCCATTTATCGGATGCACAAATCGAAGAATTGCGCCAGACTTTTGGCGCCTCTTGGTAAGCGCAAGACCCCACCATCTTCAGTTTGAACACCACGCGCAACCATTCTTGAAAGCAGAACATGCCTCAATTTGCCGCCAATATCTCCATGATGTACCCGGACATGGATTTTCTAGACCGCTTTGAAGCCGCTGCCAAAGACGGGTTCAAAGCCGTTGAGTATTTATTTCCCTATGCGTATGCGGCCGAAGAACTTGCCGCACGATTAAAAGGCAATGCCTTGCAGCAAGTTCTCTTCAACATGCCGCCTGGCGGCATTGACGCTGCAAGCACCCTTGGTGCTTGGGAAAAAGGAGACCGTGGCACGGCTTGCATTCCGGGCCGTGAGGCTGAATACAAAGCTGGCGTGCAGCAGGCCATGCGCTACGCTGAAGTCTTGGGATGCCCCCGAATTCATTCCATGGCAGGCGTATTGCCTGCAGGCGTCTCGCGCGAAGAGGCGCAAGCCACGCTGGTTTCAAATTTGAAATGGGCCTGTCAAACTGTGCGCTCTCAAGGACTGAATGTCTTGTTAGAGCCTATCAACCCAAGAGGCATTCCCGGATTTTTTGTCAACCGGCAAGACCATGCTCACGACATATTGGCCCTGGTGAACGAGCCCAATTTGAAAGTGCAGATGGACCTGTTTCACTGCCAAATTGTGGAAGGTGATGTCACTACCAAAATTGAACGCTACCTGCCGACTGGCAATGTCGGGCACTTTCAAATTGCAGATGTCCCCCTGCGCCATGAACCCGGCACGGGTGAATTAAACTGGCCCTACTTGTTTGACTTGATCGATCGTTTGTCGACAGAATGTGGCTGGCAAGGCTGGGTGGGCTGCGAATACGTTCCAGCAGACACCGCCAAAGGCGGCACTTCAAAGGGTTTGTCTTGGTTAAGCGCACACTGATTTTTTGGAGCCCCGCATGAATGCACCTCTTCACAAAGAACTTCCCGCTAATTTGCTGAATGCCGAAAAAGCACTGCGTGATGTGACTCATTCTTGGGACTCTCAAATCCTGAAGGAACTCACCCATTACATTGAGATCCCCGCCAAATCACCTTCGTTTGACGCCAACTGGGAAGCCAACGGCTATCTAGACACCGTCCTCAGTCAAACGGCTGAATGGATTGAGGCCCAAAAGGTGGCTGGCCTTTCACTTGAAATCGTTCGATTGCCCGGTCGTACACCGGTGCTCTTTTTTGAAGTGGCTGCAACACGCGCCCAAGCCGAAGGCTCCGGCCAAACCGTTCTGATGTATGGCCACCTCGACAAACAACCCGAGTTCAGTGGCTGGCGCAATGACCTAGGTCCATGGACACCTAAGTACGAAAACGGCAAGCTCTATGGCCGAGGCGGCGCCGACGACGGCTACGCAGCCTACGCCAGCATTGCGGCCTTACAAGCTCTGAAAAACCAAAACACGCCTCACACCCGTATCGTGGGTTTGATTGAAACTTGCGAAGAATCGGGGTCCTACGATTTATTGCCCTATGTCGATGCGCTGCGCGCTCGTTTGGGCGATGTTGGCTTGGTCATTTGCTTAGACAGTGGCGCCGGCAACTATGACCAACTCTGGCTCACAACCAGCTTGCGCGGCATGGCCAGCGGCACTTTGAAAGTAGAAATTTTGACGGAAGGCATTCATTCGGGTGATGCATCCGGTTTAGTGCCCTCTAGCTTTCGAATCATGCGCCAAGTGCTTGACCGCTTAGAAGACAGCCAGTCAGGTCGGCTGTTGCCAGCCAGCTTTCACTGTAAGGTGCCGGCCGATCGATTGGCACAAGCCAAAGCCACCGCCGACATATTGGGCGAAGAAGTCTACAAACGTTTCCCCTGGGCACACTACGACTGCGGCGGCGCCACCCAGTTTGCGCTGCCCACCACCACCGACCCCCTACAGGCTTTGCTCAACCGCACCTGGACACCCACCTTGAGCGTGACAGGTGCTGAGGGGTTTCCCTCCTTGGAAAATGCAGGCAATGTACTGCGCCCTTACACCGCATTCAAACTCAGCTTGCGCTTGCCGCCATTGGTCGAGGCCGACAAAGCCGTTGCTGAAATGAAAAAATTGCTCGAAGACAATGCACCCTATCAAGCTCGCGTCACTTTTGAGTCCAAGGGTGGCGCCACGGGTTGGAATGCGCCAAGCAGCACACCCTGGTTTGAACAAGCCTTGCAAAATGCCAGCCAAGCCCACTTTGGCGCATCCGTTGGCTACATTGGACAAGGTGGCACCATTCCCTTGATGAACATGCTGAGCCAAGGTTTTCCAAGGGCTCAAATGATGGTGTGTGGCGTGCTAGGACCCAAAAGCAATGCCCATGGACCGAATGAGTTTTTGCACGTGCCCTATGCCAAAAAACTCACGGCCTCGGTGGCAGAGGTCATGGCGTCCATGCCCTGATTTTTTGAAAGCGTGTGGGTTGTCGCGCTTTCAATTTAATTCATACAGCAACAGCTGCTTGCTTCTTACGTAGCCAGACCAACCATAAAAGCGCAAAGGCGGTCAGTGCCACAGGCACCAATGAGCCGTAATTCAACCACTCCCACCCCCGCGTTGTCACAAGGGCGCCCGAAGCAAATGAAGTGATGGCCATGGTGGCAAATACGCAAAAGTTGATCGCGGCTTGTGCCCGATCTTTTTCTTCTGGGCGCCATGCAGTCATCGACAACGTGGTGCTGCCCGTGAACAAAAAGTTCCAGCCCACGCCTAACAAGAACAAGGCCACGAGAAACTGGCTGAGTTCAGTGCCCGAAAGCGCCACAGCGATGCAAACAAAATTCAAAAGAACACCCACGCCCATGATTTGAAGCGCGCCATACTTTTTAATCAAGCTTCCGGTGAAAAAGCCTGGCGCAAACATGCCGATCACGTGCCACTCCAAGACCAATGCAGCATCGCTGAATTGGTAACCACAGACCTGCATTGCCAAAGGTGTGGCGGCCATGAGCAAGTTCATCACGCCATAACCCAAAGAAGCCGCCGCAGCCGAGACAATAAAGATCGGTTGCTTCATGATTTCTGCAAGCGGTCGCCCTTCCGAACTGCCCTTGGCTTTTTCCGCCACTGGCGGAAACTTCACAAAATGCATCAACACCATGCCCAGCACCGCCACCGCCGTGAGTGCCACGTAAGCTCCCATGAAGGGCGTCTCAAACCAGCCTTTGCTGCGAGAGGCCAAATTGGGGCCCACGATCGCGCCAATCAGGCCGCCCGCCATGACCCAAGACACCGCTTTTTCTCGAAACGACACTTCTGCCAACTCGGCTGCAGCAAAACGGTACAACTGGCCATTGGCGCTGTAATAGCCAGCCACCACGGTGGCCAGCACCAGCAACTCAAAGTTATGGTCAAAGGCCGCATAGGCCGCTAACACGGCCGATAACAAACCCACCAACAGGCCCAGTTGAAAGGAGGTCTTGCGGCCCCATTTGGCCTGAGACTTTGCCACCAAACCCGTGGAGAGTGCGCCGCCCACCACGTAACCCATGACTGGCAAAGTGGCCATCCAGCCAACGGGCGCCAAGCTCAATCCAACCAAGCCATTGATGGCAATGAAGGTGACGTTATTGGTGAGGAACAAGCCTTGGCACAAGGCCAACAAAAAAAGATTGGGGTTCATACACCCGAGTGTATCTAGGTCAAGGCACCTAAGATAGACAAAACGGCGACAGGGGCGGTTTCGGCGCGGAGCACTCTGTCGCCCAAACTCACTGGCACAAATCCAGCGACCAAGGCTTGCGCCTCTTCAGCGGGACTGAGCCCTCCCTCAGGACCACTCAGTAAAGTGATTTCTAGAGGACTCCCCGCGGCATCCGGATGAAATGCTTTCAATGCGTCTTTCAAGTTTTGGGTGCCAGATGACAAAGAAAGCACCCAGCGCAACTTGATCGCTTCGCTTTCCACCTTTTCCGCCGCCAGCGCCTGCGACAAAGTCAAAGCGGAGGCCACCTGAAGAACGCGATTACGGCCACATTGCTCACTCGAAGCCACCGCAATGGCTTGCCAATGCGCCAGTTTTTTATCGGCTCGCTCGCCTTTGAGTTTCAAGACACTTCTTTCAGCGCTGATGGGCAGCAAGCTGAACGCCCCTAATTCAGTGGCTTTTTCGACCAACCAATCCATTCTTTCATTGGCCGTGATACCGCACCATAAGTTCACCCGCAAGCTGAGTTCGCGCGAAACGTCCATTTTTTCAAGCACCCTCACGGCCACATCGCTTCGGCCCATGCGCAAGATCAAAGCTTTGAACTCGCCCCCCTCACCGTTAAACAGTGTGATGGCGTCATTGGGCTGCAGTCTTCTGACTTGCACGTGGCGTGCAGTGCCTGCAGGCAAGTCAAACTCATGGCCAGGATGCAATGCAGAAGGGCAATGAAAGCGTGGAAGATTTGTCATGAAGTGTTCGCTCACAATCGGCCGAATGCTAAGCCGGTGACGCCGTCGGCGCCTTCTACCTCATCGATCAACCGCAGCAATGGTTTTAATTCAATGTAGCGCGAAGCTGCCGCACGGATGTACGCAATGAAGCGCGGCGTGTCGGCCAAGTACTTTTCTTTGCCGTCTCGCAAGGTCAATCGGGCAAAAATTCCGGCTACTTTCAGGTGACGTTGCAAGCCCATCCACTCCACCGCTCGGTAGAACGCGCCAAAGTCTTGGTGCCAATCTTCAAAATCAAGCAAGCCCTCTTTTCGGGCTTTTTCCCAATACCGAATGGTGACATCTAAGACAAAGTCTTCTTCCCAAGTCAAAAAGGCATCGCGCATCAAACTGGCCACGTCATAAGTCACTGGTCCATAGACGGCGTCTTGAAAATCCAGAACGCCCAGCGCAGTGCCGGCACCGACAGGCATCATCAAGTTGCGCGGCATAAAGTCGCGGTGCACAAAGACCGAGGGGGAAGCCAAATTGCGTGCGACTACTTTTTGAAAGGTGCTGTCTAAAGTTTGGCGCATCTTGCCTTCCACCAAAAGCCCTCGGTGCTGTGTCAAATACCAATCTGGGAACAGGCTCAATTCACGCTGCAACAAAGCAGCATCGTAAGCCGGCAAAACACCTGGCTTTGAGGAAAGCTGCCACGCAATCAAGGCATCAACCGCTTGCATGTAAAGCGCATGATTGGCCTGTGGGTTTTCTGAGTCGATGGCCGACATCATGGTGCGATCGCCCAAATCGGTCAGCAACATGAAGCCCTGCGCTTGATGCGAAGCCAAGACCTCAGGCGCATTCAAGCCCGCAGTTTTCATGAGTTGCGACACCTTCACAAAAGGTTCGCAATTTTCTTTATCAGGCGGGGCATCCATCACGATCAAACTTTGACCTGTTTGGGTGTCCAGCCTTAAATAGCGTCGAAAACTGGCATCAGCGGAGGCCACCCGAAGCGTTTCTGGCACAACACCATGGGATGGGGCCAACTCATAAAGCCAGGCCGCACAGGCCGATTGGCGATGAGGGTCTGCCCAAGTGACGGTCGCTGCTAAATTTTGATCAGAATTCAAGTTCTTGGTCCAGTCCAAAGGAGGGCTTGAGGGGTCAAAGCCACGCCACTAACAATAAGGTGTCGGGTTCATCGCTGATTGCGAACCCACCGCCAACACTCATGGATAATCCATTCTACAAACACACGTCAACCTGAATCATTGCCCTTGAAGACCACGCCGTCATTTCAGACAAAAAAGTTTGCGCATGCCATGTCATTGTGCGGCATGTTGCTATGGCAATGGCTCTGCTTTGCGCCAAATCAAGCTCGCGCTCAAGACCCAGCGCTGCCGTCTCAAAGTTTGCGCCTGCAAAACAGCCCCCGTTTAGAAGAAAAAATCTCAGAACAAGAGCGCAAACAATCACCAACATTTGTCACGGGCCAAAAAATCAATGCCCGGCCCGACTTGGATTTGCTGATTGAGGGTGATGCCACCTTGCGAAAGCAGGGCTTGAACGTCAAAGCACAGCGAATTGAATATGACCAAGCGATGGACACCATCAAGGCCACAGGCGATGTCCGTATTTCCCGCCAGGGCAACCTTTTTTATGGCCCCGCCTTAAGCCTACAAGTTGACTCCTTTCAGGGAAAATTTTTACAAGCTCAGTATGAGTTGCTCAAGGGCGGCGGTCGTGGCAGCGCTTCCGAAATTGAGTTCATTGACTCAAAACGCGCCATCATTCGCAACGCCACTTACACCACTTGCTCACGCCAGCCAGGTCCTAGTTGGCTACCCGCGTGGATCTTGAAAGCATCCAGCTTTCAGATCAATGAAGAAGACAACGCCATTGAAGCTAAGAATTTGCAGCTTCGTTTCCAGGACGTGCCCATCCTGGCAGCGCCTTCACTGACTTTTCCACTTGACAACAGCAGAAATTCTGGCTTCTTGGCACCGCTGATTGGCATTGATTCCGTCAGTGGAATTGAAATTTCTTCACCTTATTACTGGAACATTGCACCCCATCGCGACGCCACATTCACAAGCACTGTCATGTCAAAGCGGGGCTTGTCGCTCGATTCAGAGTTCCGATATTTAGAGTCTGAAAATCAAGGGCAAACGCGCTTCAACGTGATGGCCAATGACCTATTGCGGCAAAGATCACGCTGGGGCTTGTCTAGTCAGCACACAGGCGAGATCGATATGGGCAATGTCGGTTTGGGTCGTGTCGGGATGAACGTCAACATCAACCGCGTGAGCGATGACAATTATTGGCGAGACTTTCCAAAGACTGGGCTTTCATTAACGCAGCGCTTGTTACCTGCCTCGGGGAGCCTCTCATGGTCGCAAGGGGACTTTTCCATGATGGCTCAGGTGCTGCAATTTCAAACTCTGCAAGACATCAGCTCACCGATAACTCCCCCTTACAACCGGTCGCCGCAAATCATGGGGCGCTATAACAAGCGCGAATTGAGCGGATTTGACTTCTCTCTCACGGCTGACACCACTCGCTTTGAGGCAGATTACAGCCAAATTCCCGGCGGAACCAGCAGCTCACTGAGAAACGGTCAGCGGAGTTTTGCAGCCGCTCAGCTCAGCCGCCCTTGGCTCAGTTCTTGGGGCTTTGTCATTCCCACGGTTCAATTGCATGCCACTCGCTATCAATTTGACACCGCCTTGGTCAATGGCCATCTGGAAGCCAACCGATTGCTGCCCACCTTCAGTCTAGATACTGGTTTGATTTACGAGCGTGACGCCAGCTTTTTCGGACGCGGATTGAGACAAACCTTAGAGCCTCGCGCATTTTTCGTGAAAACGCCTTATAAAGATCAAAGTGCTTTGCCCACGTATGACAGCGGTGCCGTCGACTTCAATCTCACCACAATTTACGCAGAGAGTCCTTATGTCGGACAAGACCGAATT
Source organism: uncultured Burkholderiales bacterium (assembly GCA_903844775.1). GTDB lineage: Bacteria > Pseudomonadota > Gammaproteobacteria > Burkholderiales > Burkholderiaceae_C > Limnohabitans_A. Next base: position 10,834 of record CAIMUZ010000070.1, on the reverse strand, counting down.
GCTGACAATCACTTGGTCACATTGGGTGTCAACAGTCGATTGTTCGATGCATCGACCGGCGCAGAGTTGGCTCGCTTTGGTGTGGCCCAACGCTTTCGGTTCTCTGATCAAAGGGTCCGATTGCCAGGTGAGTTGCCTGTGGGCTCGGGTTTCAGTGATATTTTGGTGGGGGCTGGTATGCGCTTGAACAATCGCTGGAGCTTTGACTCTACGGTTCAGTTTGACACCCAAACGCACCTTTCCACCAGAAGTACATTGACCACACGCTACAACCCAAGCCCTTACAAGGTGATCAACACAGCCTACCGCTTTACACGCAATCAAAGCGAGCAAATTGACCTAGGCTGGCAATGGCCTTTGCGCGATTTTTCATTCTCGAAAGAAACTGACACCTTGCCCAATGGCCAAGCCATTGGGCCTGGACAAGGCCTGGGCTCTGACCGCTGGTACAGCGTGGGTCGCATGAATTTCAGTATGAAAGACAGTAAATTGGTGGACACACTTTTGGGCTTGGAATACGACGCCGGCTGTTGGTTAGGCCGCGTTGTCTATGAGCGCTTACAAAACACCACTAGCACCTCTCGAAGCAGGATTCTGTTCCAACTTGAATTTGTGGGCTTGGCCCGGGTTGGTGCAAGCCCACTCAAAACATTGCGCGACAATATCCCTCGTTACCAATATCTTCGCGAAGACTTGGCGCCTACCAGCAGATTCACATCCTATGACTAATTTTTCAACTTCTCATTCAATGAAAACCGCAACGCCATTGAAATTGAAACGGGCCAGGCTTTCTAGTCAAGTGGCACATCGCTTTCTTCCTTCGGGGATTTCACTTCTTTTGCTGTTGAGCATAGGCTCGTTTCAAACTGTTTCTGCGCAGCCCAGCTTGAACGTGCGTCCTGCAGATTTTATTGTGGCGATCGTTAATTCTGAGCCCATCACCAACAATGAAGTTCAAAGTCTGAAGAATCGACTTGAAAAACAAGCGTCGCCAGGCTCTCTAGTGCCCGATGCTAAGCAGCTGTTACAACAAGCACTTGATCAACTCATCACTGAAAAAGCGCAACTGCAGTTGGCCCGTGAAAGCGGCATTCGCATTGACGATGCAGAGGTTGATCTAAGCGAGTTGTCGATTGCGCGGCAAAACCAATTTTCCAAAGAAGAACTCTACAAACGTTTGGGTCAAGATGGCTTAACGGTGACAAGTTTCAGAGAACAACTTCGAACACAACTCACCATCAACCGATTGCGCGAGAGAGAAGTTGAAAACCGCGCTAGGATTTCTGACTTGGAGGTTGAAAAGCACATTCAAATTCAGCAAGCCAACAAGCTTGCAAGCCCGGTGCAAATAGATCTGAATTTGGCCATGATTTTGATTGCTGTGCCCGAGAGCAGCACCGCCATTGAGATTGCGGCGCTGCAGGCCAAAGCATTGCAAGTTTCGCAGCGCGCCAAAAATGGCGAGGACTTTGCATCATTGGCCTTGGCTTTTTCTCAGGCTGCCGACAAGGGCGCGAATGGCGGTGAGATGGGCCTTCGCCCAGCTGATCGCTATCCTTTGCTGTTTGTGGAGGGCATTCAAACTTTGAGCAAAGGCGGCATTACGGACCCCCTGCGTTCGGGTGCTGGATTTCACATCTTAAAAGTATTGGAAAAGAAACAAAGCGACTTGAGTGGCTTAAGCATCGTTCAAACACGCGCACGGCATATCTTGCTTCGCGTTGGAAACGAGCTCAGTGAAAGCACCGCCCGCAGTCGCTTGCTTGGATACCAGCAACGCATTCAGTCCGGGGTTGACTTTGCAGAATTGGCGCGTCAATTCTCTCAAGACGGTAGCGCTGAAGCAGGCGGCGACTTGGGCTGGGCCAGCCCGGGTCAATTTGTTCCCGAGTTTGAAGAGGTCATGGCAAAACTGCGCCCCGGTCAAGTCAGCGACCCTTTGGTGTCGCGCTTTGGTGTGCACTTAATTCAAGTCATGGAACGAAGAGAAGTTCCCATGACTGTTCGCGATCAACGCGAGATGGTTCGCAATCAATTGCGCGAAAAGAAAATTGAAGAGCTCTACACAACCTGGGTTGAGGAGCTGCGCGGCCGCGCCTATGTTGAGTTGCGTGACCCCCCGCAATGAAGCACATTGCACGCAAACGCTTTGGACAACACTTCCTGTCTGATCGTGGGATCATTGAGGACATTGTTAACGCCATCAACCCTCAGCCTGGCCAGCCCATGGTTGAGATTGGGCCTGGTTTAGCGGCACTGACTCAGCCCTTGGTAGAACGTCTGGGTCATCTCACCGTGATTGAGCTTGATCGCGATTTGGCGTCTCGACTTCGACTCCACAAGTCCCTGACAGTGGTGGAGTCTGATGTGCTGAGAGTGGATTTCAGCGCATTGGCAAATGGTCAAAAAATACGCGTTGTTGGCAATCTTCCCTACAACATCTCAACGCCCATTCTGTTTCATTTGCTTGAACATGTGCAGGTCATTGAAGACCAACATTTCATGTTGCAGAAAGAAGTGATTGACCGCATGGTGGCTTCACCGGCAACCTCAGATTACGGCCGTCTCTCGGTCATGTTGCAATGGCGATATGACATGGAGAACGTCCTGTTTGTGCCGCCTGAGAGCTTTGACCCGCCCCCTCGTGTTGACAGTGCCGTCGTGCGAATGGTTCCGCGCGCAAACCCTGCACCAATCGATCCCAAACTATTGGAAAAATTAGTTCAAGTTGCTTTCAGTCAGCGTCGAAAGTTAATGCGTCACACTTTAGGCGCATGGTTGATTGAAAGAAATTTTGAAGGCGGCTTCGATGTCCAACGTCGCGCAGAAGAAGTGCCCGTTCAAGAGTATCTGCAATTGGCAATGGCTTTAAACAGCGGCGCTGTTCCCAAATAAAAAGGTGCATCGGGCCGAAGCCCTATGCACCTTGATGTCAGTAGCGCTTTACCGATTAGGCGGCTGCGAGCCAGTAGCCAGCGTTGAATGGACTGCTCATGCGCAAAGCAAGGGGAGACACATCGACCAACTTATCGGTCGGCATTTTCTCGCCTTCTTCAACCATGATCTCAACACCTTCGGCATTAAGCTCTGGCACTGCATCGTTCAACTTCTCATCATCCGCGGTGGCAGCACGCGCTACAGAAAACGAATAGAAGCAGCGGAATGGAATTTTGCGATCACCCCAATAATCAGCCGTGTCACGGAAGATGTCGAGCAGTTGCTCGCGGGCTTCTTTGTCAAACTTGGCGTTGGCAGGAATTTGCTCCAAGACGACGATGAACCCTGGTTGCGGACCCGATTTGTGCAAGGGGTCGGTCATGCTGTCATAGAGCGCGTCAAAGTTCTTGCCAAAATGAGAAGGCAATGTGAACTGTCCCGCAATCAAATCAAGAATGTCTTGTTTGCTTTGCGCTTTAGACAAATTGGCATACAGAAAATGATGGCCCAACTTTTGGGCCGAGTCTTGTAAGCCGTCGACTCGAAATGCACGAATCGATTGGACGATGTTCGTCCTGATACCTTTCAAAGGTGTCTCTTGGTCCTGCCGAATTGGCTTGTCCATCACCGTTCTCACTCTCTAATTTTTTAACCAGCCTTGTGGGCTTTTTTTATAAACACCGAATGCTTGATAACAGGCATTCTTCTCTTACTCATTTCTGGCTTCGGCGCACTCACCGTTTTCACGGCACCTTCACAATTTCCCGAAAACTTGTGTAATGGTCTTGCGTGTAAAAACACTGCTTTGGTAAGCGGGGTTTTTCACCTCCACACACAATTCTTCGAGCGCCTCGGCTCTTTTCACCTGGGGTTTTGACGGTGTATTCGCGGTAAAAACCGCGCGCTGCAAGGGGCAAATGCCGTTCCCGATTGCCAAAAACAACCCCATCTTTTTCATAACGAAAAGGCCCACCTTGGTGGATGAGCTGATAGGTTTCTTGGCCTTCTTTGGGCAAATCCTGTAAAGCGATGGGTGCGGAAACTACTGCTTCTGGGATGAGTTTGGCTTGCACCAAATTTGTGCAAGGCCCCAAAAAAACCCCGATGCAAACGGCTAAAGCAGCAAAATCAAGCGTCTTATTGCGCATGGAATCCCTGACAAAAACCGCCACATACCCACTGACAACCCTCAAAATCCCCGGGTAAACCCGGAAATTCGAAGGCACTAGTTTGCCGCAATGTCCAAATAAATGCAAGTACTTTCCCCAATTCAGGGGATATCCAAGCCAGTATCAGCGAACTGCGTTAGCGTCTGCAACCGTCAACGCCGTCATATTGACAATGCGTCGAACGGTCGCGCTAGGGGTCAAGATATGCACCGGTTTGGCCGCGCCAAGAAGAACCGGCCCGACGGCAATGTTGCCACCTGCGGCTGTTTTAAGCAGGTTGTAGGAAATGTTGGCGGCATCTATGTTGGGCAAAACCAGCAAGTTAGCATCGCCGTGCAGGGTGCCGTTGGGCATTTGCATCTCTCGCGCGTCGCCATCGAGTGCAATGTCACCATGCATCTCGCCATCGACCTCAAGCCAAGGGGCGTTTTTCTTCAGCAGCTCCAGGGTCTGACGCATTTTGATGGCACTGGGTTCGTTGGACGTACCAAAGTTAGAGTGCGACAACAACGCCGCTTTAGGGTGAATGCCAAAACGCTTCATCTCTTGGGCGGCCATGACGGTGATTTCTGCCAACTGCTCTGCCGTTGGATCGTAGTTCACATGGGTATCAACCAAAAAGACCTGTCGATTGGGCAGTAACAAACCGTTCATACAGGCGAAGGTATGCACGCCCGCACGCTTGCCGATCACTTGGTCTACATAAGGTAAGTGCGCTGAAATGGTGCCCCATGTTCCGCATATCAGACCGTCGACATCGCCCTTGTGAAGCAACATGGTGCCAATGAGGGACAAGCGGCGGCGCATTTCAATCTTGGCAACCTGAACCGTGACGCCCTTACGCTCGGTCATGCGGTGATAGGTTTGCCAAAAGTCTCGATAGCGCGCGTCTTGCTCGACATTGACCACGTCGTAATTGACGCCCTCTTCCAAGCGCAAGCCAAACTTCTCAATGCGCTCTTCAATGACGGCGGGGCGACCAATCAAAGTAGGGCGCGCCAAACCTTCATCGGACACGATTTGTGCGGCGCGCAAAACGCGCTCTTCTTCACCTTCACTGTAGGCCACGCGCTTTTTTAAAGCCCGTTTGGCCGCTGTGAAAATCGGCTTCATGGTGGTGCCCGACGCGTACACGAAGCTTTGTAATTTCTCGCGGTAGGCTTCCATGTCTGCAATAGGGCGCAAAGCCACGCCGCTGTCGGCTGCGGCCTGCGCCACTGCGGGCGCAATCTTGATCATCAAACGAGGATCAAAAGGCTTGGGGATCAAGTATTCAGGGCCAAACGCCAAGGGCTCACCCGCATACGCAGCGGCCACCACCTCACTTTGCTCTGCTTGCGCCAGCTCTGCAATGGCATACACAGCCGCAATTTCCATTTCCTGGGTGATGGTGGTTGCGCCGCTATCAAGTGCGCCTCTGAAGATGTAGGGGAAGCACAAAACATTGTTCACCTGATTGGGGTAATCTGAACGCCCAGTGGCCATGATGGCATCGTCGCGAACCGCTTTCACTTCTTCCGGCAATATTTCAGGGTTGGGGTTGGCCAGCGCAAAAATCACCGGCTTGGCTGCCATTCTCTTGACCATGTCTTGCTTCAAAACACCGCCAGCTGACAAGCCCAAAAACACGTCTGCACCCTCAATGACCTCGGCCAATGTTCGCTGCGATGTTTTTTGAGAAAACTGGATTTTGTCTTCGTCCATCAACTCGGTTCGGCCTTCATAAACCAAGCCCGCCAAGTCGGTGACCCAAATGTTTTCTCGTCGAATGCCCAGTTTGACCAACAAGCTCAAACAGGCCAGCGCAGCCGCGCCCGCACCTGAAGTAACCAGTTTGACCTGACTGGGGTCTTTGCCCACCACCTTCAAGCCGTTCAAAATAGCGGCGCCAACGGTAATGGCTGTGCCATGCTGATCGTCGTGGAAGACGGGAATCTTCATTCGCTCACGCAACTTGCGTTCGACGTAAAAACAATCCGGGGCTTTGATGTCTTCTAAATTGATGCCGCCAAAAGTCGGCTCCAGGGCCGCAATGATTTCAACCAACTTCTCCGGGTCTTTTTCATTAATTTCAATGTCGAATACATCAATGCCAGAAAACTTTTTAAACAAAACCGCTTTGCCCTCCATGACGGGCTTGCCCGCCAAGGGGCCAATGTCACCCAAGCCCAGCACTGCGGTGCCATTGGTCACAACTCCCACCAAATTGCCTCGGCTGGTGTATTTGAAAGCCGCGGCAGGGTCTTTGACGATTTCTTCACACGGCGCAGCAACACCCGGCGAATAAGCCAAGGCCAAATCGTGCTGGTTCACCAACTGCTTGGTCGGTGCAATTGAAATCTTGCCCGGGGTGGGGAACTCGTGATACTCGAGGGCAGCGCGGCGCAGTTGTTCGCGCCTTTCTTCTGCATTGGTGATGGGCATGAGATGTCTCCAGTTGAGCAAGAACGGGCCGTTCACGCCATGAACGGGCTTAAGTTCTGAATCGCTCCATTTTAGACCTCACCCATAAAGGCTTTTTTTGACAATGGCGTAAGCCCTCTGACCGATAGCGGCGCAGTGGGGCGTTATTGGGCCAACCTGGAAGTCTTATTCGCGCATCAGCGCTTCAATTTCATCCGCATGAACCGGCACATTTCGAGAGATCAATTCACAACCCTTGGCGGTCACCACGGCATCGTCTTCAATTCGAATGCCAATGTTGTGGAAGCGCTCAGGCACGCCAGGCGCTGGGCGCACATAGATGCCAGGCTCGATGGTGAGGACCATGCCAGATCGCAAAATGCGGCTGGGGCGGTCTTTGATCAACTCGCCACTTAAGGGGTCCTTGCGCTCGCTCACGGTGCCGACTTCAAAGGGCTCGACGTAGCTTCCGCAATCGTGCACATCCATGCCCAACCAGTGCCCCGTCCGGTGCATGTAAAACTGAAAATAACTTCGGTTGGCAATCACGTCTTGCGCGTTACCTACTTTATGGGTGTCCAACAAGCCCACATCCAGCATGCCCTGCGCCAATACTTTGACAGCAGCCTCATGCGGGTCAACAAAGCGCGCGCCTTCATGCGTAACGGCAATGGCCGCTTCTTGTGAGGCCAGTACCAAGTCATAAAGCTCTCTCTGAGCCGCACTGAATTTGCCATTGGCAGGAAACGTACGGGTGATGTCGCTGGCGTAGCCATCGAGCTCACAGCCCGCGTCAATCAATACGAGGTCGCCACTTAAGATGGGAGCCGCGTCCGCGCGGTAATGCAACACACAAGCATTGGCACCGCCCGCCACAATCGACCCATAGGCAGGATATTGAGAGCCGTGCTGCCGAAATTCGTGCAGCAACTCAGCGTCCAAGTGGTACTCGCGCACGTCTTGCCCAGCACGCAACATTGCAGCCGTGTGCTTCATTGCACGAATGTGCGCGCCTGCACTGATTTGCGCAGCGCGGCGCATGATGTCCACCTCGTGCGCGTCTTTGAACAAGCGCATCTCATCCAAGATACTGCACACATCACGTTGCTGCCCAGGACACAGCGCACCGTAGCGAACCCGAGCACGCACGGCATTTAAACCGGTTTCAATTCGCGAGGACAAGTCCTTGTGGGTTGCAAAGGGGTACCAAACCACCGATTTATTTTCCAACAATGCCGGTAATTTAGCGTCAAGCGCTGCAATGGACCAGGCCTCACTGAGCGCCAACTTTGCGGGTGCAGCCTCAGGGCCTAGGCGTACGCCGTCCCAAATTTCACGCTCCAAATCTTTGGGCTGGCAGAACAAAGTCGCTTGACCCTCGGAGGTGAGAACCAACCATGCATTGGGCTCCGTAAATCCCGTTAAATAGTAAAAGTAGCTGTCATGTCTGAACAAGAAATCACTGTCGCGATTGCGTTGCCGCTCGGGTGCAGTCGGAATGATGGCAATGCTGTTTGGCGCCAGCGTCGCCATGTGGGCGGCCAATTGAGCGCGCCGTTTTGCATACAAGTTTGAGTCAGAGGTCATGCTTTAAAACCATCCTAGAACAATTAAAAATTAAGGCGCAGAGGTTTGTTGATTCAAGTCCCGCAGGCGCTCAGGGGTGCCAACGTCCGTCCATGCCCCAGTGTAGAGGCTGGCGCTGACTTGCCCGCGGTCCATGGCCGATCGAAGTAAAGGCGCCAGCGGTGCGGACTGTCCCTGGGGGTTGCCAAGGGGCAGGCCAGTGAACGCCGGCGCAAAAAATTCTTTTTTATAAAGCGCAATGGTGCTGAAGGTGAAGCGTTCGGCTGGTTTCGGCACATTGAGCGCTGCCCCTTGATGAGAAAGACCAAAGTCTCCGTCTGGATTGTGTGTGGGGTTGGGCACCAACCAAATGTGCGCCAAGTACTGACTGGTCTGAAATTTCACCAAATCCTCCTTGGAGAATTGAAAGTCAGGCGCATAAATATCGCCTGCAAGGACCCAAAAAACAGGCGCGAGCAAGGGCAAAGCGCGCACAATGCCGCCGGCGGTTTCAAGGGCATGGCCAAAATCTTTGCCTTCTTGAGAGTAGCGCAAACGAATGGGCCCAACGCCGGGCAAGTCGGGGTTCAGTCCAAAATGAGCGTCGATCTGAGCGCCCAGCCATGCCGTGTTAATCAACTGGTCTTGAAAGCCTTCCTTGGCCAGGGCTTCCATGTGCCACTGCATCAAGGGTTTACCGTGCACGTTCAACATGGGTTTGGGGGTGACGTCGGTCAATGGCCGCATGCGCTCACCACGTCCTGCCGCTAAAACCATGGCCGTGGCCAAGCTCGCAGGAGAAGCGCCCCTCCCCTCATTCGTGGCATCCGGTTGTAAATTTGATTCCAAGGTATTCAAACGCATCCCTGTATGTTGCCACGCTGTTGGGGTTAAGGCATCTGCTGGGCGGTAAAATATCGGGCTTAGTTGTCGATTTCTTTGTCAATTTCACCCGACCCTTTATTTGGAGCCCCCATGGCAATTACTCAACCCGCAGCTCAACACATGGCCAATGCAATTCGTGCCTTGGCCATGGACGCTGTTCAACAAGCCAACTCGGGTCACCCAGGCGCGCCGATGGGCATGGCCGACATGGCTGTGGCTTTGTGGGGCGAGCACTTGCAACACAACCCCAAAAACCCGCATTGGGCCAACCGTGATCGCTTCGTTTTGTCCAATGGCCACGGCTCCATGCTCATTTATGCCTTGTTGCACCTCACAGGCTACCCCTTGGCCATCGGTGAGTTGAAGAACTTCCGCCAGTTGCACAGCAAAACTGCGGGGCACCCCGAAGTGGGCATCACACCCGGCGTTGAAACCACCACCGGTCCTTTGGGACAAGGCCTAACCAATGCGGTGGGCATGGCCTTGGCTGAGAAGTTATTGGCGACAGAGTTCAACCAGCCCGGTCACCGCATCGTCGATCACCACACGTACGTGTTCATGGGCGATGGTTGCTTGATGGAAGGCATCAGTCACGAAGCCTGTGCGTTAGCGGGCGCTTGGAAGCTCAACAAGCTGATCGCTCTGTATGACGACAACGGTATTTCGATTGATGGCCACGTAGCCCCTTGGTTCATTGACAACACACCGCAACGTTTCACAGCTTACGGCTGGAACGTGATTGACGCTGTTGACGGTCATGATGCAGCTGCCGTTTCCAAAGCCATTGCGGATGCGAAGAACAGCCCCGACAAACCCAACCTGATCGTTTGCAAAACATCGATTGGAAAAGGCAGCCCCAATCGCGGTAACACACCCAAAGCGCACGGCGAACCTTTGGGCGCTGAAGAAATCAAACTCACTCGCGCAGCATTGGGCTGGACACACGCGCCTTTTATCATCCCCAAAGATATTTACGCACACTGGGATGCCAAACAAAATGGCGCGGCGTGCGAAGCAGCGTGGAACAAAACCTTTGCTGCTTACAAAGCAGCCCACCCCTCATTGGCCAAAGAGTTTGTGCGTCGTATGAAGGGCGACCTGCCCAAGAACTTTGCACAAACTGCGGTGGACGCTGTCATTTCAGCGCACACCAAAGCCGAAACTGTGGCCAGCCGCAAAGCCAGTCAATTGGCCTTGGAAGCCTTCACCGCAGCCTTGCCCGAAATGCTGGGCGGCTCTGCCGACCTCACGGGCTCCAACCTCACCAACACATCTTCCACGCCCGCATTGCGCATCAACTTGGCAGGCGACGTGGTGAAGAATGACAAAGGTCAAACAGGCCGTCACATCAATTACGGTGTGCGCGAATTCGGCATGGCCGCCATCATGAACGGCGTCACATTGCATGGCGGCTTCATCCCTTATGGCGGCACCTTCCTCACGTTCAGCGATTACTCACGCAACGCCATTCGCATGGCCGCGCTCATGAAGCAGCGCGTGATCCATGTGTTCACTCACGACTCGATTGGTTTGGGCGAAGACGGCCCTACACACCAGTCCATTGAGCACGCTGCCAGCCTGCGCTTGATTCCCGGTCTGGATGTTTGGCGTCCGGGCGATACAGCAGAAACCACCGTGGCTTGGGCCGTGGCTTTGGAAAACAAAGACCGCCCCACCGCCTTGTTGTTGTCACGTCAAAACTTGCCTTACGCACCCAAGTCTGATTTGGGCGAGATCAGCCGCGGCGCTTATGTGTTGGCTGAACCTTCACGCGTGGGCATCAAGAAAATCAAGGCCGTCATCATTGCCACTGGCTCTGAAGTGCAGTTGGCTTTGAAAGCACAAGAATTGTTGGCAGAGAAAAAAATTGGCGT
>CAIMUZ010000069.1 GCA_903844775.1 uncultured Burkholderiales bacterium | reverse complement strand
TTTGCCTCCGACCCCAAGCGAGGCGTCTTCATTCTGATTTTCTTGGCGGTGGTGGTCGGCGTTTCTTTGACACTTTTTGCCTGGCGTGCGCCCAAAGCCACACTGGGCGGCAAGATGGGTTTGGTGTCGCGTGAGTCCATGCTGATTGCCAACAGTGTCTTGTTGGTGGTGGCCACGGGTGCTGTGTTGTTGGGCACTATTTATCCGCTCATTGTGGACGCGCTTAATTTAGGCAAACTCTCTGTGGGTGCGCCTTACTTCAATGCGGTGTTTGTACCGCTCATGGTGCCGGTGGTGTTTTTGATGGTGCCGGGTGGCATTGCGCATTGGCGCGAAGCGCGGTGGGCGCAGTTGGGCCACGATTTGCGTTTTCCTGCATTGGCTGCTGTGGCAGCAGGTGCTGCAGTTTGGGCATTCACCGAACGCGGTACCTGGCTCACCGCCATGGGCTTGGCCTTGGCCACTTGGGTGGTGGTCGGTTTGCTGATACAAATTGCCATTCGATTGAAAAAGCCAGGACGCATTCCGCTGTCTTTTTGGGGGATGCACTTGGCGCACTTGGGCATTGCTGTGATCACGGTGGGCATCACCATGGTGAAGAGTTATGAGGTCGAACGCGATGTGCGCATGGGCATGAACGATACCGTCACCATTGAAAACTACAGCTTTGAATTGGTGGGCGTCTCTGATGTCAATGGCCCCAATTACAAAGCCATTCGCGGTGATGTCAAGGTCACCAAAGACGGCAAATACCTTGAAACCTTGTACCCCGAAAAACGCAAGTATTTTTCTTCCGCCATGCCCATGACCGAGGCGGGCATTGATTCGGGCTTGTTCCGCGATTTGTATGTTTCTTTGGGTGAGCCCATTGAAGGTGAGCGCCTGCAGTGGAGCGTGAGGGTGTTTTACAAACCCTTTGTGTCATGGCTTTGGTATGGCGCCATATTGATGGTGTTGGGTGGTTTGTTGGCCGTGAGCGACCGACGCTACCGCAAGTCTGCCAATACTTTGGCCTAAGCAGTCTCATCCCTGGTCCTCACAGTCGTTCAAAGTCAGAAAGTTATCGTGAAAAAGTTTTTAATTCCGTTGGGACTTTTTTTAGGGCTGGTTATTTTTCTGGCAGTGGGCCTGAACCGAGATCCGCGCGAAATTCCTTCGCCTTTGGTTGGCAAGCCAGCGCCTGCATTTTCCTTGAACACGCTGGACGCCAATGCACCCAAGTTTGGACCCCAAGACATGAAGGGCAAGGTATGGATGCTGAATGTGTGGGCCACTTGGTGTGTGGCGTGTCGGGAGGAGCATCCGGTGTTGGTGGCTTTTTCTAAAGCCAATCAATTGCCCATTGTGGGTTTGAGCTACAAAGAAGTTCAGCCGCAAGATGAGCCTGCTGGCAAAAAGTTCTCCCCAGAAGAGAAGCTGCAATTGGCCCGCGATCGAAGCGCGCTTTGGCTTAAGCGGCATGGCAACCCTTATGTGTTGTCTGCGATGGATTTGGACGGCCGGGTGGGCATTGACTATGGTGTTTACGGCGTTCCAGAAACCTATGTCATTGATAAAGAAGGTGTCATTCGATACAAGCGCGTCGGTGTGGTCACGCCCGAGTTGTTGCAATCGACCATTTTGCCCTTGGTGCAGAAATTGAACGCCTCTTAAGGGCTTGTGAAAGACAGCATGAATTTGCAATCTGTATTTTTAAAGTGGCTGTGTGTGGCCAGTTTGCTTTTGTTGTCGGCCTTGGCGCCGCTTCAGGCCAAAGAAGCCGCCCTTTCGGCAGAAGACCCGCTGGTTGAAAAGCGCTTGATTCACATTTCTGAAGAGTTGCGTTGCATGGTTTGTCAAAACGAATCTCTCGCTTCTTCGCGCGCAGAGTTGGCCAATGACTTGCGTGAAGAGGTCAGAAAGCTCATTCGAGAAGACAAAAGCGACTCTCAAATCAAAGACTACTTGGTCGACCGTTATGGTGACTTCGTGCTGTACAAACCCGAAGTCAAGCCGCTCACTTGGGTCTTGTGGTTTGGCCCCTTTTTGTTGTTGATCACGGCCGTCATGGGCATGGCGTATTACTTGCGGCAACGTCAGTCGGTACAGGCAAGCCAAACTGTTTTGAGCGATGAGGATCGAAGCAAAGTGCAAGAAATTTTGAAATCTGGAGATTCGCCATGAATGACAGCATGCTGTTTGTCTTGATCTCGCTTGGCATTGCGCTGTCTGTTGCCGCTGTTTTTTTGTGGGTCTTGCTGCGCGAGAGAAAGCCGGTGACGCAGGCGAGTCAAGCCAAGGCCAATGCGAAGGTTTACCGCGATCAAATTTTGGACTTGGACCGCGAACATGACAGCGGACACATCAGTGATCAAGAATGGCAGCAGTCTCGCGATGAATTGAGCCTGCGCCTGCTAGAAGACACCTCGGCGGTGGATGATCCTGCTGCTAAAACCGAAAAACCCGCCATTTGGACGGCGGTGGTGTTGGCTGTGGCTTTGCCTTTTGGCGCGATGAGCCTCTACATGTGGGTGGGCCAACCTGAGGCCTTGAATCCGCTGTCCCTGAAATCGCCCGAGCAAGTCGACCCCAAAGACTTGACCAAATTGGCGCAGACTTTGGCAGAAAAACTTCAAGACAAACCCGACAACTTGCAAGGCTGGGTCATGTTGGGCCGAACCTATCGCACCTTAGAAAATTTTGATGCGGCTCTGAAAGCTTACGACACTGCGCTAAAGCTGTCGGCCGACGACGACTTGAAGTTGGAGCGAATTGAGGTGATCGCTATGCAACGCCAGGGCCAATTTGACGGTGAACCTTGGCGCGTCATTCGTGAAATATTGCAGAAAGATCCGCAACACTTTGCGGCTTTGCTCACTGCGGGCAGCGCCTCTTATTCGGAAGGTAAGTATGCCGACGCACTCAAATTTTGGGAGCAGGCGCGGCAACCTTTAGAGGCTAACCATCCTGATTTGGCTGGCTTGGAAAACGCCATTGCGACTGTTCGTGACAAATTGGGTATGCCGCCTAAAGCTGTCGCTTCAGCGTCCTCAGCACCCGCTAGCAGTGGTTCTAATGGCAATGCCCTGTCTGCGGGTCTAAGTGTCAGTGGCCAAATCACTTTGAGTGCTGCGATCAAGGCCAAGGCCAGCCCCAATGATGCGGTTTTTGTCTATGCCACCCCCGCCAACGGCGAAAGAATGCCCTTGGCCATTTTCAAGACTACCGTGTCGCAGCTTCCTCTGAATTTCACCCTGGACGATTCAACGGCCATGACGCCTGAGCGCAAGCTCTCCACGGCAGGCGAGGTGCTGGTCAAAGTGCGCGTGTCCAAGTCCGGCAATGCCATACCGCAATCTGGCGATTTGACGGGCAGTGTAGGTCCCGTCAAAGTTGGTTCCAAAGGTCTGAAATTAGAAATCAAGGATCAAATTCCTTGATGCAGAGCAAGATCCTTCGTCGTAGAAGGGCGTAGTCTCAAGTTCCAGTGTTCAACTGGAAACTTGAGACCGACATGCCCTTAGAGACCCAACCCCGCGATCCTTTTTCTGCTGGTATTTTTACCGCATCTCCCCAAGAAATTTCTGTCGACATCCTGCTTGAGAAATACGCCAAAGATGGTGAGCAGTCGATTGACGATATTTACCAGCGCGTCGCCAAGGGCATAGCCTCGGTTGAAAAACCAGAACGCCAGGCACATTTCGAACAAGTCTTTCTGGCCAACATGCATGCTGGCGCCATTGGCGCTGGGCGCATCATGAGTGCGGCCGGCACCGATATTCAATCGACCTTGATCAATTGTTTTGTACAGCCTGTGGGTGATTGCATTCAAGGCGAAGACGATGATGGCTTTCCCGGCATTTATGAGGCGCTCAAACAAGCCGCCGAAACCATGCGGCGAGGGGGCGGTGTTGGGTATGACTTTTCTCGCGTGCGACCACGAGGCGCTCGTGTCAAAGGGACAGCCTCACTGGCATCTGGTCCCTGCAGTTATATCAATGTCTTTGATCAATCTTGCTCCACTGTCGAAAGTGCTGGCGCGAGACGGGGCGCACAGATGGGTGTCCTGAGAATTGATCACCCCGATGTGTTGGAATTCATCACCGCCAAACGAACGCCTGGTCGTTGGAATAATTTCAATGTGTCGGTGGGTGTCAATGATCAATTCATGCATGCCGTGCAAAACGATTTGGTTTGGCAGTTGGTGCACAAAGCCAAACCGGGTGAATTGCTCATGTCGCAGGGCTTGACGCAAAGGCTAGATGGTCAATGGATTTATGCCGAAATGCCTGCGCGAGAAATTTGGCAAACCGTGATGCAATCGGCCTACGATTTTGCCGAGCCAGGGATTTTATTTTTAGACAACATCAATCGTGACAACAACCTGGCCTACTGCGAAAACTTGGAAGCCACCAATCCTTGTGGGGAGCAGCCTTTGCCGCCCTATGGTTGTTGTGATTTAGGGCCAGTTATATTGCCGAAGTTTGTGCAGCATCCCTTTGGCTTAGATGGCACAGCGCCAAGATTTGACTTTGAAAATTTCGTGCAAGCGGTGTTCACGCAAGTGCGCATGCTTGACAATGTTTTGGATTTGACCCATTGGCCATTGCCAGAGCAAGCCATGGAGGCCAATGCAAAGCGTCGTATTGGTGTCGGCTTTACTGGTTTGGGTGACGCCTTGGTCATGCTCAATTTGCCCTACAACAGTGAAGCGGGCCGCTTGTTTGCATCTGACATTGCGCGCGTTATGCGTGACACTGCCTATGCAGCTTCCATTGAGTTAGCCCGTGAACGTGGGAGCTTTCCCATGTTCGATGCGGAGGCTTATTTGGCAGGAACAGGCTTTGCCAGCCGTCTCCCTGCAGAACTGCGAGAGGACATTGCAAGACATGGTTTGCGTAATAGTCATTTGTTGTCCATTGCACCCACGGGCACGGTGAGTTTGGCATTTGCCGACAATGCATCCAACGGCATTGAGCCTGCGTTCTCATGGACCTACACCCGCAGAAAACGTGAAATTGATGGCGGTATCCGTGAATACACGGTGCAAGACCATGCCTGGCGTGTGTATCGTGAACTGGGAGGTGATGTTGATCAACTGCCGCCTGCCTTTGTGACAGCACTGGAGATGTCAGCGCAAGATCACATCGCGATGATGGCCGCTGTACAGCCCTACGTCGACACCGCTATTTCTAAAACCGTCAATGTGCCCGCAGAGTGTCTCTTTGAAGATTTTTCTCAGTTGTACATGCAGGCATGGGCTGCGAATTTAAAAGGTTTGGCGACTTACCGGCCCAATGCCATTTTGGGTTCTGTATTGCAAGTTCAGTCGTCGCCTGCTGAGGCTGCAACGCAGAAAACGGCAAATTCAGAGGTGTCAATTGAAGTCGATCCCTACCGTTGTGTGGTCGATCGCAGACCGGATGGTGAATTGCCTGCAGTGGCTGAAAAAATCAACTACTGGACCCAAGACGGTCTCAAAACTTTGTATTTGATCATTTCTTTCTTACCTGTTGCAGGGGTGGTGAAAGGGCAGGCTGTTCAAGTTGAACGGGCGATTGAATTTTTCATGCCCGTGGGGCAAAACGGTGAGTCGCAACAATGGATCACATCTAGCATGCGACTCTTGTCATTGGCGGCGCGGGGTGGCTTTTTAGCGCGAGCACTGCAAGACATGAGAAAGGTGGCATGGGACAGAGGTCCTGTGAGGTTGGGCACCCTTCGCAAAGAGAGTGGCATCGAAGTGCCCATGTGGCACGACTCTGAAGTGGCTGCAGTGGGCTATGCCATTGAGCAAATTGTAGAAAGACGACAAAGTTGCTCGATGACACCTCTGACCAAAGTCGCATCATCCATGCACATTTCTCAAGAAAATTCACATCAGCAAGATGGTTTTCAAAATGTCATGGCAGGAAAGAAATGTCCTGAATGTGGCGCGCACGCACTCATCAAAAAAGATGGCTGTGAGTACTGCACCAGTTGTGGCCACTTGGGTACCTGTGGATAAATTGAAAATAGGGGGCTCTGAAGTTAATGGATTTCACAATTGACCCTGACACGCAGGCATTGGTGCACAAACTCCAAGCTTTCATTGCGCAATATGTGCTGCCTTATAACGCTGCTTGGCATCAGGCTGTGGAACAGGGCCACTATCCACCGCCCTTCATTGAGGACCTCAAGGCGTTGGCGCAAGAGGACGGACTGTGGAATCTGTTTTTACCTGAACTTCATTCGAATGAGCCTGGCACATGCTTAACGCATTCAGCCTACGCGCCTTTGGCGGAAATCATGGGCAAGCTGCCGTGGGCAGCAGAAGTGTTCAATTGCCAAGCGCCCGATTCGGGCAACATGGCGTTGTTGCATCAGTTTGGATCGACGCACCAAAAGCAGCAGTGGTTGACGCCTCTTTTGAACGGGCAAATTCGATCAGCATTTGCCATGTCAGAGCCTGATGTTGCTTCTTCAGACCCGACCAATTTGCAAACCACAGCACGTGATGATGGCGACACATTGGTCTTGAATGGTCGGAAGTGGTTCATCACAGGTGCAGCACATCCCAGTTGCAAAGTGTTGCTTGTGATGTGCCGCAATGAAGGCTCGGCTTCAATTTTGGGAAATTCTGAGAAGCATCACCAACACAGCATCGTGTTGGTGCCCATTGATACGCCGGGCGTTGAAATTGTTAGAAATATTCCTGTCGTACACCATGTCGCCCCCGATGGTCATTGTGAAATTGTGTTCAGGCAAGTTCGAGTTCCTCGAGATCATTTATTGGGTGCTTGGGGCGAGGGATTCAAGATGGGCCAATTGCGTTTGGGGCCAGGCCGAGTTCACCATTGCATGCGAACCTTAGGGCAATGTGAACTGGCCTTGTCCATGGCCGCTGAGCGGTGCTTGGAGCGACAGGCTTTTGACCATCATTTGTCAGACTATGCCAGTGTGCAAGAGTGGTTGGCCTTGTCGCGCATAGAAATTGATCAAGCGAGATTGCTGATCATGCAAGTTGCTTGGATGCTAGATCAAGTCCAGTCCGATCGTGCCTTGCTGATGGCCAAAGTGGCAGCGATCAAAGTCGTGGCTGCACGCTTGCAGGTCAGAGTGGTTGACAGGGCGATGCAAATCTTTGGCGCGATGGGCTTGTCGCCCGATACACCTTTAGCTTATTTTTGGACTTGGGGCAGGGCACTGCAAATCATGGATGGTCCGGATGAAGTGCACTTGCGGACAGTGGCCCGGTATGAGTTGTCGCTGGCAAAGGCGCGCATGGGTGCATCTTCAAGTTACTTCACCACGCTTGAACAGATGAAACGGCCGCCCCATATTCGTTGAACATCGGGTGCTTTAATTTTGGGGTTGATCGACTAATTCAACTCAATGATCGCTGAGGGGATCTGATCCGTCAACCAAAACTGATCTGTTTTAAAGACGACCAAAATCGGGTTCATTGCGGCGGGCAGTTGCAGTTGAACTCTGCTAAGGGGGTGTTTGGTTTGAACGGTCGAAGTCACGTTCATGGGATCAACATGCGCATTGGTTTTTTGTGGCAAATTAAGCAGTATTAAACTGCTGACCAAGGCATCGCGCAAGCTTTTTTGATCGGGTAACTGCCACTGCTTGAGTTGCAATTTCGTGCCTGATGGTAAAACCAAAAAAGCCCTTTCGGACAGTCTGGCGCTGACCTGAGCAATCTGACGATCAAACGCTTGGTCGGACAGTAAAAAGTACCGCAAATCGGTAGTTGTTGTTTTAGACACAACTGCCCTCGGCTAACATTCAATTCTCACTTTCAGCCCTTCATCAACACTTAAGCGGCCCGTTATAGTGCTTACGTGGAGACAAAAAAATGTTCAGTCACATCATGGTCGGCGTCAATGATCTTGCGGCTTCCAAGCGATTTTATGACGCAGTGTTTGCAGTCATGGGGGTTGGCCCGGGCATCGCTGGCAAGGGTCGGTATTACTACCGCAGTGCGACTGGCACGCTGGGCATCATCACGCCTATCAACGGGCAACCTGCCACCTATGCCAATGGCGGCACGATTGGTCTGACAATGCAGTCGCAGGCAGAGGTAGACGCCTTTCATGCAGCGGG
>CAIMUZ010000068.1 GCA_903844775.1 uncultured Burkholderiales bacterium | reverse complement strand
CTGCTGAGCAGCACTCATCATCTCTTGCAACATGTCCAGTCGCGGGTGCATGGGTCGCGGATAGGCCTTGCGGCTTTGCGACAAACCCAATCCCAATGCAGCTTCGGCCATTTTGTAACTCAAGGGGCCTGGATTAATGACCGGCACTGGCAAACGTTGGCTCAAGTAAACATGCGACTGGTGCATGGTAGTCGAGCCCAAAATCAAAACTTCAGCACCATCCTTCTCAATGGCTTCATAGGCCGCTTTCTCCAACAAGGGAAAGACGTCCTCCTCTTTGCCTGACAACAATGATTGGTTGTCGGTGGACATTTCAATGGAGCGCACAGAAGCACATTTGTGATGCAACCCCAATTCATCCAAGGCTTTTTTATACAGCGGCTTCCAGCGATTGGCCATGGTCAACACAGAAAATCGATCGCCCAACATCAAGGCTGCCAACATCGATACTTTGCCGGGCCCAAATACGGGAATATCGAGCACTGAGCGCAATGCTGCCACCCCCGAGTCGCTCATGGTGTCGATGCACACAGCTGCAAAGCCTTCATCCTGCGCTCGACAGCCCGCTTCAAAGTTGGCTGCATCGGCCAAAACAAAATCATGATGGCTTGAATAGTTCACGGGTCCCGCTTTGACGGTGCGGAATTCAAAGACCAAATCGGGGGACAAATCTATGCCTTTGAGTTGCGCTTGGCGCAAGGCCAAATTTTCTGGTGACATGGCAAAGGGCACCACCACCAGTATTTTTTTCTGAGGATTTGTCATGCAGGCACCTTCAATTCCGCGACGGCCTGCGCTGCTGAGGTGACCCGTCCAAACAATCTTTGAAAATTACGCATCGTGACTTGGTGCAGCTCTTCAAAGGTGGTGCCACACGCGTCTTCCACCAAAGTCACTTGATAGCCTCGATCTGCCGCTTCACGCGCAGTGCTTTCGACACACATGTTGGTCGACACACCTGCCATGTAAATTTGATCAATCTTCAAAGATCGAAGCAAGCTGTCAATGGACGTTGAAGCAAAAGCACCCACGGTGGTTTTGCGAACCACGTGCTCGCCCGCTACGGGCTTGAGCTCATCCAAAATGGCATGATCAGGGCTACCGACATAGTTGTTGCAACTGGCCAGCAGTTTTTGCATGTGGCGCGGGGCATCGCTGGCGTCAGGCAATGCAGCACCCAAGGTCACATGAATCACAGGTTGACCTAGCCGGTGAAAATGCGCACGCAATTCAAGGGTGCGTGGCAGCACAGATTGTTCAATGCGGGCAAATCGATAGTCGCCCACGCTGGAGCCTTGCGCTTTTAATGTACGTCCTAGCGCACCTTGTTTGGAACCCGTTGCATATTGCATGTCAATGATGACCAATGCGGCGCCTTGGGCGTTAATCATGGGTTCACTCATGAAATCGCGGATGTAGTCTTTGGGGGCGCTCATGGAAAGTCCTTCAGTTTTGTTGTCGATAACAATCGACGATTTGTGACCCTGTGGCGCACCACACGCCCTCATGACTTCGAATGTATTCAAGTGCCTTGGCCAATGAACCGATGCGGTGCGGCTGGCCCATGATGAAAGGATGAACGGCTACGTTCATCACGCGGCCATGCACCGCCCCCTCTGCATAGAGCACCTCAAATTCATCGATCATTTTTTGGGCAAAGGCTTCAGCTTCTTGGCCACGCCGCCAAGCAATGCTGTCATTGATTTCCATCGAGTAAGGCAAAGAGGTCAATTCGCCCTGTCGCACATGAACCGGTGTGGGTTGATCGTCGTGGTACAAATCACACAGGTATTGCATGCCACTTTCCGCCACCAGATCAGGTGTTAGCAAGGTGTTAGAGGCTGCAGGCGAGAACCATCCCTTGAGTCGCTGTCCGGTATGGCGCACATGAATTTCTTGGCACACTTCGATGGCCGAACGCTCTTCGTCTTCGGTCATGTTCCAGTGGTAGCGTGTGTTGTAGAGGCCATGCGACATGAACTCCCATTGACGCTTGAGCATGGCTTCGGCCAGTTCGGGATACATGTCGAGCACCGACATTGACAAAGACACCGTGACGGGCAATTCAAGTGAATCAAACAACTCCATCAGACGCCATACACCGACACGATTGCCATAGTCGCGCAGACCATAGCCCAAGATGTCAGGGTGCGGCACCCGAGGCCATGGATTGCGCACCCTGATTTGCTCGGGCAAGTATTCGTAATGCTCAATGTTGGGCGCAATCCACAGAGCGACACGCGCGCCGTTTGGCCACTGCAAAGGCGCGCGCTCTGGCAGCGCGGAATATGAAATTCGCTCGTGACCGGCTAAGGACAAACGGTCGGTCGACATTCAGGTGGCTTGGGGTTGCCAAGCATCCAGAATTTGTGAACCAGTGGCCGCCCAAACGCCTGAGTGACTCATGATGTGCGCCAAGGCTTCTTCCAAAGCTTTGATGCGATAGGGCTGACCAATGACCCAAGGGTGAAGGGAAATCGGCATGATGCGCCCACCTGCTGTGGCTGATTCTTTGTAAAGCACATCGAAATGGTCGATCAGTTGATCGCGGAAATCATTTTCTGTGTGATGGTTGTTCACCAAGATGGTGAAGTCGTCAATGTCAACCGGGTGCGGCATGGCCACCAGGTTTTTGCCCGTGGTGTGCATGGGGTAAGGCATGTCGTCGTTAACCCAATCGCACACATAGTCCAAGCCGGCTTGCGCCAAAATGTCTGGGGTATTAAAGGACTCCGATTTGGCAGGTGAGAGCCAGCCACGTACCGCTTGACCGCTGGCCTTGCGCAAGATGCTCAAAGTTTGGTCCACCCATTTTTTTTCTTCTTCGACCGACAATCCGCCATGGTGCAAATGGTCCATGTCCAAACCATTGGCCATGATTTCCCAGCCAAGTTGCTTGCACTGTTCAATCAAAGCGGGATAGCGAACCGCCACGGCTGCATTGACGGCGACCGTCGCGGTAATTCCATGACGCTGCAAGGCCTTCATGATTCTGTAAATGCCGACTCGGTTGCCGTAGTCACGCAATGTGTAATGGCGAAAATCTGGATACGCCGTTTGCATGGCGCCTGGCGGTTTGAAAGGGACACCGGCCATGTTCAAGGGGAACCACTCTAGGGCAGGCACCACCCACAAAGCCACCCGTGCTTGGTGGGGCCAGGCGACATGTTTGCGCTGAGGCAGCATGGACCACTCATAGCGCTCATGGTCCATGCCATAGCGGCGCATCGGGTACTCAAGGTAGTCGTCGGGCAGGGGCTTGGGCGCAGAGACATTCGCGCTCATGGTGCTTCTCCCACTGTTTGACCCGCTGCAGTGAAAGCGGCGTGATAGTGCTCGTTGTAATAGTGAGCGATTTCTCGACCCGTGGCCAACCAGACTTTGTCGTGCCCCGTGATGTAGGACAGTGCCTCTTCAAAAGCGGCTAAGCGGTAAGGCTGACCAATGAGGTAGGGGTGAAGGGGAATGCACATCACGGTGCCTGAGTGTTCACCCTCTTCGTAAAGACGATCGAATTGGCGTTTGAGGATGTCGCCGTAGCGTCGCGGCGAAACCAAGTTCACGTTGTAAACAATGGTGTCATTCATTTCCAAGGAATAAGGCATGCTGGTGAGCTTGCCTTTCTTCACCTTGACAGGGCCGGGTTGATCGTCGTGAAACAAATCGCAGACATAGGTGAGGCCCATGTCGGCCACCAGGTCCATGGTGTTGGGCGTGTAGGTGAGTGCGGGTGCCAACCAGCCATCTAACTTTTGACCCGTGTGTTTGTAAATGGTGTCAATGGAATCTTGAATCACTTGGCGTTCTTGCGCTTCGTTCATGCCCATCAGATAGCGGGTGTTGTAAGTGCCGTGTGAGTAAAACTCCCAACCTTCATCGGCACACGCTTTAATCACCTCGGGGTGGTGGTCGCACATGGCCACGTTGAGCGACACACTGCCGCGCATGTTGCAGCGCTTCATGACATCGAGCATGCGCCAAAACCCGGTGCGGTTGCCATAGTCTCGGTAGGAATAGTTGAGCACATCGGGGGCAGGACGCGCCCAAGGTGCACGCGCAGGATTACGAGGTGGATTGAGTTCGTAAAACTCCACATTGGGGGCCACCCAAAATGCCACCCTTGCCCCATTGGGCCAGCGTATGACGGGCCTGTCGTTGTAGGGCAGATAGTCGTAAAAACCAGGGTCGCGCTTTGAGACAGGCGCTTGGGCAGCGCCCGTCATGCTACAGATCCTTTGCCAGGAACTTTGCGGAGTTGATCCAAAGTTTCGGCGATGGTGAGGACATCGGCGTACTTCAACATCATGTCGTAAAGGTTGGCAAAGTGCGGCGACTCATGTTTGTCGGCCACACATTCGATGGGAACAATGGTTCTGAAACTTCTTTGCAGACTGTCCACCACCGTTGCACGAACGCATCCCGAGGTAGAGCCGCCTGTGATCACGCAAGTGTCTACACCATGGTGGGTAAAGAGGGAACCCAAATTGGTCTCAAAAAAAGTGGAGGCCATGCGCTTGTTGATGATGATGTCTCGCTTGCGATCGATGACCAAGCGGTCGTCGAATTCAGCACGCCGACTTCCGACTTTGATGTTTTGCAAAGAGTCAGGGGTGTTGGTGCGAGTGCCCCACACACCGCAGTCCTCACCTGACTCCATGTATGCCACATAGGTCCAAACGACTGGAAAGCCTTTGCTGCGAAAGACTTCGGCCAGTTGATTCACATAATGGAGTTGCTGGGGGTCAGTTTCATACGCAGTGGCAAACTCACCGACGCAGGTGTAGGCTTTTTGCAAATCAATGTTAATCAGGGCTGGCACTTTGCCAAAACCAAAACGTTTTCGCGTGGGATTGGCCTGCACGTGTTCAAACAGTTGACGGGCAGATTGATCAGACAGTTCCATAGCGACCTAACAGTTCAAAAGAATGTCGAAGATATTCTCACGGGGTAATTGTCCTGTCAATAGAACAATTAACGCCCTCAGGCGTAAGCTGTTCTCAGTTCGCGCTTTAGTAATTTGCCACTGGGGTTTTTGGGCAGCGATTCCGCAAAGACAACTCGCTTGGGAACCTTGAAAGTGGCCATGTGCTGATTGCAGTGCGCCATGACCTGAGCTTCCGTCAAAGCTTGACCCGCTTTTAACACAATGACAGCGGTCACAGCCTCGATCCACTTGGCATCAGGAAGCCCAATCACCGCCACCTCACTCACCGCAGGCAGCCTGTAAATCATTTCTTCCACTTCACGACTGGCCACGTTTTCACCACCCGATTTGATCATGTCCTTTTTTCGGTCCACCACGCTGATATAGCCCTCGTCATCGATGGTGCCCAAGTCGCCGCTGTGAAACCAATCACCAGAAAATGCAGCGCGTGTTTTTTCTTCGTCCTTGAAATAGCCCAGCATCAAATGCGGTGAGCGATGCACGATCTCGCCCACTTCACCGGGCTGAACGTCTTGCATGTCATCGTTCACCACGCGAGTTTCAACGTTCAACACGGCACGACCGCAAGATCCCGGTTTGCGAAGCTGATCATCGGGTCCAAGCAGGGTGGCCAGGGGCGCAATCTCGGTTTGACCGTACAAATTCCACAGTCGTACCTTGGGCAATCGTGCGGCCAACTCTTTCAACACTTCCACCGGCATGATGGAAGCGCCGTAATAGCCCTTGGCCAAATGCGTCAGTTTCGCAGGGTCAAGCAAAGGGGAGCGCAACAACGCAATCCAGACCGTGGGCGGCGCAAAGAAACTCGTGATCTTGAACTTTTCGATCAAGGCCAGCAGGTTGTCAGGCACAGGCTTCGACGTGATGACATTGCTGCTGCCGATGTAAATGGCAGGGCCAAAAAATACATCCAATTGCGCGCAGTGGTAAAGGGGCAAGGCATGCAAGGCCAAGTCTTGCTCGGCAATTTCTGCGTTGACCACACAACTCACGTATTGCCACAACACCGCATCATGGGTCAGCATGGCGCCCTTGGGCATCGATTCGGTACCGCTGGTGTAAACAATTTGCGCCAGATCTTGACTG
>CAIMUZ010000067.1 GCA_903844775.1 uncultured Burkholderiales bacterium | reverse complement strand
GCGCCCAAAATAATGAAGGTCTCAATCGGCGCGGATTTGATAATCGGCTTCATGCTTCCGCCGGCCATGATAAAACCGCCGAACACGCAAATCATCAAAACCACGATACCAATAATCGCATTCATATTTCTCTCCAAAAACGGCCAAACGGGCGGCTAGGAATTCCCAGCGTCGCCCGTCAAAGTCACCATCCATCTACGCCTTGTTAGGCGCAGCCCTCAATGCATTGCTGCAGACATGGGCACACCTGTGGCAGGTGTTGATTTTGGCAACA
This sequence comes from uncultured Burkholderiales bacterium, assembly GCA_903844775.1. GTDB lineage: Bacteria > Pseudomonadota > Gammaproteobacteria > Burkholderiales > Burkholderiaceae_C > Limnohabitans_A. Next base: position 24,839 of record CAIMUZ010000067.1, on the reverse strand, counting down.
AATTAGGAACATCACGCCAAGCCTGACGAATTTCACCCATCAAGGTTTGGACTTCTTCCAACACAGCAAGGTCGTTATGTGCATTCACATAAACCAAGCGGCGTGTCACGTAACTGTACAGCTCATGCAAGTTACGGGCCAAATCACCGCCTTTTTCAAGGTCAAGCGCGCCTTGCAAGCCAATCACAATGCGGCCAGCGCGAACCAAGCTTTTGTTCTTGTCCTCGATGGAACCGCGCTGAATGTGACCACGAGCCGTCACCAGGCTGTCTAAGAGGCCATCAAATAGCATCTGAATCAATTCAACTTTATCGGCAACAATGGCTTGTGAAGCATTGTTACCTTCGCCGTAGCTTTCCATGGCTTTGAAATTTAATCTCATGATGTCGTACTCCTTATGATCCAGACACTGCTGGTATCGGAGTCTTAACTTGTAACTTGAGATGATTGTTTCAAAATGGCCCGAAATTGCTCGAAAGGGCAACTGAAGCGGAAAGATGTTGCCGCTTTGAAGCATGTTTATGTCTTTCCAGCCTTGGCTTTGCCGCCATTCACAGGCTCAACTTTCAAGGTACCACGCAGCTTTTTGACCACCGCAGTGAGCAATTGACTGACCCTGGACTCTGTCACGCCCAAAACTTCGCCAATTTCTTTTAAGTTGAGTTCTTCAACGTAGTACAAATTCATTAACAATTGGTCGCGCTCTGGCAAATCAGCAATGGCATCCGTGAGGACGCCCATAAATTGTTCGTGCTCCACAATGGCTTCAGGCTGCTGCGAAGCGTCGGTGGCAATGCTCATCACCTCTTCTGTCACCACCTCCATTGAATAAGTCTCGAAGCGCCGGGCTTGGGTGCGCTCCTTGTGAAACAGCTCAATGTCTTTTCCCATATGGTCGGCCAACTCAGCCTGTGTGGGGGTTCGGCCAAGCTCTGCAGCCAATTCATGTGTGGCTTCGCTGTGCGAGTTGTTGATGGCCACCGCCGAACGCGGTAGAAAAGACAGGCGTCGCACCTCGTCCAAAATGGCACCTCTAACTCGGCTGTGCGCAAAGTTCTCGAACTCAATGCCTTTTGAGGGGTTGTAAGCTCTGGCTGCTTCCAGCAATCCAATCATGCCCACCTGAATCAGCTCATCCAACTCCATAAAAGGAGGCAATCTCACTTTCAGGTGCAAAGCAACACGCTTGACCATGCCCAAATGGGCCATGACCAAAGCTTCACTGTTGTTTTGGACCTCTTCGTAGAGACGGGTTGAGCTAGATGCCATGGATTTCAAACGCTGGCTTGAGCCAGTCGACGCTCCATGAAGAACTGCAAACCGCCAGAAGGCGGCTCCACGTTGGGCAAGTCCAAAACTGATTTGGCCAACAGTCGGAAATCTCGCGATGAGGCGCTGGTGGGCGCAAACTCAAGGACAGGCATGTATTTTTTATGCGCTTGAAGAATCATTTCGTCGTTCACGATAGAGCCCAAATAGCGAACCGATCGGTTTAAAAATCGAGCACACACATTGTTGATTCGTTCAAAAAGTTGGTAGCCTTCTTGCGCGCTTCCCACCCCGTTGGGTATGAGATAGATTTCATCCAAGGCATGGTCTTGGATCATGATTTTAATCGTGCCATAGGCGTCAGCGATGGAAGACGGGTCGTCCTTGACCACCACAAAACGCCTTTCGCAAGCAGCCAAGAAAGTGATCACAGACGGCGCAATGCCGGCTGCCATGTCAACAATCAAGACATCGATGGGGTCTTCGAGGCTACTGAATGCCTGCACGATTCTGGCAGCACCCAGCTCATCCAAAGCGGCCATGTCTTGTCGCCCAGAGCTGCCGGGAACAAGCTTGACGCCTTGGCGTGTTGTGACAATGATTTCTTTCAAAGTTTTGTCGCCACTTAAAAAGTCACTCAAATTAAAAGGGCAACGCACACCCATTGAAATTTGTGCGTTTGCAAGTCCCATGTCGGCATCAAACAGCATCACCCGAGAACCTTGGGCCTGCAATGCGGCAGCCAGATTCACGGAGACGGTGGTTTTACCCACGCCACCTTTGCCACTGGCAATGCCAATGACTTGGGTTTGTTTGCGTTTATCCATGCGTCACCAAAATAGGCGATGGGGTCTGCCAAGCTGGACGGCTTAAATTGATTTCAGGACTCGAGCTGTTCATTTCGGAAGTTACATGGTCAATGTGCGCTGGCGCTGTTTCCGCCTTTATAGGGGGCATGCATCTGGCAATTGCCAGATTAACCAACATTTCAGGGCTCAAGGTTAACACTCCATGGCTCAATTTATCAGATTCACTGCCCATTGTCAGCGTGAAATTCTTCTGTGCACTGCTTAAAAACTGAATCAACGGCCATGGCGCACTCGATTCGTCGAATTTGGTCAGCATCATGCTTTGCCATTTCAAGCCAGAATCAGTGAGAACGCGCTTCAAAGTCACCGTTGACGCATCAACCGGCAAAACAGCGTGTAGCTGGCAATCGGACTGGACTTCTAAGATTTCAGCCAACCTCTCCGACATTTGAGCGCCGGGGGTGTCAATCAAAACCAGTTGACGGCTTGCCAACTCGCGCATCAATTGGTGCAGGCTGTCGGCGTTGGCCGCCCTGTAACAGTCAACTTCTGCTTGTGCGCAAAGTTGTTGAATTTGCGACCATGACCCAGCACGCTCGTCTTGATAAGAGATCACCGCGACTTTGGCGGATCCATATTTTCGAGCCACATGTTGAGCCCATCGAACCGTCATCAGTGTTTTACCCGCGCCTGACGATCCTGCCAGGGCGTGTACGCCAAAAGTTGCAAAGCTGTCTGTGGGCGTATGAATATTGCACAGCAGTTGTTGCTGCAGGCTAGCCTGTGCCTCTTCAAGACTGCTTTGCTCGCGCAAGCCAGACAACAAAAGTGTTCTCAAGGCGGAAGGCACCGGCGCTTCACACAAATTATTCACCAAGGCTTGCAAATGTTCAGGCCAGTGTTGCTGCGCCTCCCAAGCCGATACTTTTTGGTTCATGCGAATTTCTTGACGCAATGCCGAGATCTCATCAATGACCAAGGAGACGATTTCTTTACCCCGCGCATTTTCGCGCGCCAGCTCAGTCTCGCTCATGGCAGGTGTGACTGCCTTTGAGATGGAACTGATCAAGCTTTCAACGGAAGCCTCAGACTTTCCAGGGGATTGAAAGGCTTTTACCAAGTGCTCATCAAAGCCTGTACTCGAGGCAACTTCTGAAACATCGGCCATTTCTTTTTCGAGTGTTGACTGTACTTTTTTCGGGGCCGTGGCTTTTGCAAAATTGATCTCTTCGACTGAGTCAAGGTCTTCCGACGTTGCCACCAAATCAAGGGCAATGACAAGTTCAGTTTGTCCACCCACTCTGTGATTGGAGATGATCAGAACATCTTTACCGTACAAGGCCATTGCTTGTTCAGTGGCGCTGCGGGTGTCTCTGGCAAGAATGCGTTTGAGTTCCATGGCTGTCTCTATTCTTCAGTCGGGTTCAAAAATAAATTAACGTGTTTCTGCGTGCACGGTATGAACTACCTTGACACTTTGATCGTCGGGAATTTCGCTGTACGAAAGCAATGTCATGTCTGACACGCGGTACCGAGCAGCTTTGGACAACCAGGGGCGAATGGCAGGTGACACCACCAAAACAGCAGGATGTCCCATCTCTTCCACCGCACGAGCGCCTTCGCGCAAAGCGGTGAACAAACGCTCCGCCAAACCAGGCTCAATGGTCATGCTCTGACCAGGGGCGGTTTGTTGCAATATGTTGTGCAACAGCTGCTCTAAATTGGGGTCTAAGGTCATGACAGACAAAGCGCTGGATTCATCGACCAAGCTCTGAACAATCATTCGGCCCAGCTTAGGACGGACCAAAGAAGTCAATTGGTCAGGCTCTTGGGTGCGGCTGGCCACTTCAGACAAAGTTTCTGCAATGGTGCGCATGTCGCGAATCGAGACCGATTCATTCAACAAATTCTGCAAAGTGCGCGTCACCACACCCAAAGACAATTTGCCAGGCACCAAGTCCTCTACCAATTTGGGCGACTTCGCAGCCAACTTGTCCAGCAGCTGCTGAACTTCGTCATGGCTGAGCAAATCAGCTGCGTTGTCGCGCAGCACTTTATTCAAATGTGTTGCGACTGCCGTGCTTGCGTCGACCACGGTATAGCCCAATGTGCGGGCCATGTCGCGTTGTGTCGGGTCAATCCACACGGCTTCCAAACCAAAAGCTGGCTCTTTGGTGGCTTCACCTTCCAAGGGTCCATACACTTGACCTGGATTGATGGCCAACTCTTTGCCCACTTTGATTTGACCCTTGCCACGCACCACGCCCTTGAGCACGATGTGATAAGCATCGGGATCGATGGTCAGGGCATCGCGAATGCGAACCGGTTGAACCAAGAATCCCAACTCGGCAGACAATTTCTTGCGCACACCCTTGACGCGGTTCATCAACTGGCCGCCCGTATCGGGGTTGACCAATGGAATCAAACCATAACCAATTTCAAGACCAATCAAATCAACTTGATCGACGTCGTCCCAGTCCAATTCTTTAGGCTCATCCAAAGCTGCTTGCGCGGCTTGTTCTGCCGGAGTTGCTTGCGGCACATCGGCCTTATTGGTAATGCGCCAAGCCAGGCCGGCCGTACCTAAAGCCAAAATAAGGAACACCATGTGAGGCATGCCAGGCACCAAACCAATAATGGCCAAAATGGTGGCCGACATGTACAAAGCTGTCGGATTGGAAAGCTGTGAGGACGCCTGCTCCGTCATGGACTCGGAGGTGGTCACGCGGGTCACAATGATGGCCGTTGCCAGAGACAAGAACAGCGATGGGATCTGCGCAACCAAACCATCACCGATGGTCAGAAGGGTATAAATTTTGCCCGCCTCAGACATTGACAAGCCGTGCTGGCCCACACCAATTGCCAAGCCACCAATCAAGTTGATGACCAAAATGAGCAAACCGGCCACCGCGTCGCCGGATACAAATTTAGAGGCACCGTCCATGGAGCCGAAGAAGTCAGATTCTTGAGAAAGCTCTTCGCGGCGCTTTTTGGCGGTTTCTTGGTCAATCACGCCAGCGTTCAAGTCAGCGTCAATTGACATTTGTTTACCAGGCATCGCATCCAAGGTAAATCGAGCGTTCACTTCAGAGACACGGCCAGCGCCCTTGGTCACCACAATGAAGTTAATAATCATCAAAATAGAAAAGATGATGAAACCGACCACGTAGTTACCGCCGATGACAAACTCACCGAAAGCCGCCACCACCTTACCGGCAGCCTCATGGCCTTCGTGGCCATTCACCAAAATGACACGGGTTGAGGCCACGTTCAAGCCCAAGCGGAGCATGGTGGCAAACAGCAACACTGAAGGGAATGAAGAAAATTCAAGCGGCTTGCGAGTGCCGATGGCAATCATGATGACCAGCAAGCTGCAACCAATGTTGAAGGTAAACAGAATGTCCAATAGCAGCGCAGGCAGGGGCACCACCAACATGGCCATGATCAACAACACCATGGCGGGCAAGCCCAGGCCGGCGTAATCAAATTTAGACAGGTTCTGTCGAACCGCTGACAGGGACAGGGTGCTCATAGGTGGCTTTTGAGGCAAATCAGGTTGAAAAAGCTGGGTTTGAACATTTTTTTTCCAAAGTTCATCTGGTTCAGCAAAGTCCATGCCATGAGGAAAGCCGACAGGGCCCACCCTTCCCGGTTTGACAACCGAAGCGGCAAGCCATGTCCTGTCACGGATTTTGCTAATACAAAGCACCCCTACCGCGAATTGCCGTTGTGGGGATGAACAATGAACATGGAATGAACATGGACAACAACCTGAATTTTTCTAGCACCAGCATCGCCAATCCCTTGTCCACTGCGGCTCCCGCGGCCACGCCAGGGGTCGATGACAGCCTGTCGACCCCCATGAATGGGAAGGAGTTTGCAGGTCTGATGCGAGACCTGCTGGGCAAGTCAGGGCGGCAAGAGCTTGCCGCCTCTAGCGCGGAGGGCTCAGAATTGACCGCGGATCCGAAAAATTCTGAAGAGACGGCCACTGGCCTTCAGACCCTTAATCTGGGCGATCAATTTGCGGTGATCACCACGACATCACCCCTGCCAGACGGAAACAGCTTGGCTGCCTTTGCAAGAGCCCAAGGATTGGGTGAAAGTGCCGTCAAAGCCCTATTTGGAGATTTGATCGCCACGCCAAGCGACGCATTGTCTGCGGCGGTCACGGCCACCCCCACCATGGACATTGCCAATGTCATCACAGCGTCTGGCTTTGGCTGGGCTACTGCGCAAGACGGCTTGCCATCTGCTTTGTCCGTCGGCAACGCCCCCGCAGCATTCAATTGGCTCAGTGCACACCCTGGCGCATTGCCCAATGTGCCTCGAGTGGCGACTGCTTTGATGTCTGAATCTGCTGATATGAGTTTGGGTTTACAAGCGTTGACGCCAGAAAATACTTCTAAAGTATCGAATTTAGACAAATTACTGATCGCCACAGGGGCAACGGCAGTCATCCAAAATTTCGGGGTTGATACACCATTAAATGGTTTGGCGCCAACTGCTGCGGTATCAGACGCTGAAATGGGCCCACTGGATGCAATGCGCATGAGATTGGTGCCGGCATGGGAGACCATGACCAAACAATTGGCCAAACTCAATGGCAAACTACAAGGCACAACGTGGGCAGAATTAATGTCTGGTAAATTGGCTGAGAAAAGCGAAGTGGGTGAATCCACATTGAATTTGGGCGCAACAGACATTGGTTTGGACCTTGGCGCAGATTTAACACTTGCAATGGCCGCAGGCGCCTCTGACAATGTCAGCGCGACACCCTTGAATGCCAGCGACAACACCAAGGCCCCCGTCAGCCTTTCCGCCATTGCCAACAGCACCCTCACTGCGCAAGGTGAAAAGGCTGAAATGGCTGACAGAGCTGAACAAATTCAGCAATTGGCCAACAAACTTGGACAAGCTTTGGGGGAAAGGCTCCAAGAGCAAATGGAACGTGGACAATGGCGCTTGCATTTGAAACTCAATCCAGGCCATTTGGGCCAGATTGATGTGGAGCTGGACATGCGTGCAGGTGGATTGGATGCGATCTTCCGGACTGAGAATATGTTAACCAAAGAACTCATTATGCAGGGTGCTTCGAAATTAAAAGAGAGCTTGGCGCAATCGGGCACGACAGTTGCTGATGTCTTTGTTAACAGCGACAGTAAACGTCAGTCTGGCGGGAATCCGACACCCCAACGTTTTACTGATAATTCAGATACTGAGTCTGACAACAAATTGAATCAGCCCCCACAAAGGGCCAACACGTTGATCGATAAAAGATCAGCAGATGCATGGGACACATTGGCTTGATTAAGATCAGGACTTGGGTGTACAAACATTCTTTATAGAGGTGCCATATGGCTGAAGCAGCAGTTGAAGAAGTCGCAGCAGAAGAAGGCGAGAAAAAGCCGAAGAGTCCGATCGTCCTCATCATTGTGGGCGTGGTGGGCTTGCTCATTATCTTGGCCAGCACGGTTGCAGGCACACTCTTTTTGACAGGTTTTTTCAATCCCAAACCAGATCCTGAACATGCAGAAGCTGCAGCCGATGGCCACGGAAAAGACGGCAAAGGCAAGGATGGGAAAGACGCTAAGCCTGGTAAAAAAGTCAAAGACTCACCCGAGCTGACTCGCTTTGAGTACACCTACTTGCAAATTGAACGTGAGTTTTTAGTGAACCTCAGTGGTTCTAAAAAAGTCATGTCTGTGCAGTTGGCCGTCATGACGCACTACGACGAACGCGTCTTTGAAAACGTCAAAAAGCATGAGTTTGCACTTCGCTCGGTCATCATGGATGTGATGCGCCAAACGCAAGAAGCCGAACTGACAAAACCCGAATTCAGAAAAGAATTGGCAGCCAAGATCAGAGACGCCATGAATACCTTGCTAGAAAAATACGAGGATTTCGGCGGCATTGAAGACATCTACTTCACCAACTTCATCGTTCAATAATAAATTCAAAATCTCTGACCGCTGAATTGACATGGCCACCTCTTTACTAACACCTGATGAACTCTCGAGCTTGGCCGAGGGCGTTAAAGATGGCTCGATTCCTGTTGACACGGGCTTCAATACCAAGGCACGCATCAAGAAATATGACTTGGCCAGTGAAGACAGCAGTCTAGGCGTCAATGTCAGCTCATTGGACATGATCAATGAGCGGTTCATTCGCGTATTTCGCTTGGGCCTTTTAGAAATGCTCAGAACCAGTCCCAAGGTGAGCGGATCTCAAGTTCAAATCGTCCGTTTTGGCGACTATCTCAAGGGCTTAAAAGCCCCCATGTCGGTGAACATGATTCGAATGAACCCTTTGCGCGGCTTCTCCATTGTGGTGATTGATCCCACAGTTGTTTTTTCTTCTCTCGACAGCTTCTTTGGCGGATTCGGCCGTGGCGTCGGTGATTTGCCCCCCGGCCGTTTGTTTACACCCACAGAATCTCGCATCATCAACATGATGCTTGAGGTTTTCTTCAAGTCTCTCAAAGAAGCCTGGGCGCCCATCATGCCGCTTGAGTTTGAGCTGGTCAGTTCTGAAATTAACCCACAATTTGCCCAAATCGCTGATGAAAACGACTTGGTGATCTTGACCCGCTTTGAAGCCGAAGGCAACATCGATGCGCAAGGTTTCATTGATTTGGTTTACCCTTACGCCTCGTTGAAGCCCATCAGAGAATTGTTGCGCAGCCGAGTTCAATCGGGCGATGGCAACGAGGAATCTGAAAGAGAATGGCGTAATGAGCTCAAAGACGCTGTTGAAAGCTCCAGCCTTGAAACTCGCGTCTTGCTGGGCAATGTTGAGACGACTTATGGCGAAATAGAATCCATGCGCGAAGGTGATATTTTGTTTTTCAAGAAACCTGAACATGCTCGAATGTTGGTCAATGGCTTACCTGCCTTTGACGTTCAAGTGGGCGCTTTGGGTGCTCAAGTGGCGGTTCAAGTTGAACGCGCCTATGCTCCAGGCTTGCAATGATTTTTCCAGGAAACTGTCATGACCGATACTACTGCTGAAGCGACACTAGGCAACCCTTTATTGACAGATGCCTCTGGCAAAATCAATCAAGAGGTGTTGCAAAACATCACTGTGACCATGTCCATTGAAGTGGGACGTGCACAAATTAAGATCCGCGACTTGATGCGTCTGACGCAAGGTAGCGTGGTTGAACTTGACCGCATCGCTGGCGAACCGCTAGACTTGCTGGTCAACAACACGGTGGTGGCCCAAGGCGAAATTGTCTTGGTAAACGATCGTTACGGTGTCCGTCTGACCCGTGTCGCACCAGCGGCCGAACGCATGAAGAACTTGTAACCTAACTTATGACCCCCGGAATTTCAGGCGCTGACCTTTTTCGAATGCTCGGCAGCTTGGCCTTGGTGGTCGCTTTAATGCTTGCCATGTTGTGGGGCCTGCGTCAATTACAAAGCAAAATAAACAGTCAGAATTCTGGCCGTCGTTTACAAATTATTGAGAGCTTGAGTGTGGGTACGCGTCAAAAGGTCGCGCTGATCCGTGTGGGTGAGCGTGAGGTACTTATTGGCATCAGTCCCACACAAATTAATGGTATTACAAGTTGGCCTGATGGTGACTTGCCAGCTTCAGACGCAAACAATTTAACCAGTGCCTTGGAAAATCAAGCACCTGATGGAGTCCCTCATGTTTCGTAAGCCAGTAGTCTGGGCTAGTATTTTTATAGCCCTCGTTGTGATGGCGTTTCCATTGGTAGCGTCTGCGCAGGGCATACCCATGGTCAATGTCAGTGGGGGTAAATCGGGCACGCAATACAGTCTGACGCTGCAACTGCTGGCGCTGATGACTTCGCTCACACTGCTGCCGTCGTTCTTGCTCATGATGACGTCCTTTGTACGAATCATCATTGTTTTGTCAATTTTAAGGCAAGCCTTGGGCACGGGTCAAACACCGCCCAACACCGTTTTGGTGGGCCTGGCTTTGTTCCTGACCTTGTTCATCATGTCCCCCGTATTGGGTGATATTTACAACAATGCAGTACTTCCCTACATGCAAAACGGCATGGCGTTTGAAAAAGCCTTGGCTGCTGCCGAAGAGCCGCTCAGGAGTTTTATGCTGAAGCAAACGCGAGAAGACGACATTGGTCTCTTTATGCAAATGGCACTCAAGGGTGAGCCCGCGAATGCAGCCGCGGTGCCCTTTTCAACACTGGTGCCTGCATTCATCACCTCTGAATTGAAAAGCGCATTCACCATTGGCTTTCTGATTTATATTCCATTTGTTGTCATCGATTTAATTGTGGCCAGCGTGCTCATGTCAATGGGCATGATGATGCTCTCACCCATGATGATTTCAATGCCCTTCAAATTGATGTTGTTTGTTTTGGTGGATGGCTGGAGTCTTATTTTGGGCTCACTCGCTGCAAGCTTTGTGACCTAGTTTTGCGACTTCATTTTCGACCGCAGAAAGAAATACATCATGGACACCTCCACCGTCGTTGACCTTGGCAGACAAGCCTTATGGATCACCGTTTTAATTTCAGCACCGCTTTTAGGCGTTGCACTGTTTGTCGGCCTCGTCATTGGCATCTTGCAAGCCGCCACTTCCATCAATGAAGCCACCTTGAGTTTCATTCCAAAGTTGGCTGCCATGGCCATTGCGCTTGCTTTGGTAGGCGGCTGGCAACTCACCACCTTGGTTGACTACACACGCAGTATTTTCCAGCGCATCCCTGGGCTCTTTACTTAAAACTGATTGCCATGGATGTCGCAGCCGTTGAATTGCTAGACCGCTTCTATGCGCTGCTGTGGCCCATGCTGCGAATTTCAGCCTTGCTGATTGCCGCACCCATTTTTTCATTGCGCGCGGTTAACTTGCGCATTCGAATTGTGTTGGCCATGTCCATCACTTGGTTGGTTTACCCGCTTCATACATGGCCCGCCATCGACCCACTTTCAGCCTCGGGTCTGCTGGAAATTGTCAATCAACTCATGATTGGTTTACTCATGGGCCTCATGCTGCAAATTGTCACCTCGGCCATTGTGGTGGCTGGCATGTCCATTGCCAATGCCATTGGCTTGTCGATGGCCACCATGATTGATCCCAATATGGGTAACGTGCCCGTCATCAGCCAATTCTTATTGGTGATGGGCACCTTGATTTTTGTCGGATTGGGCGGCCATGCCATGCTGCTCAGTTTGGTCGTTGAAAGCTTTACCAGCCTCCCCATTGGTGGCAATTTACTCGGCGACATGGCTTGGCGCCAGCTGATTGCTTGGAGTTCTATGTTGTTCTTAGGCGCGCTGCTAACGGCTCTTCCCGTCATGGTTGCATTGTTATTCATCAACATTGGATTGGGTGTTGCAACGCGCGCGGCGCCCAGCCTGAACATTTTTTCAGTTGGATTTCCTGCCATGATCTTCGCTGGTTTCGGCATTCTTATTTTGGCGCTCCCTAGCATTGGTGCGAGAATTCAATGGCTTTGGTTACAAGGATTTTTTCAAGTCCGAACCTTGGTTGGACTGACCTGATGAGGACATTACAAAATGGCTGAAAAAAGCGGTGCTGAACAGACCGAAGAACCCACGGCACGAAAACTTCGCAATGCGCGCGATGAAGGTCAAGTGGCCCGCTCTATTGAGCTGCCCGCGGCTGCAGTCACGATTGGCGCCATATTGGTCATGTACTTTATTGGCAGTGCTTGGATGTCTCGCGTGGCCAACATTTTTGCGCAAGGTTTCAAATTCGACCGGAAAACTTTAGACAATCCCGAATTACTCGCCACCACATTTGCCTCTCAAATCGGCGAGAGTTTCTTATTGATCGTCCCCATTTTGGGGGTGACGGCTGTCTTGGCGGTTTTGGCAAGTGGTGCCACGGGTGGCTATTTGTTTTCACTCAAAAGCGTCATGCCCAACTTCAGCAAGCTCAGCCCCCTTCAAGGTTTTTCTCGCATGTTTGGGACCAAGGCCGCCGTTGAGCTTGGCAAAGCAGTTTTAAAGTTTAGTTTGGTGGCCACTGTGCTTTGGACTTTGGTCAGCAGTCAGTTGGATCAATTGATGGCGCTGGGTCAAATGGGCCTTGAGCCAGCATTGGCGCACGCAGGCATCATGATTGGCGAATCGGCTTTGTGGTTGTCCTTAAGTCTGCTGGTCATTGCTTTGATTGATGCGCCTTATCAGCGCTTTGCATTCACGAAGCGCATGCGCATGACCAAGCAAGAGGTCAAAGATGAAATGAAAGACATGGAGGGTCAACCCGAGGTCAAGGCCAAGATTCGACAGCGTCAGCGAGAAATGGCGAACTCAAGGATGATCCAAAAAGTGAAAGACGCGGATGTGGTCATTACCAATCCAGAGCACTTTGCGGTGGCATTGTCCTACGACCCTACAGGTGATGGTGCACCTATTCTCTTGGCCAAGGGCTCTGACTTTTTAGCACAACGTATTCGAGAAGAAGCCGAGAAGCACGGCATAGAGATCTTTGCGGCACCCCCTTTGGCCCGAGCGCTTTACTACACCACCAAGCTTGATCAATCAATTCCTGAAGCCCTTTATTTGGCGGTTGCGCAAGTCATTGCCTATGTATTTAGTTTGGCCGATGTTCGTCCAGGTATCGAACCTATGCGCAAGCCTAGCCCCAAATTACCGCCCTCCATGCAATTTGATGCCGACGGCAAGCTTTTGAAGACCCAATGAAGACGGCTGAAATCGCTTCTTTTTAAAATATTCAAACTTATTTTGATTGAAACCACAAATAAAGTCTCTTGGAGACTCAAGAATTTCCAAGTTATGTCGTTATCTATGTTGAATAAGCCTTTAGGACATGATCATGAGCGATCCTGAAATCATCAAGTCGAGCACCCCTCACAGTGTTTCAATGCCTGAAGGGTCTAGCAACGCTGTGGGCAAAAAGGCTGAAGTTGGCAATGCTTCCATTCACAAAGTATTAAGCGAAGGGTCGGTTGAATCCAACGAAATAAGTAAAGACGAGGAGATGCTCAAAGGGCCTCCCTCTGCTCTTTCGATCGATGACGAAATTGCATCGGCCAAAGAAGCTATCCTTAGGCAGAATGACCTGCGCGCCGAAAAACAAGGCGTTCGTCCCGATGGTGATCTGCGTGCCGAAAAACAAGGCGTTCGTTCGGACGATGATCTGCGTGCCGAGAAGCAAGGCGTTCGTCCCGATGGTGATCTGCGCGCCGAAAAGGCCGGTCATGACGCCAATGATGATTTACGCGCCAAAGTAGATGTGCGTGTTGACGAAGAATTAAAAGCTGCCAAGGGCATTGTCAAGCCTGACAACGATTTGCGAGCTGAGAGGGAGGGCGTTTTCAGCAATGATCTAAGCGCTTCCAAAGAAGGTATTTCTAGTGGTGATCTAAGAGCCCCTAAGGACGTCTTGGCTTCTTTAGACGATTTACTGGCGCCCAAAGAAGCCTTGAAGTCAGACGCTGATTTGCGAGGCTCAAAGGAACTGGTCCCATCTAATTCTGCAGCTGGACTTTCAAGCACAGACCCCACTGCATTTTTAAAGTCTGGCAGTTCAGAATCGAAAGAATCAAACGCTGATGTCGAAGAATCTGCAAGCGCCAGCCAAGTAGCATCTGCAGTCTCTGCTGCCAGCGCCAATGAGCCGTCCATCGCTCAACGCCCAGAGCCTGAAATGGACTTCCCTGCAAGGGTGGTTCACTTAAAAATTGAAAACGACAACTTGCGCTCAGCGCTGGACAAGCTTGAGTCTGAGCCTTGAGACCCATCTCAAGTCAAAGAACACTAAAAGGTAATCGATATGAGCACGGATAAAAAACACGACAAAGTCGAAAAGAGCCCGCCCACAACGGGTTCAGCGAAGAAGCATGATGATCATGCTTCTGACCACTCGACTGCAGCCCCGCCAACGCCGGTTCAATCTCATGAGGAAGAGTTGGAAGGCATCAAAATGTTGGCGCTTGACTCTGCAGAATTGGCAACACGCTCCGCCAATTTAGCGACGCATGCCGGCGAGCACATGAGGAGTGTGATTGTTAAGTTAGAAGCTGCTCAAACCAAGCAACGCAAACACACTCTCATCATTTTTGCAGTGGCGGGCAGCTTGATGATGATTGCCGCCATGGTTTTTACGGGCATGGCCATCAGCCTCAAGTCACGCATCAACCAACTCGATGGCATGGTTTCATCTGTGGGCAAACGCATTGGTGAGCTTGATGTCGCCATGGAAATGGTTGGCTCAGTGAATGAAGCGCTGCAAGAGATGGTCGGCAAGCAAGAAGGAATCGCCACTGCACAGGGCAAATTAGAAGCCCGCATTGGCGAGTCCATCAAAAGTGCACAAGGCGTTCCTGAAGAAACTGCCAAGCAGTTGGATGCCAAAAATCAGATCTTGGCCAAACAAGTTCAATCCTTAGATGGTCGCTTACAAGCCCAAGCCAACGCCATCAAAGCGATGTCAAACATCATGCAAAAAGTTCAGGGTAACCTGACCGATACCAATGGTTTGAAGCGCGAGATGGAAGCACTCGCACGCATCCAAAAAGACCGTCAGACTGCTGAGTCTCAAGCCAGCGCGCAAGCCAATGCTGCGGCTTTGCAAGCTGCGCAGCAAGCCGCCCAACAAGCCGCTGCAGCTGCCAGACAAAAAGAGAAGATGGTGCAATACCCCAGAGCTCAATCTGCAGATGCCCAAGCTGCTGGGGGCGGTGGTGTTTTGAGTGTCAAACCCTGAACATCAACCTGATTCCAAGTGGCCCGCCCTGTTGGGCCGATGCACTTGGAATTTAGTTGCTGGTGTTGTTCAAAATTGTGCCCTGACGCAGATCGTACTTGTTCAGTTTTTCGATCAGGGTGGTGCGCTGTAAATTCAAAAGACGGGCTGTTTGAGACACATTGCCGTCGGTTCGTTGCAAAGCTTGCACGATCAGGTCGCGCTCAATGTCGGCCAATCTGTCCTTCAAGGACAATCCTTCAGGCGGCAAACTGGGAAGGCCTTGAGCGAGCATGATGATGTGCTCCACCTCATTATGGTTGTCTAAGGCTTGGTCGGGTGTGGGGTTAGCAAATGGATTCATGACGTCTGCATTCGCACTTTGATTTTCAAGGTTTGCGCTTGAGACCACCGACAACTCTGATTCAACTTGCGGCATTCCGGCCAGGCGTTCTGCCTGAATAAATTGCAATCCTTTGGGCAGCAAGGTCGGCGGCACTGTATTGAGTTTCAGTTGTTGCCCACTGAACAGCGTGCTAAAACGATCGACCAAATTTGACAATTCACGAACATTGCCTGGCCACCCATAGTCTTGCAAAGCCCCCATAAAATCTGCTGCAAAGGTAATGGGCGTTTGGCCCTTTTGCGCAAAATGGGAAGAAAAGTGCGCCAGCAACACCGGTACATCTTGGCTGCGCTGCCGCAAAGCGGGTGTATTCAAGGGCAATACATTCAAGCGGTAATACAAATCTTCGCGAAACCGGCCTGCGGTAATTTCGTGCTCTAAATCTCGGTGGGTGGCGGCCACAACGCGCACATCGACAGGAATCGACTTCGTTCCGCCCACTGGGTCTACTTTTCTTTCTTGCAAGACTCTCAGCAATTTAACTTGCATGTCGAGCGACAGATCACCAATCTCATCTAAAAAGATGGTGCCGCCATGGGCCAACTCAAATCGACCGACGCGGTCTGTCATGGCACCCGTGAAAGAGCCTTTTCTGTGCCCAAAAAGTTCACTTTCCACCAATCCTGTCGGAATGGCGGCACAGTTGATGGGCACAAAATTGGCCTGTGAACGGTCTGATTGATCGTGCAGCGCCCTGGCCACCAACTCTTTGCCGGTGCCACTTTCGCCAGTAATGAGCGCGGTGGCCATAGAAGAGGCCACCCTTGCGATCATGGTTCGCAGGGCTTCTGCGCTGGGACTTGCGCCAATGAAGGGGTGAAGAACTTGCTGTGTGGCCATTAAACGTTGGGGTCAGCCCTTGAAGTTTGAGCTGAATACATGAGAGACATCAATACACGTGTGTATCTAACTTACCGGAATTAAACTCAAATGTCGGAAAACCGTCAAGACTTCTTTTCTCGTGGCATCCTATATCTGTGCCTCCGTTGTTGAAATGCCTCAAGAAACACTTCATCCTGTCGAATCAGAGGATGAAGGGTGATATCGCCCCACTACTTAGAAGGAAGAACCCATGAAACGTCTCGCCTACCTGCCTGCTGTGACCTTCGCACTTGTGATTTTAGGTTTGAGTGGCTGCAAGTCCATTGATCTTGCTATTTCAAACATTTCGCCCGCCGCCAACAGTCCAGTTGTCGCCAATGCGCAAGTGACTGCGCCTTTGGTTGAAAAACGGGAAACGCTCACTGCAACCGGTTATGCAGTGATCACGGTTCAAAACTCCAAGAACCCATCACAACAAAGGTTGATGGCCATTCGCGCCTCCAAACTGGACGCCTATCGCAATTTGACCGAGCAGGTCTATGGTCAGCAGGTTGACGCTTCGTCCACCGTGTCCGACATGGTTGTGCTGAACGACACATTCAGAACCAAAGTTGAAGGCATTATTTACGGTGCTCAACTGGTCAGCATCACGCCAGTGGGTGAGGACACTTATGAAACCACTTTGTCATTGGACAAAACAGTGGTTCAAGACTTGCGCCTCCTGTTCCTCGGTCAAGCGGTCGCCAAAGGTCGTTGATCATGTTGCGCGTTTTTGCATCCGTCTTGTGCGGCAGCTCAGTTGCGTTTTTTGCTGGTAACAGCACAGCGCAAAATGTGCTCGCGCCTGCCCCCAAGACGGAAGCATCCGTGAGCGCGCCACTGACAGCGCAAGAACGCCTGGATGCCATTCGGCAAGCACTGGTTGAGGCTTCTTTGCAAACGCCCACCAAGGTTTTCAACACCAGCTGGCTAGACACTCAAAATTCATTGCGAGAGTCCAGCAGCTTTAAAAACAGCATGCAAGTTGAAGGACTTCGCATCATGGCGTATGGCCGAGATGACAGTGGCCAACCCAAGGCCAAACTGCAACTTGCAGAACCTTCAAAGCCCGCAGGCGCTAGCACGCAAATGCCACCTTCAACGCAAACGCCAACGCCAACGCCAACAACGTCCATGCCAAAGAGCTTTCAAGAATTCTTTGACGTGTTTAAAAAGTTGGGGACAAAACAATTGTCATCTGACCCCCCTAAATTTGACCCCCATCAAGTTGAAAAGATTTGCGATACCAAATTAAAAGCGGGCCTGAAGCATGTGATGGGTGTCGATCTTTGGATGGACGCGAGCAACCCACCGGCTTTAAGAGCAAGCGTGATTGAATTAATGGAAGAGCATCTAGTGAATGACAGTCCCCATGGGGCGGTCAACGTCTGGCGCATGAGCAAAAACAACAGCGAGCCCAGCCTGGCAAACAGCATGACGGCCTATGAGCGCGCGCTGACCAGCAACAAGCCAGACCTGATGCCCTGGCAAGCACGATTGGCGGTTAAATCCGATTTGCTGCCAAAAACAGAGCGGCCTAACAACTTGTTTGGCGCCAAGGGTCCCCGCGTGATGACGACGCTTATTTTGCAAGTCACACCGCGCGATGGTCAAAAAGGCATCTTGCAAGAGGCAAGGACGCTTCAATTGGAGTTGGACGCTGAAACCTGGAAGCAACCCAAATTGAAGCCTGAAAGTTACGCGGCTTTGTCTCAACAGTTTCAGGTTTGGAAAGGCGCCTTGTCACAGCTGGTCGCCTGCGAGCCCCTCACACCCTTGGTCACAGCCGTCAGGTCTGAAACCATTGTGATCAATGCGGGCAGTGAGTCGGGCATTCGCAAAGGCGATGAATGGTTGATTGCCGACCCCCTCAAGTTTCCGAGTCAATTGATGGGCAAAGATGGTGCGAGTAAGACCTTGCTTGCACAGGTGGAAAATGTTTCTGCCTTCCAATCTGAATTGACAATTTTGGCAGGTCCTTCACAATCAGTTCAGAAAAACTGGCGTGCTTGGCCCGCTGAGACCCTTGTCAAAGAACCTGCTAATCCGCCCTCGGGCAATGGCTTTTTCAACAAACGATGATGGCTGAAATGATCATGAAACCTACAGTTTTAGCAACGCTTGCCACTCACCGCTTCGGACTTGTTTTGCGCATGTTCGTCATGTGCTTTTTGGCAGCCAGTTTGCTCATGGTCTTTCAAATTGCGCAGGCCGCCACACCGGCGCCCGCACCGGCGCCTTCAGCTGCTAAAGCTACAGAAAATAACAACACGCCACCAGAGAAGTCCAGCGCAGACAAAGAACTACAGGCCTACACGGCCAAAGGAAATATGACCGTTGAGGCCTTGGTCAAAGAGGTTTATTTGGGCACTCCGTTGAACTCTCAAGCCTTGGTCAAGGCCTTGCACGAAGCCAATCCCAAAGTACTGGATGGCAAACCCACACAGCGCATCAAACGCAACCAGGTTGTTTATCTGCCAGATCACGCCGCGCTGGTGGCACAGATACTCACGCCCTACTCGCCACCCCCTTCTCCAAGCGCTCCTTCCACCGAAGCAGCACAAAATGGCTCTCAGTCCAGCGACGCCCTGTCTCGCAGGCTCTGGGTTCGTTTCCCATGATGACGGGCGCGGAGGCGCTGGTTGCGCCCAACCGCATCAACCCCATTTATTTAGAAGGCAAGCTACTGACTTTTCAGGCTAGCATTGCCCAAGAGTTAGGCCTGAAAGACGGTCAAATTGTGCAAGCCTTGGTGCGGCTGCACGGCGACCAACCCAAATTGTTATTGCAAGGTCGATTGATCGATGTGCCTGCCAATTCTTTGGCAGCGCCGGGTGAATCCATGTGGCTGCGCGTGCAAAATAAAGCACAAGGCGCCTGGGCGTTTCAACCGGTCTCGCCGCCCGCAGCCAACAGCGCATCTCTGGTCAGCCCTTCAACGAGCTTGCCATTAAGCTTGGCGACGGCCAATTTAGCGCCTGTTGTCTCGCGCATTTCAAACTTGCTTTACCGACCCACTGGCGCTATCGAGTTGGCCGATTTATTCAAGCCTGGCACATTGGACGCCATCCTGCAAACAGTCTCTCGCCCAGACATTCAGGCACAGTGGCGAGGCTTGCAGCTCAGCATGGCCCAACTTTCGCCCGCCACCTTAAAGCAGGCCATGATGGGTGCCATGGGGTCCGAAGTTTGGTTGTCTCGTGGCATGCCCATGAGTCCCCAAGACCCCAAACAAATGTTGCGTCGATTGATTGAAGCGATCAACCAATCCAACAACGCTGCCATTCAAGGTTCTGACACAGACAACCCCGAAACCAGCGGCGTGTTGATGAAACTTCAGCGTGCTGTGGACGACCTGGAGGCCAGTCAAGTTCAAGCGGTGCAAGCGCAAGTGCAAAAAGAAGTCTTGTTCAACATGACATTGCCTTTTGCCGATGCCAATCCGGTTGAGATCACCATCAAGCGAGGTCCTAAACAGGAAGGTGGATCGCCACTGCTGGTGATCAATGTTCATTCCAAAAGCGAAGAGCTGGGCCCAGTTTGGTTAAAAACTCAGCTAGAAAAAGCCGATCAAGTTGATTTGACCATGTGGTCTGAAGACCCTCAGGTGGTTGCCCAAGCGCGCTCTCAATCAGGCCTTCTGGGGGCTGAGTTGAGCAATTCTGGCCTGACGATGAAAAGCTTCAAAATCATACAAGGCGCACGGCCCACTGAAATCGCCCCCTGGACGCCATCGGGCATGGGCTTGGTTGTGGACGTCTCCGCATGACGCCCTTCACACGCAAAGCCGTGGCCCTGGCCTATGGCAAACATCCAGTTCCCGTGGTGACCGCCAAGGGAGAGGATGATTTGGCCCGGCAAATGATTGAAGAAGCCAAAAAGCAGGGTGTCTTTATTTCAGAAGACCCGCAACTGCTTGCGCTCTTAAGCCGCCTGAATGTAGACGAGGAGATCCCGCGCGAGCTTTACACTGCTGTTGCAGTGATCTTGTCTTGGGTCTATTGGCTCAAAGGAATGAGCCCTGGTGATGAAAAGAATTTAAGCAATTAAAGACTGCTTAGATATCTTGATAACCACGGCCTTTGCTAAACCGGGCGACTTGCCCCAGTCGATCGTAAACTTCCACAGGGCTGCCCGATTCGCCTGTGTGCAGGCTGTGCAATGTGCCTCTGATGGTGTCGAGCTTTCTTTCGATTAACACGGCATTGCGTCGGTGCAAATCACGACACTCCACCAAAAGCTCTCGCAGGGCTTCGTGTTCAGGTAAATTTTGAAGGTCTTCAGCCGACGGACAAAGCTTTGCCAAACTGGCCAACAATTCAATCTTGCCAGGCTGAAGTGCCTCAAAGCGGTCTAGATCTTGTACTTTAAGAGCTTCAAACTCTAGCAGTAACAGTTGAGAAAGCTGTGTGGCCAATGAAAGTGGAGACTCACTCACTGATCATTTGTTCAAGCGCGTGGAAACTTTCTGCAATCCGACGTGGATTGAGGGGATATTGACCATCTTTGATGGCTTGTTTAATCGCCTCGACTTTAACGCGATCGAAATCTGATTCGTTCATGGCTTTTGCCGAGACGTTGCTCAATTGAACAGAATCTGCGCCAGCACCCTGTGTTGCTTTAGGGGCTGCAGCATCCGAAGTCGGTGCAGGAGTGGCCGATTTACGGTCCGTCTTTTCCATAGCGCTGCGCACGGACGGGTCCGACTGGGCTCGTCTTCCAAAGTTTGAAACTGGATCGGTCATGGCAGGCTCTCTTTCTTTTCTAGTGCAATGTCCACTTTTGAGGGTTGGACATGCTCAGTATCGTCAGCTTAATCTAGAACTTGAGTTCGATTTTCATAAAAAAACCAAAAAACACCAAACAATTCATGCAATGAGGGCCAATTTGGGCCTCATTGAACCCCTTTTACAAGGTTAGGACCGGTCACAATCCCCGAAATCTGGCGGCCGGACTCTGTATTTTTGAGCTTCACTTGCTCTCCCATACGCCCATCCTGCAGGGCTTCAACCCTGACTGTGATCAAAAATCCTGACTTGTCCCCGACAGTCATCGTGACCAATTGGCCCTGTTTGACCAATATCGCGCGACGAATGTCGGAAACCCTTAATGCCTGGCCAGCAGACAAGTCCCGAACCGCTTCAGCCGTCAAAGCATCTTTCATGCTTTGAAGCAAACTGTTGTCCGTGTTACCGCCTTGCTGGCTAACTTCTTCCAACATATCAGCCTCAATCACGGTACCCCTCTGAATCAAGCGCTTGGGCACCACCACGGTCTTCGGTGCTGGGCTCGGATTCATTGCAGCCGAAGGGCTGCCAGAACCAGAACCCGGCTTGGAAGTGGCCGCCGGCGTTGCAACTAGAGGCGCCGGCATCGAAACTTGCAAATAGATCTGCCATACAGGATCGGCACATCTCACCCGAACTGTATCTTTGGAAGAAAAAGGATGGTCAATGGTGAGACTTTTGGGGCAACTTTGCACCTGAACTCTGGGGTCAAGGGCGGCTATCTGCACTTGATCCGCTTTAACTTTGTGTGTTTCCGACATCCAAGTTTTGACTTGGTTAAACATGGATGCTTGCGAGCCGATCTGCGCGCTGGGCTGAGCCGAAACGACCCCCCCGGCCGCTGGTGCAGGGACCGGTTTGGGCTGGGCAAGGCAAAGGGAAGCGGACATTAGCCAGGTCGCCCCGGCTAGGCACACTATTTGCATCCACTTTGTTGTGGGTGTTGAATTTTTGACATTCATGTAAGTCATATCGATGCTAATGCAATAAAGATGCCACGAAACTAAGGTCCAAGCCCCACTTCATCACCTCACAGTGCCGCCATGAAAATTGACAACCCCATTCAAAACACGAGTTTCACGCCCTCTGTGCAAGGCACATCCGTTGAGAACACTCAGGCACCCATCAGTTCAGGTGGAACGCCCTTTGCCCACATGCTCGAGCAGGCAAAGGCGCCTGAAACACTGGCCACCCGAGTCACAAAATCTGGCGATACATTGATTGGCATTGTGCGCGAAGAAGCCAAATCAAAGGGCATTACCCTCACGGGGCCCCAAGAATACCGGCTCGCATTGTCGCTTGCATCCCAAAATGGCATTGCCAATCCGAATCAAATCAACACGGGCGTGTCGCTTCAAATGGGTAAATTAAGCGCCATGTTGAACGACCCCTCCAAGCTCAACACCGCATTGGCACAAAGCACACCTAACAAAAGCAACCCAACAGCCAACAGCATGCCCGCGGCGCAAGCGCTGGCCCATAAAGAAATCCCCGCACAAAGGCCCCCCCTCAATCGTACGCCTGCTGTGTCACAACACCCCGTACTGGCGCAAACACTGGACAGAGCTGTGGCACGCGGTTTTATTCCTGGCAATGAAAAACAAGATGTCTTTAACAAGATCTTGCAGGTGGCCAACAAACATAAGTTTTCGCCCGACGATTTTGCGCGACTCACACTCATGGAGAGTGATGGCATGAACCCACAAGCCACCAACCAGCGCTGTCACGGAATCATTCAGTTTTGCGATGGCCCAGCGCGCGGCGCTGCAGGCGTCGGTTTTGGTGAAAAGCCAAAGGCCATCTTGGGCTTGAGCGTTTACCAACAACTCCATCTGGTCGACGCCTATTTTGAGAATGTCGGCTTGCCCAAATCGGGCAGCGTTCCCTTAGACGAACTCTACTTGGCCGTACTGCAACCAGCTGCTAGGAATGAAACGCGCTTGGAAGCACCTTTGGGTATTCCAGGCAAGCAAGCGCTCAAACTCTATGAGGGCAACGACGCTCAATCGCCCATCACACGCAACTCCCTCATTCAAGGTTTGATGCAAAACGCAGTCGACCGTTTGAACACCCACAACAACTCACCGCGCAACCGAATTCAATCGCAGAAAACAGCCGAGTACGAGGTCAACGATCCTTCTCGCGTCTGGAAGCGTTGAACGGCAAACACAGCGGCAATGTGTTGCCGCTTGTTTTTAAACACAGGGGCACCTGCGCGTCGTGCCTTTGCAAATTGACGACTTCAGTGTCGAAAATCCCTCGCAGAACGGCAAGAAAACCATGGCACGAGACTTGCAATCGACTGTACTTAAGCGGACTTGAGTCCACGATCTGTCGGTAAAACGGCAATTGTTTTTAAGCAAGGAAAGGTCTCACATGAACATGATTGACAAAGCTCTCGGGGTGCATGCACAAGCCCTTGGCGTGCGCAGTCGCCGCATGGAATTGCTGGGACTGAACATTGCCAATTCCGATACGCCCAATTTCAAAGCCAAAGACGTTGACTTCAAAAGCGTATTGCAAGCCACGACATCCAGCACGCTGAATGTGACCAACAAAGCGCACTTGCCTCTGACTGATTCTGGCAGTCCTGATGGCGAGATGTACCGTATTCCTTTTGACACTTCATTTGACGGCAACACCGTAGAGATGAACGTTGAACAAGCCAAGTTTGGTCAGGCAGCTGCTGACTACCAAGCGACTTTAAACATATTAGAAAACCGCATTGGCGGTATTCGCAAAGCATTGCGAGGAGATTGATCATGGCTTTAGAAGACATTTTTAACATTGCCGGTTCAGCGCTCAATGCGCAGACCACCCGCATGAACACCACCGCCTCCAACTTGGCGAATGCGTCCACAGTGGCAGGCTCTGAAGATGGCGCATTCCGTGCTAAACGCGCTGTTTTCAAATCTATTTTGGCAGACCAGATGGGGGATTCAAACGCTGGCGGCATCAAAGTCGAAAAACTGATTGACGACCCCTCGCCCATTCGAAAACTGTCTGAGCCTGGCAATCCTGTTGCTGACAAAGATGGCTATATCTATTTGTCCAACGTGAACGAAATGACAGAGATGGTGGAGATGATGGCGGCCTCGCGCTCTTACCAAAACAACGTGGAAGTGGTGAACACCACCCGCCAGCTCATGATGCGCACAGTCGACATGATTAAAAACTAAGCCATTTTTAGGAACACTCCATCATGATGTCTTTGAGCACCAATAACAGTTTGAATACGGCAGCACAAGTTGCCAACAAAAAAATCAATGCGCCAGCAGGTATTAAAACCACTGCGGATGCTGCCAATGAAGCGCTTGCAGCGAAATCTAGCAGCGGCATGGGTCAAAAAGATTTCCTCACACTTTTTACAACCCAGTTGAAGTGCCAGGACCCCTTAGATCCCGTTAAAAACGAAGCCTTCGTGGCGCAATTGGCACAGTTCTCTCAATTAGAGGCAACGACAACCATGTCGGAAACTCTCAAGACCTACGTGGAGAGCATGGCCGGCGAGCGGATGATGAGCAGCACCAACATGATTGGCAAAACTGTGGCTGTGCCTGATGCACCCGCCATCATTGCCGGCGACAAACCTGCACAAGGTTTTGTCAGCTTGCCCAATGGCGCAGAAGGTGTGAATTTTCAGGTCTACAACGACAGAGGTCAATTGGTGGCCACACAAATCATGGGCGCGCAAAAAATGGGCGACATGCCATGGATATGGGACGGCTCAGACGATGCCGGCAACAAAGTGGCCGACGGCAATTATTTCTTTAAAGCGACGGTGGTTAGCCAAGGCAAAACCACCACACCGCCCGTCAATGTGCTTTCTACCGTCACAGGTGTGAACCAAGCCATCGACAAAACCATCATGTTGGAAGTTGCAGGCGGTAAGAGCGTGAAGCTCACCGATGTGCAGCGCATTGGCAACTAAGCCAAATCCAGAACCTCTTCAGCAGACTCACCCAGTTAATTCCATAAGGAGCATTCAAAAATGTCTTTCTATACCTCGCTGACCGGCTTGAACGCCGCCACCGCCAT
>CAIMUZ010000066.1 GCA_903844775.1 uncultured Burkholderiales bacterium | reverse complement strand
CTCCTTCGATCGGCCCGTGCCATCTTGGATAGAAACTTGATAACCAATGCCAGGCTCACCGCGTTCTAATTGTGGAATGTCGTAATAGCCTTGAATAAATTTAGTGGCAACAGAAGTGGCTTCTTTTTCAATGAGTGAGACCACCTTATCAACAAAAGGGGTTCGCTTGCCGCAGTCGTTTAACAAGCCCTTTTCTTTGTCACCAGGTTCACCCTCACAAGGGTAAGGGACACCTCTGTAGTTGGGATTCCGAATCAATTCCGTGCGTGAATTGGGGATGTATTCAGACAACATGTAAGGACCTGTTCCCACGGGCCATGTATCTGGATTGAGGTTGCGACGCGACATGCCATCTTGCGAATAAAAAGCATCGACTTCCCATGGCATGGGCGAAAAGAATGTCATGGCCAGCCAAAACTTAAATTGCGGATACTTGTCGACCACCCGAATTTTTAAAGTGTGCGAGTCGACCACCTCAACACCCGACAGTGCGTGCTCACGGAAGTCTAGCCAAGGCAAGTGACCCAAGGGGCCAACCTCACGTGCCGATTTTCCTTGTTTGAGTTTTTCATTGAAGGCTTTAATTTCTTTGCCGTAGTCGGCCAAGCCCACAATTTTTTCCGACAAAAACCCAAAGGCTGGCGACTTAATGCGAGGAGTGGCTAATCGCTTGATGGCGTAGGCATAGTCTTCTGCCAACAACTCACGCGTGCCCATGTGTTCAAAATCGTAGGGGCGGCGTTTCCCTTCGATTTCAGAATCTTTCAAATTCAAATAGCGGTACTTGCCTTCGCTTGTTTTGGCAAATGCTGGGTGAGGTTGATACAGGATGCCTGGCTGAATTTTGAGTTCAAACACGCTTTCGGCAATTTGGGCAGCAGGCGTTTGAATTGGCAGCTCTCGCCCTTCCTTGTTGACAAACTTGACCACCGGCATCTCTGTCAGAGTCCGTGGCTCCAATTCGTAGGGTCGCTTGAGGTAGTGATATTTGAGCGGCGGCTCATAAACCGCATAGGTCAATGGCGTCTCGTTGTTGCTGTACGAAGAAGTGGCGTCAAGGTATTTGGGGGACTCTTGGTAGGACGTGAAGAGGACGTTTTCAGCCAGAAGGGGTGGAGAGACAGGCTCGTTGAAGACGCCGTTGCAGGCGATCAGTGATGAACTACTGAAAATGATGAGTAAGAAGTTTCTGATTTTTTTCAGATTAATTGGGGGCAAATACATTGGAGATGACTTAGTCATATAGAACTGGAACTTTAGCCCATGAGTTACCAGGACTGTTCTTTCTTTTTAAAAACCCAGAAACGTGGGTATTAACCAACACCACTCATTTCATCTGTCTCACTGGTGCAGCGTATTTAGTTGCGAATTGATTTCTAAAATGACAAAAATTATTATTTATCAATATTAAAGTATTAATTGTAAATG
This sequence comes from uncultured Burkholderiales bacterium, assembly GCA_903844775.1. Taxonomy (GTDB): domain Bacteria; phylum Pseudomonadota; class Gammaproteobacteria; order Burkholderiales; family Burkholderiaceae_C; genus Limnohabitans_A. Next base: position 5,370 of record CAIMUZ010000066.1, on the reverse strand, counting down.
CATCTAAATAATAAAGTAATAAACTATTACAACCAGGCTGCTGCTCGAAGTAGGAAATTAACAAGGTTGTCACAAAAACATTCATAAGTTTCTGTGACAAAAAACCGTGTTCTTCTAACTTCAAGGAGTATCAATTTTTTAACAAACAAAAGTTGCCTATGGTGTCTTCATATTAACTGGCACCTTTTTGGCACTTTCAAGCACCCTCAGTAACGCTCAGGTTCAAACGATTGAAGTGACAGGTTCACGCATCAAACGCGTAGACGCAGAAACAGCATCTCCCATACAGATTATTACCCGCGAACAAATTGATCGTATGGGTGCGGCATCTGTCTCAGAAATTCTTAAAACAATTCCAGCCTCGAATTCGGGATTGATTGATGGTAATGAGGTGGCATCCTTTACGCCTGGTGCTGGCGGTGTATCGCTGAGAGGGCTTGGCCCGCAAGCAACACTGGTGCTCATTAATGGACGTAGAGTTGCGCCATTTGGATTTGCATCTGGCGGACAGCAGACATTTGTTGATGTCAACTCAATCCCGATGGACGTTATACAACGCATTGAAGTTTTACTAGATGGCGCTTCCGCCATTTACGGTTCAGACGCCATGGGTGGTGTCATCAACATCATTTTAAGAAAAGATTTTCAAGGATTCACACTCAGTGCTAGTTCTGGCATTTCAAGTACTCATGGGGATGCTGGCAGTAAAACCATGTCTGCAACGTTTGGTAAAGGCTCCATTTCTAATGATGGTTACAACATCATGGGAAACTTTTCACACGCTGAGCGGGACCCTGTGAAGGCGACTCAACGTGCAATGTCTTCAACTGCAAATTACACGCGTTACGGCCTTCCTGATTACCGATCTTCATATTCGTATCCTGGCAATCTCTATGCCAGTTCGGGCATATCAGGCGGCACATTTAAAGGGCCGATGGCTGGCTGCACCCCATTAGCTGACGGTAGCGCATTAAATGGTAGGTGTATTTATGACTCTGCCAACGTAACTGACCTCATTGCAAAAACGCAGAAAGATAATCTTTTCCTAGCAGGAACCTATGATCTAGGGTCTGGTAATCAACTCTTCAGTGATGTCGCCATAGGTCGATCTCAATTCCAACAGAGCAGTGGCAGCTATTCAACCAGCACTTATTACGCTACCGAAACACTGCCGACTTATGTAATTACCTTGCCAATTGGGCACCCCAATAATCCGTACACCACAAATGTAGACCTGCGATACAGATTTGCGGATGTGCCTCGCACAACAGATATGGTGAGCAACACCTTTAGATCTGTTTTGGGTGCCAGGGGAACCTTCATGGGATGGGATGGACAAGCCGGCTTGGTTTATTCATCATCAAAAACCAATCTCACCTACAACGGATTCATCAATGACAAAGTACTTTTAAGCGATGTGCTTGACTCTTCTTACAAGGCAAAAACCAGTTTTGTTTTTGGAAATCCATCCGCTAACTCTCCCGCCTTGATGGCGCGCTTGTATCCATCACTTGTAGACAACGGCAAAACATCCACAACTTCTGCCGATATCAGCGGAACTCGGGAACTCATGCAACTTCCAGGAGGTCCACTGAGCATCGCTGTGGGTGCTGAAGCTCGAAGAGAAAGTTTCAATAGCACGCCTGATGCTTTGACTGCCTCTGGCGCTATAAGCGTTTTGGGCTCTGCGGCGGCCAGCGGGAGCAGGAATGTGAGCTCAATTTACACCGAATTGTCCGCACCACTGGCAAAAACATTGGAGACTTCACTGGCTGCCAGAATCGACAATTACAGTGACTTTGGTTCAGCAGTTACGCCAAAAGCCTCTGTGAAATGGAAAGCAATGTCTAATTTAGCAATACGTGGCACTTATTCCGAAGGATTCCGCGCACCTGCTTTGACAGAAACATCTTCAAGCCCACACAAAGGCTTCTACTCCGGAATTCAGGATCCGAAACTCTGCGCAACTTACAGTGCCAGCAATACCAATTGTGATTTGTCCATCGAGTCAATTTCAGGCTCTAATCCAGACCTCAAGCCTGAGTTCTCAAAGAGTAAGTCGTTTGGCTTTGTATGGGATCCAATTGACAATGTTTCATTGTCAGTGGACAGGTTTGATATCAAGCGCAAAGATGAGATCGCCTCGATTGACGTAGATTACCTGCTTGCCCATGAGTCTGAATATCCAGGCTTTGTAAAGCGCGATGCTTCGGGTGTCATCCAGCAACTGAATACGCTCTACACGAACCTTGGATCTACCCACGTGCGAGGCGTTGATATCGACTTGAGAGTTCGTCAAATCTTAGATCAAGGCGGAAAAATTACCTACAACGCTACTTACAACAGATTACCAACTTATTTAGTTGCATCCGTCAAAGGAGCGCAAGAGGACAACTGGGCTGGAACATGGACTCAACCCGTAGAGCGATTCCGATTGGGCGCAACTTGGGAGTCCGGCCCTTGGGTTACTGGCTTGACCATGAACTACACCGGTAGTTTCAGCAGGGCTTACACTTTGACAAATACAACATGTCCTTATACGGGTACAGCAACACCGCAATATTGCTCTGTTAGCAACTGGTCAACTGCTGATTTGTATGTTGGATATAAAGGCATTAAAAACCTTGATTTAGGCATCATCATTCAAAATATTGAAGGTAAAAATGCGCCCTATGATGATCGACGCCTGACGCGGTACACCATGTACAACCCTATGTTCCATAATGTGCTGGGTAGATACGCGACTGTTCGAGCAAAATATTCGTTCTGATTGTTAACTCAATCTTAAAACCGCCCTTGGGGCGGTTTTTTTTTACTATTTCAAAGATGAATTCCCGCTTTGCGTCACCTATGACACAATATCAGAATTAAAAAATTGAGTTCAACATGAATCTTCTTTCAGGAAAAAAAATCTTAATCACAGGTGTTCTGTCGAATCGTTCCATTGCCTATGGCATTGCACAAGCGTGCCATGCACAAGGCGCAGAACTGGCATTTAGCTATGTTGGGGAACGCTTCAAGGACCGAATTACCGAGTTTGCATCAGATTTCAATTCCAATTTGATCTTCGACTGTGACGTGGGCAATGATGAACAAATTGAAAATCTGTTCAAAGACTTGGCCGTGCACTGGCCTCAATTTGATGGATTTGTTCACAGTATTGGCTATGCGCCTCGTGAAGCTATTGCAGGCGACTTCATTGACGGCCTTAGCCGAGAGGGATTCAAAATTGCCCATGACATCAGCGCCTACAGTTTCCCAGCCATGGCAAAAGCTGCATTGCCTTACCTTCGGGAAGACGCGGCACTTCTGACTCTGACTTATTTAGGCGCGCTCAAAGTGGTTCCCAATTACAACACGATGGGCTTGGCCAAAGCCTCACTCGAAGCCTCCGTCAGATACTTGGCTGACTCTTTGGGAAAGAGAAAAATTAGAGTGAACGGCATCAGCGCTGGCCCGATAAAAACATTGGCGGCCAGTGGCATCAAAGATTTCGGAAAGATATTGAGCGCTGTGGCGGCGGCTTCGCCAATTCGCAGAAATGTGACCATTGAAGATGTCGGCAACGCGGCGGCCTTCTTAATGAGTCCGTTGTCAGCTGGTATTTCGGCTGAGATTATTTATGTCGATGGTGGATTTAGCCATGTTGTTGGTGGGATATCTGATTGACCCCACCTTTTCTGCAAGTACTAAGTCATCACACAATCAGCAAAATAGCGCGTCACTCCATCCTCACCTTTTTCTTCTACCAAGCCATGAATGTCGGTCTCAAAGCCTGGGCACTGCATGTTGAATTCGCGTGAGAACTTCAAGTAATCGACAATTTTCTTATTGAACACTTCACCAGGCACTAACAATGGAATGCCGGGTGGGTAAGGTGTGACCAAACCCACTGTGATGCGGCCTTCTAACTCATCAATAGACACGCGCTGTGTTTTGCGACGTGCAATTTGGGCATAAGCATCTGCAGGGGTCATGGCCGGTGTGAGGTCTGACAAATACATTTCTGTCGTCAATCGTGCCACATCGTATTTGGCGTACAAAGTGTGAATGTGCTGACACAAATCACGCAGGCCCATGCGCTCGTATTTGGGTTGCTTCTGGCAGAACTCCGGCATGATGCGCCACATCGGTTGATTGCGGTCGTAGTCGTCTTTGAATTGCTGTAAGGCAGTCAACAAGGAATTCCAACGACCTTTGGTAATGCCGATGGTGAACATGATGAAGAAACTGTAGAGGCCAGTTTTTTCAACCACCACGCCGTGTTCTGTGAGGAACTTGGTCAGCACAGATGCCGGTATACCCGTTTTGTCAAACTTACCATCCAAGTTAAGGCCTGGTGTGACGATGGTTGCCTTGATGGGGTCCAGCATGTTGAAGCCGTCGGCCATTTGACCAAAGCCATGCCACTTGCTGCCTTTCTTGCGCGAGTCGCTGCGAATGATCCAGTCTTCTGCGCGGCCAATGCCTTCGTCCACCAAATTTTCGGGACCCCAGACTTTGAACCACCAGTCTTTGCCGTATTCGGCATCAACTTTGCGCATGGCGCGGCGGAAGTCCAAAGCTTCCGCAATACTTTCCTCAACCAGTGCGGTACCTCCCGGGGGCTCCATCATGGCCGCTGCCACGTCGCAGCTGGCAATGATGCTGTATTGTGGGCTGGTGCTGGTGTGCATCAAGTAGGCTTCATTAAACAGGTGTCTGTCTAACTTGGTGTTTTGTGAGTCTTGAATCAGGACATGGCTGGCCTGACTGATACCAGCCAACAACTTATGAATGGACTGAGTCGCATACACCACCGAGTTTTTGGGGCGTGGTCTCTTCTTGCCCATGGAATGATAGGTGCCATAAAAGGGGTGAAAAGCCGCGTGTGGCAACCAGGCTTCATCAAAGTGCAAATTCTCGACATAACCATCCAGCATTCCTTTGATGGTTTCGGTGTTGTAAAGCACGCCGTCGTAAGTAGACTGAGTGAGGGTCATAACACGGGGCTTAACCTTCTTGGCATCGACACCCTTGAGCAAAGGATTGGCTTTGATCTTGGCCTGAATGGTCGCCACTTCAAATTCGCTTTGAGGAATGGGACCAATGATGCCGTAGTGATTGCGCGTGGGCTTCAAGAAAACTGGGATGGCCCCAGTCATGATGATGGCGTGCAGAATTGATTTGTGGCAGTTGCGATCAACCACCACCACATCGCCTGGCGCCACAGTGTGGTGCCACACCATCTTGTTGGAAGTGCTGGTACCGTTGGTTACAAAGAAACAATGGTCGGCATTGAAAATACGTGCCGCATTGCGTTCGCTTTCACCGATGGCGCCGTTGTGGTCCAACAGTTGACCCAACTCTTCCACGGCGTTGCACACGTCT
>CAIMUZ010000065.1 GCA_903844775.1 uncultured Burkholderiales bacterium | reverse complement strand
ATGAAGTGTTTGGCTCTTTCGCTGAAGCGCAAAAAGTGCACTTCAACGATGGTGGCCAGTTCGACAAGCTGTACACCGTTAAGTAATTCATGCTCTCTAGTTCCGCTGCGGCGGCGCCTGCCAAGCGCAGGGCGCCCGCCCGGGTTTTGCCCGGTTTCAAAATCACTTTAGGGTACACCTTGATGTACCTCTGCTTGATTGTGCTCATTCCTTTGTCGGCATTGGTCTTCAAAACATTCACGCTCACGTGGGATGAGTTTTGGGCCGCCGTCACGGGCCCGCGTGTCATGGCGTCCTATCGCCTGACCTTTGGTGCATCCTTGATCGCCGCATTGGTCAACGTGGTGTTTGGATTACTAGTGGCTTGGGTGCTGGTGCGTTATCAGTTCTTTGGTAAGAAGCTTGTTGACGCGTTGGTCGATTTGCCGTTTGCATTGCCCACTGCAGTGGCCGGTATTTCTTTAACGGCACTGTTGGCTGGCAATGGCTGGGTTGGCCAATACTTCGAACCCATGGGCATTCAACTGGCCTTCAACCCCAACGGCATTGTGATTGCCCTCATCTTCATTGGCTTGCCCTTTGTGGTTCGCACTGTGCAGCCAGTGTTGGAAGACGCAGAAAAAGAATTAGAGGAAGCCGCCAGTTGCTTGGGCGCATCACGTTGGCAAACTTTCAAACACATTATTTTTCCGTCCATTGCGCCTGCATTGCTCACAGGTTTTGCCATGGCATTTGCGCGCGCTATTGGGGAATATGGCTCGGTCATTTTCATTGCAGGCAACATGCCGATGATTTCTGAAATCACACCGCTCATCATCATTGGCAAGTTAGAGCAATACGACTATGCCGGTGCCACAGCGGTGGCCACCGTCATGTTGGTTATCTCGTTCATCTTGCTCTTGATCATCAATGGCCTGCACGCCTGGCAGCGCCGTCACTCAGGAGCGCCTGTATGAGCTCTCAAATGATTCGCCGTGCGGAAGCGGGCACCACAGAAGCCGCTTGGGTACGCTACACCCTCATTGGTATCTCACTGGTCTTTTTGTTTTTGTTTTTGGTACTACCCCTGGCGGCTGTTTTTGCCGAAGCCCTGCGCAAAGGCTTTGATGCCTATTGGGAAGCGCTTAAAGAACCCGATGCATGGTCGGCCATTTGGCTCACACTCATCACAGCCCTCATTGCGGTGCCGCTCAATTTGGTGTTTGGCATTGCCGCCGCTTGGTGCATTGCCAAGTATGAGTTCAAAGGCAAATCGGTGCTCACCACTTTGGTGGACTTGCCGTTTTCTGTGTCACCCGTGGTGGCCGGTTTGGTGTATGTCTTGATGTTTGGCGCACAAGGCTGGTTCGGTCCTTGGCTGCAAGAACACGATATCAAAATTATTTTTGCAGTGCCAGGCATCGTGTTGGCCACGGTGTTTGTCACGTTCCCGTTCATTGCGCGCGAACTCATTCCGCTCATGCAAGCGCAGGGCAACGAAGAAGAGCAGGCCGCCATTGTGTTGGGTGCCACAGGCTGGCAAACCTTCTGGTACGTCACGCTGCCCAACATCAAGT
>CAIMUZ010000064.1 GCA_903844775.1 uncultured Burkholderiales bacterium | reverse complement strand
TCACCCCCCTGCCTGCTCAGCCCCTTTCTGCTCAACCCTGCCACAATAAATTCATCCCTGTTCAGCCTTAGACCGCCGACAGACATGGATTTTTAACGTTAATATTCGTCCGTCAAGATTTTTAGCAACCTCATTGGAGATTTTTATGAAACAAACTAACCGTCGCGTTTTCATGATGCAAGTGGCATTGGGTGGTACCGCTCTGGCAGCTCAGCAAGCCATGGCCCAGGCCTTGGTCAATGAGAAAGACCCTCAAGCCGCTGCGCTGGGCTATGCGGCCGACACCACCAAGGTTGATGCCAAAAAATTCCCTAAGCACGCGGCTTCACAAAAATGCAACAACTGTGCTTTGTACCAAGGCAAGGCCACAGACGCAGCGGGCGGTTGCCCCTTGTTTGCAGGCAAACAAGTTCATGGCAATGGCTGGTGCTCTGCTTACGCCAAGAAAGCCTAAGTATTCGCACTTGAACGAACAAGACGCATTGGGTGGCCAAGCGCTTCTCCCGAATCAAGCCAGCAATTGCTGGCTTTTTTCATGGCAGACAGACTGCCATTCTTTAGCGATAATCGAGGGTTTTGTCTGGCACCTCAATTTTGAACGCTCCCAACGCCCCTGCAAGTCTCACTGAACTGGAAACGGCCAGGGAAAAAGTTCGCCTTTTAGAAGCCGCTTTGGACGCAGCACGATTAGAGGCCGGTCTTTTTGCGCAGCCTCATCCAAGCGCGACAAACCTTGACGGCGCCTATTTGGCCAGCGCTCTGCGCCAAACGCACATCAGCGTTCGCGGTGCCCGCACCCACAACCTTAAAAACATCGACCTCGATATTCCGCGCAACCAACTGGTGGTGATTACCGGCCTCAGCGGTTCGGGCAAATCGAGTTTGGCCTTCGACACCTTGTATGCCGAAGGTCAACGCCGTTATGTCGAAAGCTTGTCGGCGTATGCGCGTCAGTTTTTGCAGCTGATGGACAAGCCCGATGTGGATTTAATCGAAGGTCTGTCACCCGCCATTTCCATCGAACAAAAAGCCACCAGTCACAACCCGCGCTCCACGGTGGGCACCGTGACTGAAATTCACGACTACCTGCGCCTGTTGTTTGCACGCGCTGGCACACCTTACTGTCCCGACCACAATTTGGCGCTACAAGCGCAAACTGTGAGTCAAATGGTCGATGCCGTTTTAGAGTTGCCCGAAGACACGCGGCTCATGATCGTTGCGCCCATTGCATGCGAACGCAAAGGCGAGTTTGAAAAAGTTTTTGAGCAAATGCAGGCGCTGGGCTATGTGCGTTTTCGCATCAACGGTGAAACGTTTGAAGTCGAAAATTTACCCACGCTGAAGAAAACTGAAAAGCACGATATTGATGTGGTGGTTGATCGACTCAAAATTCGCCACGAAGCAGAAGCTCCTGCACGCGATGCACTGCGCCAGCGCATCGCCGAAAGTTTTGAAGCAGCCTTGAGGCTGGCAGAACAGCGCGCCATTGCCGTTGAAATGGACACGGGCACAGAACACATGTTCAATGCCAAGTTTGCTTGCCCGGCTTGTCATTACTCGATTGCAGAACTCGAACCACGTTTGTTCTCCTTCAATTCACCCATGGGCGCCTGTACCACCTGTGATGGTCTGGGCACCACTGAAGTGTTTGACATCGACCGCGTGGTCGCCTTCCCCAGTTTGAGCTTGGCCAGTGGTGCCATCAAGGGCTGGGACAGGCGCAATGGTTTTTACTTCAGCATGCTCGAGAGCTTGGCCAAGCATTACGCATTTGATGTAGAAGCACCTTTCGAATCTCTGCCAGACGCAGTGCGCCACAGCATCTTGTGGGGCTCGGGCGAAGAAGATATCAAGTTCAGTTACATCATGGAATCGGGCGCCTCCAAGGGCAAGAAGGTTTCCAAAAAGCACCCCTTTGAGGGCATCATTCCCAACCTCACGCGCAGATACAAAGAAACCGATTCCAGCGTGGTACGCGAAGACTTGGCGCGCATGCGCAGTCACCATGCTTGCGCAGATTGCAAAGGTACGCGTTTGCGCCGCGAAGCGCGCCATGTGCGGGTGGGCGAGGGTGCACAAGCGCGCGCCATTTATGAAGTCAACCATGTCACTTTAGGCGAGGCACAAACCTATTTTCAAAGCTTGAAGCTGCAGGGCGCCAAAGCCGAGATTGCCGACAAAGTGGTGCATGAAATTGGCTCGCGCTTGAAGTTCTTGAACGATGTGGGCCTGAACTACCTAAGCCTTGATCGCAGTGCCGACACCCTCTCTGGCGGCGAATCACAACGGATTCGATTGGCCAGCCAAATTGGCTCGGGCCTCACGGGCGTGATGTATGTGTT
>CAIMUZ010000063.1 GCA_903844775.1 uncultured Burkholderiales bacterium | reverse complement strand
CGCTGCTTTCTTGCCCTTCAGGGTATTGATCAAGGTGGACTTGCCCACATTGGGAATACCGCAAATGAGCACACGCATGGGCTTGGCCATGCCGCCCCTATTGGGAGCCAGTTGGTGACACGCTTCAATCAAAGCCTTGGCCGGTGAAACCATGCTGGTATCAAGACCGATGGCCTTCACGTTGGGCATGGCGTTGTAGTGGGCCAGCCACATCAGCGTGCGCTCAGGATCGGCCAAATCTTGTTTGCTAAGGACCTTCAAGCCAGGCTTGCCTTGAATGAGTTGCGCCAACATCGGGTTGGCGCTTGAGCCTGGCAACCTAGAGTCCAGCATTTCAATGACCACATCAATGTCCTTGATGCGCTCCTCAATCGCTTTGCGCGTGAGGTGCATGTGACCGGGAAACCATTGAATTGCCATAATGCTTGAAGAAAACCAGAACTTGGAAAACCCAATTGTCCAATACTTCTGAGCTACTTTAAGCCCCTAAATGGAAAAGCGCTCAAAGCCTGCTCAGTTGAGATCACTTTGATGCGTCAAAACTCTGCTTGACCCTTTACCGATTTAGGTCAAAATAAACAGAATTAGATACCAAAATCTTTCAAAGAAGCCACAAAATGACCGTTCATGCACTTCACACGCAGCCTACGCAAGAAGCAATTCAGCAGGTTAAAGTTCATCTCGCTGCCGCACTTCGCATTGCCGTTCATGATGGGTTTGATGAAGGCATCGACAATCACTTCACAGTGTGCGTCCCAGGACGTGAAGATCAGTACCTGGTGTTGCCGTTTGGATTGCATTGGTCAGAGGCACGGGCCAGCGACATGATGATTTTCAATGAAGCCGGTGAAACCCTCGAAGGCAAAGGCGTGGTTGAGTTGTCTGCGCAATGTATTCATGCCCCCCTCCACAGAATAACGGGGGCCAAAGTGGTTTTGCACACGCATCAACCATGGGCTACAGCACTGAACATGCTGCAAGACAATCGTTTATTGCCAGCCACTCAAACAGCCGCTTTTTTTCACGGGCGAATCGCCTATGACGACACCTATACGGGTCTAGCAGCCTCCTTGGCTGAAGGTGAACGTTTGGCAGCACTCATGAAAGACAAAACAGTTTTGTTCATGAAAAACCATGGCGTGGTTACCGTGGGTGACACCGTCGCGCAAGCCTATCGAAGGCTTTACAAATTGGAGCGCGCTTGCCAAACACAAGTTTTGGCCATGAGTACTGGGAAACCATTGAATATCCTCGCAGCAGATGTCGTGAGTCGCGTCAACACGCCAAGTGGCGCAGACCGCCATCCTCGCGGTGAACGCGAGCGTCTTTACTTTGAAGCCATGATGCGAATCATCGACAGAACCAATCCAGGCTACGCCGACTGATCATGAATGGGGCAAAAACTCGAAAGGTAGAGAGCCCATCATGATGGGCTTCACCAATATTTTGTAGGTGTCCAAATCAAATGACTTCTGAACATTGACGGGGTAGTCTGTTGATTTAGAACACCAAGTTCCCACATAACGCCAGTTTTGAATGCGGTGACGTTGCACCCAATCGCCTTGTTGTTCCACCAAATCAATGGGGCCGGCATAAGGCCACGCGTGGACCTTCAAGGCATCAAGAGCCTCTAGCAATCGCGCATCGTGTTCGGAACGGCTTTCAAGCCGCGCGCAAGCTCCCAAACATGTCTTCAGTTGCAGTCCGAAACAACCTCGTGCGCTTATTTTTTCAAGCCCTAAAAGGCCCAAACACAGTCGATAGGGGTCAGCCAATTCACGCAGTTTATTTTGAGCTGAGTGAACCGAAGAAAACAAGCCATAAAGGCCCTCTACTTGCCCCAACCCAAGGTCTTTGCCAGTCACCACTTCGGGCGTCAGAAAACCATTTTCATTTTTCAATTGAAGGCTGCAAAGATTGCGTATTCTTCGCAATCGAATGTTGTAGAGTGGATTTTTTTGCTTGATTAACTGAGATTCCAATAGCAGAGCGCCAATTTCGCCAGCAGTTTCTATGACTTCAACGCGCTGGGTCTGCGCCATCATTTCAGATTCATTTTCCGCACGTAAATGCGCCAAAACCCTGCTGCGAATGTCTACACTTTTGCCGATATAAATGGGCAAGGAGCCTTGGCCATGAAAAATATAGACGCCAATGCGCTTAGGCAGACCTTGAAGCGTTTCCGGATCAATCGACATGCGTCATTCTTCAAAATTAAGCTTTGACGTTGTGCTTCAAATCAAACACCAAGCAAGTGGAGGTGGCATGGGCGTACAAAGTGCCGTCTGGCCCCACCAAGCGACCTTCGGTAGTGGCCAATTGCTTACCGCAATGAACCACATTTCCAATGGCACGCAGTCGCTTGACTTGCGGTGTGATGGCTCTGACTAAGTTAACACTCAATTCAGCGGTGGTGTAGCCCCTACCTACCGGCATCTTGCTGTGAACCGCGCAACCCATGGCGGAATCTAATATGGCAGCAAACCAGCCGCCATGCGTCGTTCCCATGGGGTTCAAATGGCTTTGGCTGGGCGCGCCCTGAAAAATGGCCTTGCCCTCCTCAATCTGAATCAGATGAAAATCAAGTGTTTGACCCATGGTGGCATAGGGTATGCGGCCCTGCAACATACTTTGCATCATTTCCATGCCCGAGAAGTTCATAACTTCTTTGAGATCTGCAACCCCAGGACCACATCCATTTTGAAGCCCCAACAAAACAGCCGATTCTTCAGCCAACCATTGTTCAAGAATTAATTCTGTCGACATAAAAATTAGTATGATTTAGATATCATATTGTGAGGCAAGGCGTGTCATCCATCTGCCTTACACTGACGCCCAAGTTACAAAGCAGGAAACATTCACATGACCATCCAAGCCCCCCCCAGCGACTTAGTTGACCGTGTAGTTTATGCCAACCGCATTCTTTATGACCAAGGCGTTGTCGATGGTTTAGGTCATGTCAGTGTGAGACACCCCAGCGAGCCGGGGGTCTTCTTGCTTTCTTGCAACAGAGCCCCAGGTTTGGTCAAGCGAGAAGACATCGTATGCTATGACTTAGATGGCAACGCTGTCTCCGAAACCTCAGAGCGCCCCTACCTAGAGCGTTTTATTCATTCAGAAATATACCGTGTGCGGCCCGATGTGGTGGCGGTGGTGCACAGCCACTCTCCCAGTGTGATTCCCTTTGCCATCACACACAAGCCTTTAAAACCCGTCTTTCACATGTCTGGATTTTTAGGAAGTGGCTCTGCCCATTTTGAAATTCGGGAAGCTGCAGGCAACTCTGACATGCTCATTCGCAGCCCCTATCTGGGGGAAGCTTTGGCCAAGTCACTGGGCAAACACAATTGCGTGCTGATGCGGGGTCACGGCTCAACTGTTGTGGGCACCTCACTTGAGCAGGTGGTCTTCCGCGCCATTTACGCGGAGGTGAACGCCAAGCTGCAATTGGCCGCCAATGGCTTGGGCAAGATTAGCTTCTTGAACGAGGAAGAAGCCAAATTGGCATCCGACATGAATGACGGCCAAATACCCAGATCTTGGAATCTTTGGGTAACGCGACTTGGAGAAGTTGATTTGGGCCCTTGATTCGCTCTTGTTCTATTTTTATCGGTATTACCTGTCTTCTTAACTCGCAACAACAATACCCATACGCCCCCTACAATTCAGATTCTCAATTTGCACTCCTCTAGAATGATGCAATGACCACATTCAATTCCCTCAAAGTTTTTAAATCTTTTTCCGTCTTGTTACTGGGCGCTCTTGCCTTGTTTGCACTTTATATTTACTTCGCCCTGAACTGGAGTTATTCCACTGGCGAGCGCGCAGGATTTCTTCAAAAAGTTTCAAACAAAGGCTGGATTTGCAAAACTTGGGAAGGTGAGCTTTCGCTAGTTGCCATGCCAGGTGCTGCGCCGGAAAAGTTTCTGTTCACAGTTCGAGATGAAGCCATCGCGCAAAAAATCAGCGCTGCAGCCGGCAAACGCGTGACACTCAATTACGAACAACACAAGGGCCTGCCCACCTCGTGCTTTGGCGATACCGATTATTTTGTGACTGGAGTGACCGAAATTGAATAATACTTTTTTAGACGCAAGGCTAAGTCAATTGAACACGCTGATCATTTCCGTCTTTGCAGCTCTCCTCTTTGCAGCGTCTGCCACCGCGCAAGTTTGGCCCAGTAAACCCGTTAAGGTGCTTGTACCTGCCCCAGCAGGCAGCTCGTTGGACGTTATTGTTCGAGGCATGGCTGACTCACTTCGCGCCAAATGGGGGCAGCCTCTTGTGATTGAAAACAAGCCAGGCGCTGGCGGCACCATTGGCATGGACCTTGTCGCCAAATCCGCACCTGACGGCTATACGTTGGGCATTGGATTCAATGGCCCCATTGCATTCGGACCTTTCATGTTCAAGAAAATGCCCTACGATCCCGCCAAAGATCTGATCCCCATTATTTTGACCACGTCACAACCCAATGTGCTTGCAGTTCCGGCCAATCACCCCGCTCAAAATTTCAAAGAGTTTGTCGCTTGGACTAAAACCCAAGGTGACAAGGTCAGTTATGCATCGGTCGGGCTTGGCAGTTCATCACATTTGTCGATGGAATTGCTCAAGACCACAGCGGGCTTTGAAGCCACGCACGTGCCCTTCAATGGCTCACCGCCCGCCGCCTTGTCAGTGGCACAAAACGAAACCCAAGCCTTATTGGCCGTAGAGCCCGCATTGCTTTCCTTGGTTCAAGGGGGTCGACTTAAATTACTGGCAGTAACGAGCCCTCAGCGATTAGCCGCCAGACCCGATTTACCCACTGTGGCAGAGTCTGGTTATGCAGGCTTCGATGCACTCGCTTGGAATGGCCTATTTGCACCTGCAGGAACACCAGCCGATATCGTTGCCCGAATCAATGCAGACATCAATGCGGCCATGGCCGATGTCGCTTTTAGGCAAAATATGCAGAAACAAGGGCTGATCATTGGGGGCGGGTCGCCCTCAGCTTTCAAGGCTTTCATTGATGCAGAATCTCGAAAATGGGGCGCCATCATCAACAAAGTGGGCATCAAAATAGACTAAAGTTTTGCAAGCTAGTCACGAAACTTTCTATAAAACATTCATTAAATTTGATCAATGGCTGTGTCGACTTGTGGCAATTCACCCTCGTTGTCTGAAATTGCAAAGCGGTCGTCCGTTCTGGTGTAGAAGCTTGCACCAAATCGTGCGACAGGTCGATAGTCTTTGAGATTAACGCGCCAGGTCTTCGTATCGATTAGCCCATCACGCGCAGCCAGCCACTGAATGCGCCCGATGAACACGTAACGACTTGGCGTCTCTAGTTTCTCATGAAGCACACATTCGAATGAAATGGGCGCTTCCAAAATTCTAGGTGGCTTTACCGTGTGTGAGGGGACTGGCGTGAACCCTACAGCCGAGAGTTCACTCACATCCGATGGAAATGCCTTGCCGCATGCGTGCATTTTTTGCGCCATCGGCTCATCTGACATGTGCACCACAAATTCACCGTTGTGCAAAATGTTGGCAGCGGTGTCTTTAAGTTGTCCATCTTGCAGGCGGTTGATGCTGATCATCAATATAGGAGGATCCTCGCCAATCATATTGAACATGGAAAATGGGGCCGCATTGACCACGCCATTGGCCCCTAAACTTGTGACCAGTGCAATGGGGCGCGGCACGATCAGACTTGCCATGAGCTTGTATCGCTCGTAACTGGTGATTTGATCAAAGTTGACTTCTGTCATACATCAATGAGGTCATAAATATTTCGATCTTAACCAAAAAAGCGGTCCAGCCTATCCAACCGATAAGCTGTGCCGCCCCTGTCTTGCAAAGTTTTAAACAATCACTTCAACTTTGGCACGCTTGGCAACAGCGGTCCACGTATTGATCTGAGATTGAATGAGTTTGACAAAGTCATCCCCAACAACGGGGGTTTTGCGAGGCAAAGTTTGAACCTCTTCCAAGCGAGACATGACATCAGGTTTAGCCAGAAGCTCCGGTATCAGTGCTGTAATGCGCTGAGCAATTGGAGCCGGCAAATTTTTTGGTGCAGAAAGTCCCAGCCACTGCGAACCTGTGAGAGAGTTGTATCCCAATTCAGCAAACGTTGGAATATTGGGCAAAGCCGGTAAACGGTTAGGTGTTGATATGGCCAGTGCTCTCAGAGAGCCTGCCTTGAGTTGATTCACATTGGTTGTCACAGGGTCAAAAACGCTGTCAATTTGGCCACCCAGCAAGTCTTGCATGGCAGGCGCACTGCCTTGGTAAGGCACATGATCGTGTTCGTTGGCTTGACCCTCAATTTTTAACAATTCGCCATATAGATGGTTAGCAGAACCAATACCCGAAGTGCCATAGCGAACTGGCTTGGACTTAGCCGCATTCACATACTGGGCTAAGGTTTGGTAGGGTGATTGGGCGCGAACCAAAAGCAACATGGGCGCCTCGACCAACATACCCATGTGGGTAAAGTCGTTCAGGGGATCAAAGGGCATGGTTCGGCGTGTGGCAGTCGCATAAATATGCACAGAGGCATGGCTGACCAAGAGCGTGTAGCCATCGGCAGGCTGGCGTGAAGCGTATTCAGTCCCAATTAAACCGCCAGCACCTGCTCTATTTTCGACCACCACCGTTTGGGAAAGGGCCTGCGACAAGTGAGGCGCCAACAAACGCGCCACAGTGTCAACCAAACCACCGGGTGGATACTGGCAAATAAGACGAATATTGCCTCTGGTTGGCCATGCCGATGCTTGAGCATGAACCCAAGGTGCTGCAACTGTTGTTGCCGCCACTGCCAATAAATCACGACGCTTCATAAGCTCTCCTTGAATGGATGAATTGAAAAAGATAAGATGTCTGCTAGGTTTACGGACCCAGAACACCGTCAGCACGAAACATGCCCACAAGCCAGAATTTGACGCGCCTCAAAATAATGAATTTAAATTAAAAGACGCACCATTATTGAGATTGGTCGCACCAAAAAAGTGATTTGAACCAACCTACCTCCATGGAAAATAAATTAATGCACGAACAAGGATCACGTCGATATCTGTTGATCAATCCAAACACCAATCAATTGACAACGCAGCGACTACAAGAAGTGCTCAGGCCACTGCTTCCCCCACAGACTCATTTGACGATGTCAACTGCATCGTTTGGTGCAAGTTATATTGCCTGCGAAGCCAGTCATGCTGTTGCAGCGCACGCATGTATCGATGCCTGGGCAGAGTATTTGAGCCAAGAAAAAGAGCCTCTTGACGGCGTTCTGATTGGCTGTTTCGGCGACCCTGGGCTATTTGCCCTTCGAGAAATGACCGGCTGTCCAGTAACAGGTCTGGCCGAAGCATCTTTCATCCAAGCCGCGGCGCTCGGACCCTTCTCAATCGTGACCGGCGGTGAGCGCTGGAAACCCATGCTGCTGCGTTTGGCCAATAATTTGGGGTTTGGCGATCAATTGAGGCACATTGAAACCGTGAAGCCTAGCGGTGCAGAGCTTCAGGCCAATCCAGCAATGGCCCATGAATGCCTTAAAGATGCTTGCCAACGCGCTTCTACTGCAGGCGTGAAATCAATCATTCTGGGTGGCGCTGGTTTGGCCGGTTACGCCGGACTGATTCAATCTTTGGTGGCACTCCCCATCATCGACAGTGCCACTGCAGGTCTTGAAATCCTTTTGAATCAACAAGCACCCGTCGCTTTTTCAAATAATTCTGGCACCTTTGCTCAATGGAACAGCATGCCACAGGCCTTTCAGCAAATAGCGCGCCGTTAGGCAGTCAATGCTACGATGCAACATTGGAGGTTCCAAATGTTGATTCGACTTTTGTACTTAAGCAGGGCCGCAGGTGCCATTACGGGCACCGTCACGGGGTCTATTTTAGAATCTGCCAAGGTTCACAACAAAGTGGAAGGTATTACGGGCGTCTTGTGTCAAGGACAAGGGCTGTTCATCCAAATATTGGAAGGCGAGCGACGTAGCGTCAATCGCCTCTATAACAAGTTGATCAATGACAAGCGGCATCAGGATGTTGAGCTGGTGTCCCTAGAAGAAATTAAAGACCGCAAGTATCCGAACTGGTCAATGGCACACGTCGTCATTTCAGAAAATGACCCCATCATTCAACTCAAACACCCCGAATTCGATCCATTTTCAGCATCAAGTGCTCAGATGCTGGCTTTAATCGATGACTTGCTAAGTCAATCATCGCCCATCAACTAATTGATGGTTTCAAGCAGGCAAAAATACTTAATCGTCAACCTCATTGCCGTGATCAAAATCTTTGAGCAAGGCGTAACGTTGATTTCTTTGGTCTTGAACCAATCGAATGACCCGCTTCATGGGCACACCTACCAAAGCAAGC
Organism: uncultured Burkholderiales bacterium; assembly: GCA_903844775.1. Classification (GTDB taxonomy): domain Bacteria; phylum Pseudomonadota; class Gammaproteobacteria; order Burkholderiales; family Burkholderiaceae_C; genus Limnohabitans_A. Next base: position 2,295 of record CAIMUZ010000063.1, on the reverse strand, counting down.
GCATGGGTAGCTAACATCAAAGACCCCTCAATGGTCTCTGGCACAACTTCTGTCGCACCTGCCGCTTGAAGTTTTTCTAAATCCAAATCGTCTTGCGTTCTCACGATAACGGGAACTTGTGGGGCATGTTCTTTGGTTAAGCCAAGCACTCGCAATGCAGATGGGTTGTCTAAATATGTGACCACCACCGCACTGGCACGCTCGATGCCCACCGCCATGAGGGATTGCAGGCGTGCTGCATCGCCATAAACAACTTGCTCACCGTGCGATTGTGCTCGGCTGACTCGGTCAGGATCCAAATCGAGGGCCATATAAGCGATGTTCTGGGTCTTGAGAAGTTTGGCTAAATTTTGGCCGCACCGACCATAGCCACAAATAATGATGTGCTTTTCTACGTTGATACTTTTCTGCGCTATTTGAGTCATTTCAAGTGATTGCTGTAACCAGTCGCTAGCTGACCACTTCATCACCCATTGGTTGGCATTCATAACAATGAAGGGAGTTGCCAACATGGAAAGCACCATGCTGGCCAGAACTGGGTTAAGCCAGTCTGCAGGTATCAATTGATTTTGCCCTGCCAGTGTGAGCAACACAAAACCGAACTCCCCCGCCTGGGCCAAATACAAACCTGTACGCAGTGAAATACCTTCACTTGCACCACTTAATCGAGTGAGAATCGCAATGAGTGCAAATTTAAAGACAACTGGCACTGTGACCAAAAGCAAGACGAAAGCCCATCGATCCCAAATAATGCGCCAGTCCAGCATCATGCCAATGGTGATGAAAAACAAGCCTAGCAAGATGTCGTGAAAAGGCTTGATGTCCAACTCAACGCGATGCTTAAATTCCGTCTCGGAAATTAACATGCCCGCTACAAAGGCCCCAAGCGCCAAGCTGAGTCCGGCCAACTCAGTCATCCAAGCCAATCCCAATGTGATTAGCAACACATTCAACACAAAGAGCTCTTCGCTTTGTCTGCGAGCCACTAAAAGCAACCACCAACGCATCAGCCGCTGGCCACCCGTTAGCAGCAAGGTAATTAACACAGTGGCTTTCAATGCTGCCAGTAACAAAGCCGGTATCAATTGTTCTGGTGGCGCATTCAGCGCAGGGATTAGGACCAATAAGGGCACAACAGCCAAATCTTGAAAGAGCAATACGCCAACCACCCGCTTTCCATGCTCAGTGTCCAATTCCAAACTGTCAGACATCAGCTTGATCACAATGGCGGTGCTGCTCATTGCCAAAGCGCCTGACAATGCCACCGAAGTTTGCCAGTTCATTTGCCACAAAGTAGGTGCCATCGTGTTTAAAAACAGGGAGCCCATTGTGATCAACGCCATGGTGAGCATGACCTGGAATAAACCCAATCCAAACACATGCCGCTTCATCGACTTCAACTTTGGCAAATTGAATTCGAGCCCAATGACAAACATCAGAAAGACCACACCAAACTCGGCCAGATGTCGAATACCTTCTGAGTTTTGCGCCAAGGCCAGTGCGTTAGGGCCAATAAAGACGCCCACAAGCAAATAGCCCAGCATAGGCGGAAGTTTCAACAGACGGCAGCCCACGACACCCACCACGGCGGCAAAGAGGTACAAGAGCGTTAATTCCAAGGATGACATGAGTCCATCCTATCTAAAAAAAGGGCAATAAATAATCAACCTGGTCGCCGTTCAAATGCCTGTACATCATCGGGTATGTGGTGAAAGGCTTGTTTGTCTATTGTGAAGATCGCAATTTTCGGCTGATAGACAGTGGGGTCATCTAAAGTGCCCACTTTAACCACCATTGAACCGGGCCTGGCGGGCGTTTGCGTCCCAATTGCCGTTCCGCATGTCGGGCAAAAGAAACGCGTGACGGCCTTTTCTAAGTCCTGGCGCTTGAATGATGCAGGGCTGCCCTTTTCGTACTTGAAACCCTCGAGGTCCAAGATCACGATGGCGTTTGGGTGTCCCCCCGTAATGTATTGACACTCCCTGCAATGGCACTGCAAAGCAGCCTTGATTTCCCCCTCATAGGCGTAACGAATGCCTTTGCAATAACAACCACCTGTTAATTTCATCACATCACCTTTTGCAAATTAAAGAGTCATCTTAGTTGAAGCGGTGAATCCAAGTTAAACGTTGGATGGCAAACGCATTTCATGTCATCTGAACAGTATTTTTTCCGCTTTACCAAGCACTGTTTCATGAACAGTTCAGCCATGATGCAGAAATCAAGGGTAAACACTGAAGCGAGATAAAAAAATCAAAATCCATCAAAATAGACACAAAGAAAGATTAATCTATT
>CAIMUZ010000062.1 GCA_903844775.1 uncultured Burkholderiales bacterium | reverse complement strand
GGCTTCGTGTCCGAAGGTGCTGGCGAAAACATTTTTGTGATCAAAGACGGTGTGATCTACACCCCTGATTTGTCGGCTGGCGCCTTGAACGGCATCACACGCAACACGGTGTTCCACATTGCCAAAGACCTAGGCTTAGAGATTGTTCAGAAGCGCATCACACGCGATGAAATTTACATCTGCGACGAAGCCTTCTTCACGGGCACTGCGGCTGAAGTCACGCCCATCCGCGAACTCGACCGCATTGAAATTGGTGCCGGCAGCCGCGGCCCCATCACTGAAAAAATTCAGTCGGGTTTCTTTGACATTGTGAGCGGCAAGAATCCAAAATACGCCCACTGGTTGACCCGCGTTTAATTGAAGAAAGACCCTGTTCATGAGCCAAGCTATTGAACTTCTGGCCAAAGATTTAAATCCACAGGGTGGTGTTTTTTGCCCCAGCCCGAAAGCTGATATGAAGGTCTGGAACACGCATCCCAAGGTTTACTTGGACGTGGCCCGTGAAGGCCATGCCAAGTGCCCTTACTGCGGCACGGTGTACCAATTGAAGGCGGGCGAAACGGTCGGTCACGGGCACTGAAACACAACACCCCTTCATGGCGGTGGTCACGCTGACACATTCAATCCCGATTGGCAAGCTCAGGCCGTTTCGTCAATCATTCTTCTGAAGATGGCTGATAGTGCGCTGCCAACGCTACCAAAATGAGAACTGGCAGTCCTAATAGGGCCGTGGCATTGAAGAAGTCGGCATAGCCATGGGCATTGACAAAATCACCCGAGAAGCCCGCAATGAATTTAGGCAACAGCAGCATCATGGAACTCAGAAGCGCATATTGAGTTGCCGAATATTTGATGTTGGTCAAAGATGACAAATAGGCAATGAACGCGGCAGAAGCAATGCCGCTGGCCAAGTTGTCTGCGGACACAACGGCAATCAGAGCGTGCACATCGTGGCCATGTCCTGCCAGCCAAGCAAACAAAAAATTGCTCAAGGCACTGAGCAAGGCTCCCAGCATCAGAATCCGCATGACACCCCAACGCAAGGCCATCACACCGCCGACAAACGCGCCCAAGAGGGTCATCAGCACGCCATAAACTTTGGTCACGCTGGCCACTTCCGTTTTGGTGTATCCCATGTCCACGTAAAACGGGTTGGCCATGATGCCCATCACCACATCGCTGATTCGGTAAACTGCAATCAGGCTCAAAATCAATGCCGCCTGCCATTTGTAGCGCTTCACAAAATCAACAAAGGGCTCGATCAGCGCGCCTTGCAACCATTCCTTCACATTTTTAGCGGGTGGCAATTCGGCTGGCTTGGGCTCATGCGAACGCAGCACCGTGATCACACCGACGAACATGCTAGCGGCCATGACCAGATAGGCTGCTTGCCATGCTGCATGCATGTAGCCGGTGGCATTCTCGCCCTGCACCCAGGCGGCCACCCACAACACACCCGCCCCCGCCCAAATCATGGCCAACCGATAACCCGTTTGGTAACTGGCCGCCAAAGCCGCTTGTTGTGTCGGGTCGGCTGACTCAATGCGAAACGCATCGAGCGCAATATCCTGAGTGGCAGAGCCCACAGCCACCAGCAAGGCACACCAAACCACGGGGCCTAAAGTTTGAGAAGGATCGCTGAGTGCCATGCCCACCAAGCCCAGCATGACCATGGCCTGTGCCAACAAGAGCCAACTGCGCCTGCGGCCTAAAGAACGCGTCAGCCAAGGAATGGGCATGCGATCGACCAAAGGGGCCCATACCCACTTAAAGCCATAGGCCAGTCCCACCCAGCTGAGGTAGCCAATGGTGCTGCGGTCGATGCCAGCCTCGCGCAGTCGAAAGCTCAAGGTGCCCAACACCAGGAGCAATGGCAAGCCAGCGGCAAAGCCTAAAAACAGCATGCGCAAACTGGCGGCTTCCAAATAAACATGCCACGAGGCAAGCCAAGAAAAAGTAGGCTGATTTGAAGCGGGCTTTTCTGTCATGTCATCATTATCCAAGCATGAATGAGGATTTTGCGCATCTTGTCGCTTGAAATCTGTGGGTCCGGCACTATGATTCAAACATGTGTTGGCGATGTTTTTCAAATTTGAACGCGTCCGATCCCTTGGAGACTTCAGTTCCTGAAGCAACGGGGTCTTCTCGTCGCGCTTTTTTGAATCAACTGGGCGGGGCTGGTTTGGGTTTCACAGCGCTATTGGCTGGCACTGCGCAGGCCCAAGTCGATGTCGGTAAAGCCTCTGGTATTCGCAAGCTTATTCCAGCCGAAACACTGGAAGCGTCTGCCAAGCAGCAATATCAACAAACCCTGGGAGAAGCCGGCAGCAAAGGGGCTTTGGCCCCAGACGACTACCCTCAGCTCAAACGCCTGCGGGCCATCGCCAACAAACTGATTCCCTTCACAGCCCAATGGAACCCCGATTCGCGCAAGTGGAAATGGGAGGTCAATCTCATTGGCAGCAAACAAATCAATGCTTGGTGCATGCCTGGTGGAAAAATTGCGTTTTACACCGGCATCCTTGATCAACTGCAATTGGACGACGATGAGGTGGCCATGATCATGGGACACGAAATGGCCCATGCTTTGCGTGAGCACTCGCGCGAGCGCTTGGCAAAATCCAAGGCCACCGGCATGGGCTTATCGGTGGCCTCGCAACTCTTGGGCTTGGGCCAATTGGGAGATGTTGCAGCCAATTTAGGTACCCAATTGCTCACCTTGAAATACGGCCGTGACGACGAAACAGAAGCCGATTTGGTGGGGCTTGAAATTGCCGCGCGTGCTGGTTATAAACCTGAAGCCAGTGTGCAGCTTTGGAAAAAGATGCTGAGTGCAACGGGCGGAGGAAAAGGGCAACCCTCTTTTTTATCAACCCACCCTAGTGGCAACAATCGCATTCAAGAACTCGAAGCCAACTTGCCTAAAGTTGCGCAGCTCTACGCCCAAGCCGTTCAGGGCAAAAGTACAGAGCTCCTTAATTAAAGTCTCTCGCAGTTCTGTGCTCAGGTTCCGCCGACATAAGGATTGCTGAGGCGCTCGCGACCAAAGGTACTTTCAGGACCATGGCCTGGAATGAACACCGTGTCATCGCCCATCGGCCACAAACGCTGCGTGATACTGGCAATCAAGGTGTCGTGGTCACCTTGCGGAAAATCGGTCCGCCCAATGCTTCCCGCAAACAAAACATCGCCCACAAAGGCACGTTTGATTTCAGGGGAATGAAATACCACATGCCCTGGCGTGTGCCCAGGGCAGTGCCGCACGTTGAGTGTGTGAGAACCCAGCGTCACGGTGTCGCCATCTGCCAACCACCTCGTTGGCGTGAAAATTTCTGCGTCAGGAAACTGAAACATGCGTCCTTGATCGGACAAACGATCAATCCAAAACTGATCGCCAGGGTGCGGCCCAACGATGGGCAAATTCAAATTGCGCGCCAAGAGGGCAGTTCCGCCCGCGTGATCAATGTGCGCGTGGGTGAGCCAAATTTGCTCGAGTTTCAAACCCCGTTGCTGCACCTCCGCCAAGATCAAGTCAAGGTCTCCGCCTGGATCGATCACTGCCGCTTGCTGGGTTTGATCGTCCCAAATCAAAGAGCAGTTTTGTTGAAACGGCGTGACGGGGATGGTTTGGTACTGAAGCATGCTGGTATTTCAATGGGTTTCGCTTGCAAGGGAATGTAACAAAGTTTGCCTGCGAACCTCGTATTGTGAGGTCTTGTTCACTGACTCACACATGACCTCGCCACTTTTTCGCTCAGAAGTCACCCAATCCAAGCAAGCCTCTTGGCTGGGTTCCATTCACATCGCACACAATCCGCGCTTCAGCATCGTGGCCAGTGTTGCGTTGGTGCTTGCAGGCGCCTTGCTGGCCTATGGCGCGTGGGGCAAAGTGGCGCGCAAAGTTCGCGTGCCGGGCGTCCTCATGCCTCAATGGGGTACGGTCGAATTGAGTGCCGCTATTTCAGGTGTGCTGCTTGAACAGCGGGTGAAAGAAGGTGACTGGGTTCAACAAGGCCAGGTCTTGTTTGTGGTCAACACCGACAAAACTTCGGCTGAAGGCAGCACCGCGAGCTTACTGGCATTTCATTTGGCTCAACGTCGCAGCACCCTTTTGGCGGAACGCATCTCGCGCCTTGCTCAAAATCGCCTGCGCGAAGCTCATTGGGCTGATCGCATTCGCTCCTTGTCACTTGAAACAGCGCAAGCCACCCAAGAGCATTCATTGGCAAAGCGCCGGGTTGAGTTGGCACAAAAAACTTCTGCTCGGTTTGATCAAATGGCCGCTCAAGGCTTTGTCTCTGAGATTCAAGCGCAAGCCAAGCAAGAAGAGCTCATTGACCTTCAATCGCGCTTGGAAAATACACTGCGCAACGGTGTTGCCTTGGCACGCGAACAAAACGCAGCGCAGGCAGACTTGGTCCATCTTCAAAAGCAGTTGACCATCGACCTGCTCCAACTCGACCGCAACCTGGCCAGTCTCGATCAAGAAACAGCTGAAATCCAATCGCGCAAAACCAGCAGTGTTTTGGCGCCGCAGGCGGGGCAGGTCAGCACCATTCACCTGAGCTTAGGCGCCATGGCACAGGCCGGCCAAACCATTGCCAGCTTGGTCCCGCTAGCTGGCTCTCATGTTAACGCTCAAGCAGGAGACCCATCGGCGCACACCTTGATTGCCGCGCTGTTCGCGCCCACTCGCACCGCCGGCTTCATTCAACCGGGTCAAGAAGTGTGGCTTCGCTTGGCGGCCTACCCGTATCAAAAATTTGGACTGGCCAAAGGCCGGGTTCTCAAGGTCAGTGGCACACCCATTGCCCCTCAAGATTTGCCGCATGGTCAGGGCACGGCCCTGATGGCCTCGACGCAAAGCAACGAGCCACTTTACAGAATCCAAGTCGTGTTGGCGTCCCAGCATGTCATGGCCTTTGGTCAAGCTCATTCTTTGCGCCCTGGCATGACCCTCGAAGCCGATGTCATCCACGATGTGCGTGGTATTTGGGAGTGGGTCTTCGAGCCCCTCTTGGCCATTCACGCACGTCAACAATCATCATGAACTTCATTCAAAGAATCAGAGCTTCAAACCTCAACCGCCATGGCTTCCTTGATGTTTTGGTTGGCATCACTGTGTTTCAAGCCATCAACATCACATTGATCGTGTTGTTTGGCAATCTGGACGCCGGGCCCGACGAGGATCCCTCCATCTCCTTATGGGAAATTGCTTTCTTGATGTTGTTGGTAGCACCCCTCGTCGAGAATTTGTTATTGATTGCGTTGGCAGCCCTCCACGAGAAGTTGTTCAACCGTACCTTGATGTTTGTGGTGGCACCTTTTATGTTAATGGCACTTCACTTCAGAACACCACAACCCCTTCCCTTCCCAATGTTCATCCGGGTCATCGAACTCTTCGGCTTCTTCTACATTTTTTTAAAACAATACGATTTGCACAAATTGGAAATAGGCAAATTCAAGGCCTTGCTTCTAACCAGCGTTCTGCACTTTTCACTCAATGCAACGGTGATTGTTGTCATGTGTTTATTTGATTTTTATATCGACGCTGAAACGATTTTTTCAGCACAACCAGGAGAATGACATGAGAAATTTACATTTTGATGAATTGAACGCAGTTCAAGGAAGCGGGATAGGCGCAAAGTGGGCCTTCAGGGCTGGTGAGCTCATTGCAGACTTCTACGCCTTGTATGAGGCATCACAAAAAATTGAATTGGCGCCCTCAAGCTACGGCTCGGTAGATGCTGGCGGCTACAACCCCATGGGTGACTACTCCAACGCCGTGTGCGCCAGATAACTCTGATCTGCTGCAGCCCGGGGCACCCTCGGTGCCCAGGCTTCTTTTGTCACATATCCAAACTGAGTCCGCCTTGAATCCCGTGTTGCAACTTCAAACTTCAGAGTGTGGCTTGGCTTGCTTGTGCATGATCGCCAACGCACATGGCCAACATTGGCACCTTGCGGATTTGCGGCACAAGTTTCCACAATCACTCAAGGGCGCCAACCTCAAACAACTCATCGATCACAGTCTTGTCTTGGGCTTCAATGCCCGACCTGTTCGCTTGGAGCTAGAAGAGTTACACCAACTTCGGATGCCTTGCATCTTGCATTGGGACTTGAATCACTTCCTTGTCTTGCAAAAAATCAGTGGCAACAAAATCACCCTGCTAGATCCTGCGCTGGGCGTCAGGGTTATGTCGCGCACAGAAGTTTCACAGCACTTCACAGGCATCGCTTTAGAACTCACGCCTCAAGCCGACTTCAAAACCACACCGACGCCCAAGGCTTTTCCGCTTTCAATGCTGACCGGCAAGCTTCAAGGCTTTGGTAAATCAGCACTCCAAATATTGGCTATGGCATTGGTTCTGGAACTGTTTGCCATTCTCATCCCCATGTTCAACCAAGCCGTGGTGGACGATGTCTTAACCTCGGGTGACCACGAATTGCTTTCTGTTTTGGTCGTCGGCTTTGTCATCATTCTTCTGATTCAAACAGCACTTTCCTACGCGCGCAGCTGGTGGGTCATGGTGTTAAGCCAAAGCGTTTCGATTCAATGGCTTGGCAATGTGTTTGCGCACTTGGTGAGGCTGCCTGCAGATTGGTTTTCGCAGCGCCATTTGGGCGATATCTCTTCGCGCTTTAACGCTGTTCATGACATTCAAAAAACACTCACACAAACCGCCATCGAATCCTTGCTCGACGGCTTGATGGCCATTGCAGCCCTTGCCATGATGTTCATTTACTCAGCCACACTGACATGGGTGGTTCTGTCCGCCTCGGCCTTGTATGCGCTTGTGCGCTGGGTCAGTTACTCGCCCTTTAGACATGCCGCCTCAGAGCGATTGGTCTTGTCTGGTCAAGAACAAAGTCATTTCTTGGAGACGCTTCGCGCTATGACGCCGCTGAAACTGTTTGCACGTGAAAATGAGCGGCGTGCGCGATGGCAAAGCCTGATGGTCGAAGTGATGAACCGCGACTTTCAAACCGCCAAATTGAACATGGGTTTCAATGTCGCACGCACACTTATTTTCGGTCTTGAAAATTTATGCGTCTTTTGGCTGGGAGCCAAAATCATTTTGCCATCGCCCCTGCAGGATCGCAGCACAAGCATTTTTACGGTAGGCATGCTGCTGGCTTTCATCAGCTACAAGGTGCAATTTACAAGTCGCGTCAGTGCACTGATTAACCAAGGCATTGAACTCAAAATGCTCAATTTGCACCGCGACAGACTGGCCGACATTGTGCTCACGCCGCCCGAGCAAGACACACCTCAAGGCAACTTGCCTGCACACGACTTG
>CAIMUZ010000061.1 GCA_903844775.1 uncultured Burkholderiales bacterium | reverse complement strand
GTTTCGAAGCTCATCAAAGAGACTGTGTGTGAATGGGAAGGACAGTTGAATCGGCCAAAAATAGCCTAAGTATTGCAAATAAAATTTAGTTTCATAACCGAGGGTGAATGCAGATGCTTGCAAAATTTTCTTCCCATTCAAAGAGCGACCAATCTACTCAATCCTTCGCACTTCTGCTATAACGAAAAATTGGTCTTAGAGTATTAAATCTCAATCGCAGAGTTGCTCCAGCAATACGGAAACTGTCCCATGCATCAAGTCGACTTCATCAACGGTAAAACGCGCGTGTTTGGCATCGTCGGCGACCCTATTGAACAGGTCCGATCCCCCGAGATGATGACATGGGAATTCCATCAACGACCCTATAACGCTGTGATGATTCCCATACACATCGCCCAGAGTGATTTCGATCATGTCATCCCAGACATCATGCAAATTCGCAATCTTGACGGCTTGATTTTTACCATTCCATTCAAAGTCAAAGCGCTAGGATTGGCCAAGACTCTAGGTCAACAGGCTTCGCTGGTAGGCGCTATCAATGCAATCAAGCGCCAAAGTAATGGCGATTGGTGTGGTGAAATATTTGATGGCTTGGGCTGCGTGGAAGCCTTTAAACGTCGTGGCATCGCACTTACAAACAAACGCATCCAACTTATTGGCCTTGGCGGCGCTGGCTCAGCCATCTGCGTGGCAGTTGCTCATGAACATCCCAGCCTGATGAGACTGTTCGATTTAAATGAACGTAGAGCTGAACAGATGATGCAGTTGGTCAAGCAGATCAGTCCTCAAACTGTCGTTGAAATGGGCCCGCCTCGTTGTGATGGCATCGATGTTCTGATGAATGCTTCGCCTGTTGGTATGCTGAGCGACGCAAGGCTGCCATTGGCAGTAGACGCATTCAAAAAGGATTTGGTTGTGTTTGATGCCATCGTGATGCCTGAGATCACACCCCTACTCAAACTTGCGCAAGACTGCGGGTGTGAGGGTGTGAAAGGGCGTGAAATGATGCTTGGGCAGATATCGAAGCTCGTTGACTATTTTCTTGCGCCATAAAGCGATGTTTTTTGTATGTACCGCTTGAAAGTGGTGGGCCCACCAGGACTTGAACCTATTCATAAACCCAGCGAGATCTTTCCCCAAGTGTGTCTATGCAGTCTTAAATATTGACAAAGTAAGAAAAACAAATATAATTTCTTACATGAACACATCTGGAATTATCCAGCAAACCATCGCAGATCAGTCTCAGGGACCTGTGTTTTCCAGTGCCGATTTTTTGTCGGCAGGAACGCGTGCAGCCGTTGACCAGGCGCTCTTTCGACTGATTAAAGCTGGCGCCATCGTCCGGGTGGCCAGAGGTTTGTACGCCGCCGCTGGTCAGCAAGTGGATGCGCAAACGGTGGCAAGAGCCCTTGCACATAAGACTGGCGAACGCGTGGGACTTGCACCAAGCGAGGGGACAACTGATGTGTTGGTGGTGCCCACCTCGGGTTTGTCGCGCACCGTCAAGGCCGGAGAGCACACCGTGCAGTTCCGGCGCATGAGTCAAAGGAAAGTCCAGCTCGCCGCTAGTCCTAAAGGCAGGGTTTTGCTTGCGCTTTGGACACAGGGAGTTAAGAACCTCACGACGCTGGAAATCCAGCGCGCCACAGGCGACTGGCTTGACGGAGAAATAGACTCTTTCGCAGCGCTAATCCCGGCATGGCTGCGCACCGCTGTCCAGCAAGCCAATGCAAAACGCAAGTCCGTCAAGATTGGCTTGTCGGGTGCATACGATTGGTCCAACCCTAACATCAAAGACGATGTGCTGATCAGCAAGGTGCTAGAAAAGCATAAGTTCGAAGATGTGGCCCGGCTGTGTTTTTACTTCGGCGTCCCCAAGGTCAAGCGAGTATTCAAGCGGCGTACGTTTGAGCCTATGACCAGTGCCAGTGTGACCAGAATGCTCAGCAACATCAGCAAAGGCCTGCGTGCCTCACAGGAGCAAGCCCATGCCTAAACTCAAGCTGGAATTCATGCCAGAGGCAACACAAAAAAACT
>CAIMUZ010000060.1 GCA_903844775.1 uncultured Burkholderiales bacterium | reverse complement strand
TTCAATTTGATCGTGCGTGACGTAGATGGAGGTGGTTTGTAGGCGCTGATGCAGTTCTTTGATTTCACTGCGCATGGCCACTCGAAGTTTGGCATCGAGATTGGACAAGGGCTCGTCAAACAAAAACACTTGCGGGTCACGAACAATGGCACGCCCCATGGCCACACGCTGGCGTTGTCCGCCAGAGAGCTGGCGTGGGTAACGCTCAAGCAAAGAGCCTAGGGCCAAGATGTCTGCGGCACGGGCTACTTTTTTGTCAATTTCTTCTTGCGGTCGTTTTGCAAGGGTGAGCGAAAAGGCCATGTTTTCGCTAACGGTCATGTGGGGGTAGAGCGCATAGTTTTGAAAAACCATGGCGATGTCGCGTTCTTTAGGGGGAAGGTCATTGACTTGGCGATTGCCAATGTGAATTTCACCGCTGCTGATTTCTTCTAAGCCGGCAATCATGCGAAGCAATGTGGATTTGCCGCAACCCGAAGGGCCCACCAGGACGGTAAACGAGCCGTCCTTGATTTCAATGTCGACACCGTGAAGAATGGGAACTTCGCCAAAATTCTTTTTGACGGATCGTATCGAAACACTGGCCATTGATATTTCCTGAAAAACACCCTGTCTTCAAAAGAAGTCATGGAAAACATAAAACAACTTTCAGTATCACATGTCAGAAGGGGTTTCAATATCCAAGATAACCCTAATTGGTCAGACCAAATTTGGGTTTTTGAGAGCGTGGCCTATCACCTTTACGCCTGCCAATCAGAAGCTTTACCAAGGTCATGCTGGGGCCCAAGTTGAAGGGCCAGTGTTAGGATGGGTTCAGTTTGACTTGATTGACCTGAAAAAATGAGTGATACAAATTTGCGCCCTGAACTCCCTGATCATCTGTGCATAGATGAGCGTAGCCCTTTTTACAATGCTGAGGTTCTCAAGCACGACATTGGTATTCGCTTTAATGGCAAGGATCGACATGATGTGGAGGAATATTGCCTGAGTGAGGGCTGGGTCAAGGTGCCCGCAGGCAAAACACTGGACCGCAAGGGCAATCCATTGCTCATGAAACTCAAGGGCAAACTTGAAGTTTTTTATAAATAATTCGATTTCAAAAAAGGCTTTTCCTCATGCGCATTCCAGATTGGACCCCCGAACAACATCCACAACCTCAAGAATTGGTCGAAGCCATCTTGGCTCGCCGTGGCGGCGCACTACTTAATTTAGACAAGGCGCTGCTCTGGAGCGAGCCTGTTGCCTCCGGCTGGAATGTTTACTTGCGCAATGTGCGAACAGGGCTATCGGCTTCTCGTAAGCTATGTGAATTGGGTATCTGTACTGTGGCCTTGCTCACAGGCGCTCACTATGAGTATCACCACCATGCGCCGGATTTTTTGAAGGCTGGCGGAACCCAAGCCGAATTGAATGCGCTTCAGCGTGCGGTCAAGGCGAATCCATCTGCAGGTGTCTCTGATGCTGCCTTGGATGACATGTCTCAGTGGGTGGTGCAATATGCCGCCCAAATGACGCAGCATGTCAAAGTAGACGATGCCTTGTTCAAACAACTACAAAGCCGTTTGAGCACCACTGAAATTGTGGAACTCACCACCGCCATCGCCACTTACAACATGGTGGCTCGATTGTTGGTGGCGCTTCAAATTACCCCAGAGGAATAAGCGTTGCCGACTTCTGCCCAAGCTCTCAGTCGGGCTTGATGCCGTTGTCACGGACCACTTTGGCCCAAGTGTCAATTTGCTTGTCGATGAAGTTTTTGGCTTTGTCCACGCTGCCCCCAGAAATTTCAATGCCCTGAGCGCTCAGCCTTTGAGAGATCTCTGGGTTTTGCAAAACCTTGTTCAGCTCATCGTTCATGCGCTTGACGATTTCAGGAGGCGTCTTGGCGGATCCCAACAAAGCCCACCACGCAGGCGCTTCAAAACCAGGAAATCCAGCCTCGGCAATGGTGGGGACATCTGGAAATTCTGGAACCCGTTTCAGTGATGTCACGGCCAAAGGACGAATGCGTTTGTTGTCAATGTGAGGTTTGCTTAAAAAGACAGTGCCCATGGCCAAAGGCACATGGCCGGCAACGGCATCGGTCATGAGGGGACCGCCACCTTTGTAGGGAATGTGGTTGAACTCCAAATTAGAATTTCTGCCAAGCAAGGCCATTGCCAAGTGGCCCAAGCTGCCATTGCCAATGGTGCCAAAAGAAACCGTCTTTTTGGCTTTGGCAGCAGCCACCACATCCGCAAACGATTTGTATTCATTGCCAACGTTGGATGTCAAAACCATGGCTGAAGTGCCCACCAAAATAAGGGGCACGATGTCTTTCTTGCTGTCATAGGGCATGTTGGGAATCAGGCTTTGATTCACCCCGTGTGTGTCAAAAACCACGGCAAATGTGTAGCCGTCTGCAGGGGCTGAAAGCATGCTGGCGGTGCCTATCACGCCGGAGGCACCCCCTTTGTTTTCCACAATGACACTTTGCCCTAATTGCTGCGAGAGAACTGGCGCAATGATGCGAGCGACTTGATCAACCGAGCCCCCAGGTGGAAAAACAGCCACCAGTTTGATGGGTTGTTTGGTGGGCCAAGCCTGTGAAAATGCCAGCGTTGGAAGCAGGGCCACCATGCACAGAAGTTGTTGTAGGCGCGACGTCATTGTTTGGATAGAAAGCATAAGTCGGGGTTCCTTTGGGCCAATCCTAGTGGCAGAGTAAACGGTGAAGGTAGGTGCAAACCCTATGTTTTGTGAGGCTTAGAGGGCTTCTATCTTCTTTTGGCAAAGACATTTGACTGCCAAAAGCCTAAAATTCTAGGTTCCTCTTTCATTCAGGAGAATGACCATGCCCGCATTGCTGCCCAACATTGACCCCGATGGCTTGCTTGAGTTTTCAGTAGTTTACACAGACCGTGCACTGAATCACATGTCAAAGCGCTTTCAGGGTGTGATGCAAGACATATCGTCCATTCTGAAAGAAGTGTATGTGGCGCATTCGGTTGTATTGGTGCCAGGCAGCGGTACTTTTGGCATGGAGTCGGTGGCTCGCCAATTTGCGCATGGCAAGAAAGTCATGGTCATCCGCAATGGTTGGTTCAGCTTTCGTTGGACCCAAATTTTTGAAATGGGTGGCATACCCAGTTCTTCTGTGGTGCTCAAGGCCAAACAACAAAACGCAGACACAAAATCCTCTTGGGCGCCGTGTCCCATTGAAGAAGTCGAAGCGCAAATTGCTTCTGAGAGACCTGCCGTTGTGTTTGCGCCCCACGTTGAAACAGCCGCAGGCATGATGTTGCCCGATGGCTATTTGTTGCGTGTATCTGAGGCGGTTCACAAGGTCGGGGGATTGTTTGTGTTGGACTGCATTGCTTCAGGTGCCATGTGGGTTGACATGAAAGCCACCGGGGTTGATATTTTGATCAGCGCCCCGCAAAAGGGTTGGAGTGGATCGCCTTGCTGTGCCATGGTGATGTTGAGTGAACGTGCCAGGAACGCCATCGATGCCACTCAAAGTTCTAGCTTTGCATGCGACTTGAAAAAGTGGTTGCAAATCATGGAGGCCTACGAATCTGGCACTCACATGTATCACACCACCATGCCCACGGATGCATTGGCAAGTTTGAGCGAAGTCATGAAGGAAACTCAGGCCTATGGATTTGAAAAAGTCAAACAAGAACAAGCGGCATTAGGTCACCAGGTGAGAACGCTTTTAGAGGCGAGAGGCTTTAAGAGCGTGGCGGCATCGGGCTTCCAAGCGCCTGGTGTGGTGGTCAGTTACACCCAAGACGCCGAGATACACAACAGCAAGAAGTTTTTGGCGCTGGGCTTGCAAACGGCAGCAGGTGTGCCGCTGCAGTGCGACGAACCGAAAGACTTCATGACCTTCCGCATTGGTTTATTTGGCTTGGAAAAATTGCACAACCCCTCACGCAGCGTGCAGCACTTGGCAAAAGCTTTAGATGAAATGGGCTACGCCCCAGTTGAGTCAGCTGAACCTGCCATGGCCTAATTTCATTGAACAGGTTTGCCGCCCGCCATTAAAAATAAACTGGCGTCGTCTTGATGGGCATGCCCCATTTCGCAGGCAGTTGCAAACTGTTGTGTGGCCAAGGCACCCAAGCTGGGCGCTTTGATGTTCATCTCTTGGCATGCTTCAATGGCCAATCTTGTGTCTTTGGCCAACAAAGTGGTGTGAGCTCTGGGTTCAAAATCATTTTGTAAAGCGCGTTGCAGCCGATCTTGACCAATCCAGCTTTGGCCGCTGCTGGCCTGCATCACCGCCAATGTGGTCAGTGGCTCTAAGCCCCATGATTGCGCCATTGCCAGCACCTCACTCGCGCCAGCTAAATTGATGGCAGCCAACAAGTTGTTGGCCAGTTTTGTTTTGGCGGCATCACCTGCAGTTTCGCTGATAAAAAATCGATGGGGTGTGATGGCGTTCAACAGGCTCTCAAGTGGCTTCAAAACGTCTTGAGGGCCCGCCAGCATGAAACTCATCTGCCCCTCTCGGGCACGCAATGGACCGCCCGACATAGGCGCATCAATGAGTTGAACGCCTTTTGCCATTGCTTGCGATGCAAACTTAGAAACATCAAGCGGCCCCAGGGTGGGGCAAAGAAACAACACGTCACCGGCGCGTACTTTGGAAAAGTAACCTTGAGGCCCGTTTAACACTTCGTTGACTTGCGCAGAATCAACGACCACTAGAAAGGTGACTCTGCAAAGCGTCGCAATTTCGCCAGCATGGCGGGCAAGGGTAGCCCCCTCCGACTTGGCTTTTAGCATGGCATTCGCATCAATGTCAAAGGCTGTGACGGGCCAATTTTGTGACAACAAACGGGCCATCATGGCAAAGCCCATGTTGCCAATGCCAATGAAGCCTACGTTTTTTTGATTTTCAAGTGCTTGCAAGTTTGTCATCGTTGCAAATCATTGAAGCGAATATTTGTGAAGCAATCGATTTTTTGCGCTAGGTAAAAAATTAATTCTTGCAACATCGGAATTGACGGTTTTGATGAGCAAGGGGTCCATGACCCTGAACCACAGCGGTGGAATGTAGGCTAAGAAAAACATTCCAAAATAGCCTGATGGAAGTCTCGGAAGATCAGGAAAATCGCGAAGAGATTGGTAACTTCTAGCAGGATGCGTGTGATGGTCTGAATGCCTCTGCAGTTGGAACAAAACCAAATTGGAGACCAGGTGGTTGCTGTTCCAAGAGTGGTGAGGCTGACATGTTTCGTAACGGCCTTGTTCAGATTGGAGGCGCTTGATGCCGTAATGTTCTACGTAGTTGGCAGAGGTCAATTGAAAAGCGCCCCATAAGGCCACAGGAATGAGAACAAGCACCATCGCAGTTCCGTACAGAAAAATGAGGGTTCCGTAGACAAGAACGGTTATACACAGTGCCTGCAGTATTTCGTTTTGAGGATGCCAGGCTGATTGGTTCGACCGCTGAAGTCGATCAGCTTCTAAGCGCCATGCTCTGAATACCGCACCGGGAATTTCTCGACATGCAAACCGATAAATATTTTCCCCCATCTTGGATGAGGCAGGATCTTCGGACGTACTGACATGTCGGTGATGCCCCCTGTTGTGTTCAATCGAGAAGTGGCCATAGGCCCCCAATGCTGTATTGAACAGTGCAATTTTGCGGGGCATGGTGTCTAATTTGTGACCGAGTTCATGACTGACATTGAGGCCAAATCCAAGCACGGAACCCGTGGTGATCACGGTGGCCAGCCACTCCCAAACAGACAGACTTTGGGTGCAAAGGAAAATGCAATTGAAGATGACGGCAATCCACAAAACAGGAATGGTGGCATAGGTGATTGCGCGGTAGTAACCGTCTTTCTCGAGGGCATCGACCTCAGACTCTGGCGGGTTGCTGGTATCTTCGCCAATGAAAAAATCTAAAACGGGAACCAGTCCGTAGAAGAAAATAAGGGGGAAAAAGAGAATCCAAGTTTCTATGCCCAAAAAGCTGACAGCCCCTGTACCCACCAAAGAAATAGCAGGACCGACGACTGAGAATAACCAGCCGTAGCGCTTTTTGTCTTTATAAAAGGATGTCGGCAAGCGACCAGAATCTAGAGCGGTGTTGTTCATATCTCGGTTTAATGATGCGATGCGTAAAGTATGCACTTTGCCCTCGTATTGAACAGGGTATTACCCCTAGTTCTATAGACTGACATGGTCTATAACTCTTCGCTTAGAAGTATTTAAATGAATGGTTTTGGTATGGTTTTGAAGTTAGGTGTAATAATTCTCTGGGGGATGCTCGTAAGTTTTCTGCTGCTTGCTTGCCAAAAAACAGAAACAACTTTGGATTCCAAGTCTTCAACGCTTTCCTCTCAAGCGCAGTTACCCCCGGAATGGCTCCAGCAAAGCGATGCCAGAAAAGGATTTATAGCGGCGCCAACTGGGCAGGTCAAAGACGCATCGGGCCATGTCATTTGGGACTTTGATGCCTTCTCTTTCATTCGAGGCACTGCACCCGCAACGGTCAACCCCAGCCTCTGGCGGCAAGCCATTTTGAACAATCAAATTGGTTTATTCAAGGTCACGGAAGGCATATGGCAGTTGCGTGGTTTCGATTTGGCCAACATGACCCTGATTCAAGGCAAGACCGGCTGGATTGTGGTCGATGCCCTAACGTCTGAAGAAACTTCGGCGGCAGCTTTGACTTTTGCCCGTCAGCATTTAGGGAATCAAAAAGTCGCAGCGCTGATCTTTACGCACAGCCATGCCGATCATTTTGGCGGCGCCTTAGGGGTTGTGAGCGCGCAAGAGGCGCAATCTAAAAAAATACCCATCGTGGCACCCGCTGGCTTCATGGAGGAAGCCACCAGTGAAAACATCCTGATGGGGCCCGCGATGGGCCGTCGTTCCATGTACATGTATGGCAGCAGGTTGCCAAAAAGTGAAACCGGCTTGATCGACAACGGCTTGGGCAAGGCAGTGGCATTTGGCAAGCTTGGTATTCTGACGCCCAACATCACGGTGCAACAAGAAAAGCAGGAGATGACGTTGGATGGCGTTCGCTTTGTTTTTCACAATGCATCAGGCAGTGAAGCACCCTCTGAATTTACGTTTTACTTGCCTGATTTCAAGGCGTTCTGTGGCGCTGAAATCATGGGACACACTCTGCACAATTTGTACACGTTGCGCGGTGCCAAGGTTCGGGATGCCACCAAATGGTCTTCCTATTTAAATGATTCGCTCATTCATGTTCAAAACTCTGAGGTTGTTTTTAATCAGCACCATTGGCCAGTTTGGGGTGCTGCAAATATTCAAGACTTTATAGTTAAGCAACGTGACGCCTATCAATTTATTCATGATCAAACTGTTCGCAAGATCAATGCGGGCCTCAATGCTTCTGAAATCGCAGAAACGCTGCAGTTACCCAAGGTCTTGGACGAACACTTGAGCATCCGCGGCTACTACGGCACGGTTAAACATAATGTGAGGGCGGTTTATCAAAACTACATGGGCTGGTTTGATGCACATCCCGCCAACCTGGATCCACTACCACCTGTGCAAGCTTCAGAGAAATATGTCGCGCTGATGGGGGGTGCGGACAAGGTCATTGCAGCGGCCAAGGTGGCGATGCGCAATGGCGAATATCGCTGGGCAGCTGAGTTGCTCAAACATGTGGTGGATGTGTCGCCTAAAAATGCGGATGCCAAAGAGTTGATGGCGCAGAGTTTTGAAAAATTGGGTTATGGCGCAGAATCTTCTGCCTGGCGCAATTTTTACCTGACGGGCGCCATGGAGCTGCGCCAAGGGCCGCCTGAAGTTGGCATCTCTCGTGAGGGGCTGATTGAAATGTTGAATCAAACTCCCATCGAACGTTTTTTAGAGGCGATGGCAGCCTCTCTGAATGCGTCCAAGGCAGAGGGAAAGCAACTGAAAATCAACTTGGTTTTCTCTGACACTCGGGAAACTTTTGTTTTGCAGGTTAACAATTCTGTGATGCGTCATGTCAAAAAACCGATTGAGAAAGATGCCAATGCAACGCTCACTTTAACAAAGCCTTTTTTCTTAAAATTGATTCTCGGCCAAGCGGGTGGCAAAGACTTGTTGTTGTCCGACCAAACCAAAATTGACGGCAGCAAAATCGATCTGGCGATGTTTTTTAGCATGCTTGATAAAGCGCCTGGTAATTTTCCTATTGTGACGAGGTAATCGACATGTCCCAGCTTGAATTTGATTATGTGGTGGTGGGTGGTGGCTCAGCAGGCTGCTGTGTGGCGGGCAGGTTAAGCGAAGATCTTTCTGTCTCAGTATGCTTGCTTGAAGCGGGCGGGTCTGATAACTCTGCATTTGTCATTGCGCCTTTGGGGTTTGCAGCCACCGCGCCTTTCAATATCAACAGCTGGGGCTACAACACCGTTGCCCAAGCCGGCTTCAATGGCCGAAAAGGCTTTCAGCCCAGAGGCAAGGTCATGGGTGGCAGCTCCTCTGTCAATGCCATGGTCTACACCCGCGGCAACCCCAATGACTACAACAACTGGGCCGCATTGGGCAATGAAGGCTGGTCCTACCAAGACGTATTGCCATACTTCAAAAAATCAGAAAACAATGAATGCTTTGGCGCCAATGATTATCGCGGTGTGGGGGGGCCATTGAACGTGAGTTTTTTAAGAAGTCCCAGCCCGATCAATCAGGCGTTTATCAAGGCATGCAACGAACAGGGCATTCCAAGCAACCCAGATTACAACGGTGCAAAGCAATACGGCGTCTCGCCTGGACAGGTCACGCAAAAAAACGGGGAGCGTTGGAATGCCGCCAGGGCGTATGTTGACCCGCATCGCCATCAACCGAATTTAAGTGTTGTTTCAAATGCGCACGCAACACAAATTATCTTTGAAGGCAAACGCGCTGTGGGGGTTCGTTACACGTGTCAAGGACAAGACCATGAAGTGCGAGCTCGAAAAGAGGTGATTGTCTCGAGTGGTGCGTTTGGATCGCCACAACTCTTGATGCTCTCTGGCGTGGGCCCTGCACTTCACTTGCAAGATCTTGGTCTTCCATTGGTGCACGAACTTCCTGGTGTGGGTCAAAACTTGCAGGACCATGTGACCACCGTTTTGATTTATCAAACTCAAAAAATCGATGAGGCCATGGGTTATTCACTCAGGGGCACTTGGAATTTCATCAAAGCTATTTTTGAATGGCGTTCAAAGAGAACGGGTTGGATCACCTCTAACGTTTCTGAAACTCAGGGATTTGTTTCCACTGAAGGCAATCCAGATCATCCCAATATCCAGTTGGCACTTTGCACCGGTGTGGTGGACGATCACGCTCGCAAGATGCATTGGGGTCACGGTTACACCTTGCATGTCACACTCATGCGGCCTAAGAGCAAAGGCAGTCTCACGCTGGCCAGCAAGAACCCCGCGGAAAAGCCGCTCATTGATCCCGCATTTTTTAAAGATCCTGATGACATCGAAACCATGATTTTGGGCACCCAATTGGGACTGGATGTGATGTCTTCCAATGCGCTTTCAAGCTACAGAGGCCCCATGATTTACCCGGTGAACCGAAATGACACCACGCAAATCGCGAACTTTTTGCGTGATCATTCCGATACGGAATACCATCCTGTTGGTACCTGCAAAATGGGTCCCTCAACCGATCCACTTGCCGTCGTGGACTCAAAGTTGCGTGTGCATGGCCTACAAAATTTGCGCGTGATTGATGCGTCCATCATGCCCCATCTTGTGACTGGCAACACCAATGCACCAACTTTCATGATTGCAGAAAAGGGCGTTGACTTCATCCGAGGCCTATCAAACTGATGGGCCAAAGGTATGGCTCAGTTGCTGGAATGCGTATTACCAGCCTTCAACCGAAAGAGCACCCAAGCACACAAGCTTGAAGTGACGACCAGAGCTAGAAAGCCTGCTCGGTAGGTGCCAAATACAGTGGACAGTGCCCCAAAAATAGGGGGGCCAATCACGACGCCCAAAAAAGTGAATGTGAGTGTGCCGCCGGTGGCCATGCTGGCTTTTCCTTCGGGGGCTTGTCTGGCAACTTCAGCCAAATAGACGCCATTCCATCCAATGGCTGAGCCGCCAAATACAATCAATATGATCCAGATGCCCCAGATGGGCAAAATGGGCAATAACAATGCTGTGGCCAAAGAACTGATGGCCATTAAAATGGCAAGCAGTGCCAGCGCCTTTTGCGCACCTAGCCATTTGTCGGCGATCACTCCCCACACAATACGACCACCAATTCCACCCATTTGTGTGACCGACAATAGCAGCCCAGCACTCACCAAGCCGTAAGCTAAGTCATCGTGAAGATAGGTCACCAGGTAAGTGGTGAGTGACATTTGTACCATCGAAAACATGAATGAACAAGCTGCCATGGTGGCCAACGCGCGATGGCCAAGCACCATCCGAATGGGGTCAGTGAGGGTGCCCATTTGAAAAGGTAAATTGGCCTGTCGTAAATCGTCCAAAGACTTACGCAGAGGTTGCGATAAAGCGGCACTTAAGATGCATGCCATGGCCACCGCAACCAAGGTCCAATGCCAATCAATGCCTAGCATGAGTGATGGAACGATGGCGCCTGCCATCATGGCGCCAACAGGTACGCCGGTTTGTTTCAGAGAAAAAACCAGTGCCATTTGAGCAGACGGGGTGGTTCTGGCCAAAATTTGTGAGCTTGCTGGGGTAATGGGGCCATAGCCTAAGCCAATCAACAATGCGCCCAAACCAATTGCGGGCAGCCAAGGAATCGCGCACAAGCACAGGCCTGCAGCACAAAGAAAAAGACCCAGTTGGCTTACCCTGATGGGGCCTAAGCGACTCACTGTGGTGCCCGATGTAAGACTGGAAAACATGGCGCCGACATAAGTAATCGCCACGTACAAACCCACCAAGGCGGGCGAAACACTCAAGTCTTTAGCGGCCACTGGGGCCATGACAGGCAGCGTTAACAAGGCCATGGCGACCATGGCTTGAATGAAAAGCGTCGCCAAAAGTGGAATCCAATTGATCATGGCGACCATCCTAACTGTTTCAAACCACAAGCCTCAGAATTGGGGTCTTGTTTGTGACTCAAATCATCGTGTTCTAGTCCGTTTACACTAGCGAGTTGTTTTTTATTTTGGATTGATGAAGATGGATTTGCTCAAAGCCCTGAACTGGCGATATGCCACAAAAAAAATGGACCCTAGTAAGTCTGTGCCAGAAGAAAAAGTACAACGAATTTTAGAGGCCATTCGCTTGACAGCGACATCAAGTGGCCTGCAGCCGTACGAAGTGTTTGTGGTTACCCGTACTGAAACTCGTGCCAAGATTCAAGCTGCTGCCAATAACCAAGCGCAAATCACCGAAGGCTCGCATTTGTTGGTGTTCGCGGCTTGGAATGACTACACGCCTGATCGCATCAATATGATGTTTGACTACAACAATGAAGTGCGCGGATTTGTGAATGAAGGCGCTGAAAATTATCGCAAGATGTTGTTGCAGAACTATCCAGCCAAAGGTGCTGAAGCCAACTTCCAACATGCCGCCAAACAGTCTTACATTGCGTTGGGCACAGCCTTGATAGCTGCTGCTGAGCAAGAAGTTGACGCGACGCCAATGGAAGGGTTCACACCTGCGGCCGTTGATGAAATTTTGGGATTGCCTGCACGTGGTTTGCGAAGCACTGTTCTTTTGCCATTAGGCTATCGTGAAGCCGATAAAGACTGGTTGGTCAACATGAAAAAAGTTCGACGCACCCAAGACAAATTCATCACTGAAGTAAAGTAACGAATCGATGGAAAAGGGGCTTGGGAAAATTGATCAGGGCCCCTTTTGATGCTTATTGAATCAGGTGACGTGAACGCTGATTTTGGCGGCTGCAGCTCTCGCTCTTTCTAAAGCCCGGTTGCCTTTGGCCAACGCCACTGCCATTCTTCTGTAGGGGCGTGTGGTGGGTTTGCCAAAGATGCGCACATCCACATTGGGCTCTTCCAAAGCTTCAGACACGCCTGAATAGCTTGGGTTTTTGCCTTCTATGTCGGCCAAAACAACCGCACTGGCACCTTCTACCGCCTCAATATGAGGAATGGGCAAGCCCAACACTGCACGAGCATGCAAATCAAATTCGCTGAGATTCTGGCTGATCAAGGTGACCATGCCAGTGTCATGCGGGCGCGGACTGAGTTCACTGAAGATGACTTCTTTGGCCGTGACAAAAAACTCTACGCCAAATAAACCGACACCCCCTAAATCAGCAGTGACTTTCTCAGCCATGTCTTGCGCCGACTTTAAATAATCGGGAGCCATCGGCTGCGGTTGCCAACTGTATTGATAGTCACCACGTTCTTGCACGTGACCAATCGGCGGACAGAACAAAGTTTGACCATGACGTTGACGGATGGTAAGGAGCGTGATTTCAAATTCAAAGTTGATGAACTCCTCAACGATGACTTTCTTTCGGTCACCTCGCATGCCGGCGCAAGCGTAATCCCAGCTTGACTGAATATCGGCTTCCGTTTTGGCAACACTTTGGCCTTTGCCAGACGAGCTCATGACAGGCTTGATCACGACCGGAAAACCAATCGCCTTGGCTTGCGACAAAAGGGCTTCGCTCGATTCAGCGTAATTGAATTTGGCCGTGCGAACGCCAAGGCCCACGGCCACATCGCGAATTCGATCGCGGTTCATGGTGAGGTTGGCGGCACGTGCGCTTGGGATCACCTCGAAGCCTTCTTTCTCGACATCGAGTAAAACTTCTGTTCGAATGGCCTCTATTTCCGGCACGATCAAGTCGGGCTTGTGTTTGGCAATGGCGGCTCGCAAGGGCGCTTCATCCAGCATGCTGAAAACTTCGCATTCATCGGCCACTTGCATCGCGGGAGCACTTGCATAACTGTCGCAAGCGATGACATAGCACCCAAGACGCTTGGCGCTGATGACAAATTCTTTACCGAGTTCACCTGAACCCAAAAGTAGTATTTTTTTCATGAGGAGGGTGAGTTAAAAAGATAGGTTTAAGCCATAATATGACACATGTTCAACGCTGCTACCCACCAATCTTTTGCACGACTCGTGCTGGTGTGGTTTGCTTTGTTCTTAGGTGTCGCCATCGCATCACCCATTGTGAATCCTACAGAAACACAAATGGTTTGTACCACTGCTGGGGGCATGAAAATGGTGGTGTCTGGTGAACAAGGTGAAGAATCCAAGCTTGCCACCAACATGGACTGTCCTTTGTGCGCAGTTGTTGCATTGCCCAAGCCATCTTGTCAAGCCAGCATCAATAAGCTCAGTCCATTAGCGCATGCGCTACACCCCGTTGCTGCTGCGCTCATCGCCTCACGTTCGGCGCCCCCCTTTCCATCGCGCGGGCCGCCTTCTTTTTCCTGATTCTCAATCGATAGGTCTGAGCCTTTGCTCTGCCTTTGTCTGTATCTGTGACGTGCATTATCAATGCGTCACTTTGACCATTTGAATCAATCATGAAAAAAAATCAATTTCAAACCTCTTTTAAAATTACAACGACTCTGACCATGATGATTTCTGTAATGTTCACAACTTTGGCACACTCACATGCAGTGCTGACTGAATCCTCGGCAACGCCAGGCAGTCATTACAAAGGCGCTGTTCGAATCGGACATGGCTGTAATGGCTCGGCCACGACGGTGATCAAAGTTTTTATTCCTGCAGGATTCGAGGGTACAAAACCTCAGCCCAAATCTGGATGGACTGTGAATGCCAAAAAATCAATATTGGCTGAGCCCTATGTCAGTCATGGCAAAACAATCACCGAAGATGTTGTCGAACTTGAATGGAAAGCCAGTTCCAAAGAAACGGCTTTGCCAGATGGCACATTTGATGAGTTTTCTTTCATGACCAAGTTGCCGGAAAAAACAGGCGCAACTTGGTTGCGTGTTCTGCAGACCTGTGAAAAAGGTCAAAACGACTGGGCTGAAATACCTGCTACCGGCCTATCAACCAAGGGCCTTAAAATGCCGGCAGCCTTGCTCAATATCAAAGCAGAGAGTGTTTCGACCACCACAGTTTCCCATTCGAACGTGATCATCAGTGACAGCTGGGTTCGACCAACGGTCAAGGGACAAAGGGCTACAGGCGCGTTCATGAAGATCACAGCCAAAGAAAATAGCAAGTTGCTGAGTGTCAGCAGTCCCGCAGCGGGAGTGGCTGAAATTCATGAAATGAAGATGGAAAAAGATGTCATGAAAATGGCAGCGATTCCATCGCTTGATTTACCTGCAGGCAAGGCTGTTGAACTCAAGCCGGGTTCCTATCACGTGATGCTCATGGATCTCAAGGCACCTGTAGAAAAGGGTGTCAAGGTACCTCTGACCCTGAAATTTCAGGATGCAAAGGGCGGCAACTTTCAAGTTGAGGTGCAACTGAATGCAGCCATTCCCTCAGTGGCTCAACCCAGTAGTGGCGCGCAGCACCATCACCACTGAGCTCGTTGCTTCTCTTGAAAATGCACTGGCCTTATTCCGCTTTGATGCCTGCGTAAGCCGCAACCCTGGCCCAACGCACAATTTCTGAGCGCATAAAGTCAGTGGCTTCATCTGAGGAGGTGAAGAAACTTTCAAACCCCAGTGTGTCCAATTTTTCTTTCATCTTGGCTTCTTTGCCGGCCTGTGTGAAAGCGGCATTGAGTTTTTTGACAACAGCCGGGGGCGTGTTGATCGGTGCATAGACAGCAAACCAGTTGGTGAGTTCGACACCTTTGTAGCCTTGCTCATTGAGGGTAGGCACTTGCGGCATGGCCTTGTGCCGCTCTGCAGAAGCCACGGCAAGTGCTTTCAGGCGACCTTGCTGAATTTGGGGCAGGGCGTTTTGAATGGGACTGAACATGTAGTGCAGCTGGCCACCAACGAGGTCGTTCATGGCTTGCGACTGACCTTTATACGGAATGTGGTTTGATTTCAGACCGCCCAGTTGATTGAAAAATTCAGCTTGTAAATGCTGGGGGCTTCCCATGCCAGCCGAGCCGTAATTCATGTCACCATTTTTCGTTTTCATTAACTCAACGAATTCTTTAAGGGTGTTGACCTTCACCGAGGGGTGAACCACCAACACCACACCTGTTTGACCAATCAGGGTAATGGCTTGCAGGTCTTTGACCAAGTCGTAGGGAATTTTTTTGTAGACCGCCACGTTGGTGGCAATGGTGGCAGGGCTGATGAGCAAGGTGTAGCCATCGGCCTTTGATTTCATGACGTACTCAACGCCAATGTTACCGCCTGCACCCAGTTTGTTTTCTACAACCAGGGGTTGACCCAAAACCTCGCTCACTTTTTGACTCAAATTTCTTGCCAATAAATCAGTGCCACCCCCTGCAGCCACGGGTACAACGACCTGAATAGGCTTGGTCGGAAAGTTTTGAGCGTAGGTGGTTAAAGAAGAAAGCCCCATGAGCGTTGAAATGAGAAAAAGTCCGCGCCACGATTTAATTTGTTTCATTGGGATCTCCTATTTAATAACGAATTGCTTGTTAAGCGAGCTGATGCTTGATGATAGGCGCTTCTTTGATGGGCAGGTTAATCAAGGCGGCCATGCCTGAAAGGACAATGTCAGCCCACCACATCCATTGATAGTCGCCGTTAAGCGTGAGGGCCAAGCCCCCCAAGTAGGCACCTAAAAAACCGCCCACTTGGTGAGACAGCAAGGTCAGGCCAAATAATGTGGATAAGTACCGGACACCAAACAACTTGCCCACGATGGCAGCCGTAGGCGGTACGGTCGCAAGCCAGGTAAATCCAAGACCCACAGCAAATACATAAAAGGTCCACTCGGTTTTAGGGGCGATCAAATACAAAGCCACTAACACTGCGCGTGAACCGTACATGACGGCCAGAACGTACTTGCTGCGGTAAACGTTCACGCATGAGCCAGCATACAGGCTGCCTAAAATGTTTGCCAAGCCAATGATGGCCAATGACCAACTGGCAACTTCAGGTGAAAAGCCGCACAAGCCAACTTCAGTGGGCAAGTGGGTCACTAAAAAAGCAATGTGAAAACCACAGGTAAAAAAGCCCAAGTGAAGCAACAGATAACTTCGATTGCGCATGGCATCTAACACCGCTTTTTTGAGCCCGCCTTCTGGGTCTGGGGTTTTGACGGGTGCGTGGGTATCGCTGGTCAGTTTGTTCAACATGGGAATGGCCAGCAAGCTGACAATTGCCATCGACCACATGGCGCCCATCCAACCCATACTCTGAATGAGTTTTTGAATAATGGGTGCAAAAACAAATTGTCCAAATGAGCCGCCTGCGTTGATGATGCCAGAAGCAACACCGCGAGACTCCGCAGGCATGCGCTGAGCTGCAGCCCCTAACAAAACAGAAAAACTACAGGTGCCGGCGCCGATCGCAGTGAGGATACCCATAGTGAAAATCAAACCTAGGCTGCTGCTGATAAAAGGGGTGAGTGCTGTCCCCATCACAAAAATGAGCAAGCCATAGAGCAAAACAGGGCGCGGGCCATATTTGTCAGCAAATGCACCTGCAATGGGTTGAACAGCACCCCATATAAATTGACCAATGGCCATGGCCAGACTGATGGTCACGATACCGAGTCCGGTATCGGTGTTGAGCGGGCCCACATACAAACCCATGGATTGCCGGGTTCCCATCGTGATCATGATGATGGAGGCCGCCATGATGGTGGTGATCCAAACACCGCGGTGATTCATGCTGGGAAATAAAGACATGGAGAAAATGCTTTGCCGTCAAAAGGAAAGCACGATCTTAGTCGATCATTGAAAGCTTTGCTTCCAATGAAAAAGCCAGCGTTTCACTCAGGTGAAGCGCTGGCAAGAGGTTCCAAAGAATTATTTCTTGGCGGTGTCTTTGGTCACTTCTTTGGCAGCTTTTTCAGCTTTCTTGGCTTCAGGCTTGGCTTCCGCTTTGGCTTCTGTTTTGGCAGCAGCTTTCACGTCTGTTTTGCTTTCGGCTTTGGCCTCTGCCTTTACGGGGGTCGCAGCAGCGGGTGCTGCGGGCGTTGCAGCAAATGCAGCGAAAGAGAATGAGCCAATGATCAAGGTAGCGAGAAGTTTAGTCATGATGTTTCCTTCATGTTGTTTGAAAACTCCACCGATTGGGAGTGATCATTCAACGGCAGGGATGACGCTCTTGTTGACCAAAATATTTAAATATTTGTGTCAACTTTAAATCGGTATCGACGTTGATGTTGGCGCGTACCTGAGCATTTAGAAAAGAACAAGGTGGATGCTTTAAAGCTGGACCAGCGAATGGGCCAACTGTTGCAAGCTTTCGTTTGAACGATTATTTGCATGCAAGATGTGAGCGCTTTCAATTTGAAGAAAATTTCGTTTCATCGATGCAAAGTAGGTCGGGTCGTAATGCAATGTGAGCAACTCGCGCACCACATCTTCGATCAGACCGCTCTTTATTTTTGCTTGCCAATCGTCAACAACCTGCTTGCCCCTGATGGCCACCAAGGCGTCCAGACGTTGACTGAAAAGCGCAGGGTCTTTGACAAAGAAATCGTAGTCTTCCAGTAGAAGTTTGACGCGCTCTTCATCTTTGAGTTCTAGTTGAAAGCAGGGGCTTGAACGCATGGCCAATATCAAAGATTCAGGCACAGCCAAGTTCCCCACCTTGCGACTTTCAGATTCGACATAGACGGCTCGATCGGGGTCCAAGTTTCGAAGTTCATTCCAGAGTAAGGTGTCAAAATGTTTTTGACTGGGCTGCGCTTCGCCCGGAATGATGCCCAGTACAGAACTTCTGTGATTGGCAAGGCCTTCAAGGTCAAGTACTTGGGCGCCTTGTTCTCTGAGGCAATGTAGCAATCTTGTTTTGCCAGAGCCGGTCGGGCCACAAATAACGCGCCAAGACAGTCTTTGGGCCAATTCGGGAATGGCCGCCACCACAACACTTCGAAAGGCTTTGTAGCCACCTTCAATGATGGCAACCTTGAAGCCAATTTGCCCCAAGATGAGCGCCAATGAACCGCTGCGTTTTCCGCCACGCCAGCAGTAGACCAAGGGCTGCCAATCTTTAGGCAGATCGAGCACGTGATTTTCGATGTGATTTGAAATATTGGCGGCCACCCAGGCCGCACCTTTTTTCTTCGCATCAAATGGACCGACTTGCTTGTACAAGGTGCCAATGACAATGCGTTGTTCGTTGTTGAGTGAAGGCCAATTGAGGGCGCCTGGCAAATGGTCCAGCGCAAATTCATCTTCCGTTCGCGCATCGATGATGGCGCTGTAGGCGCCAGGCGTACCCAAAGGAAGACGCATGCGCGCCATGGCATCGAGGGCGCTAACGGGATGAACGCTCATACTGAAGCCTTGGAGCTAACGGCCAAGACCGCTAACTTTCCCGTGGGGATGAGTGTGGCGCTGGGGACAATTTTGCAGTCGCAGTCGCCGCCAATCGATAGGCGGGTGTGTTCGCGGTCATTTTTGAGTAGATCTGTCATGCTTTCATTATGGCAAACCCGACTTGGTGAATTGTTGCATTCTTGGAACAATGTCTTCAATGGGTTGTGGCAATGTTTTTTGCCACCTCATCAACAATTTTTTTCTAAAGGCATGCCATGTCAATCTATCTTCGAACTCTTTTAAAGTCAGCATTGGGCCTTGCTGTGCTGAGCGCTTCATTTGCCGTGTTGGCGCAAGATAAATTTCCGTCCAAGCAAGTGACGCTGGTGGTGCCGCAAGCCGCTGGGGGCGCAAACGATGCCATTGCGCGGGTGATTGCACTGAAGTTATCCGAGCAGTGGGGGCAGTCTGTCGTTGTTGAGAATCGTCCCGGGGCAGGCGGCAATGTCGGTACTGCTTTTGCGGCGAAGGCCAAGAATGATGGCTACACGCTTTTGGTCAATGCTGACAGTGCGCAGGTCATCAATCCTTTTTTGTACGCTAAGACGGGTTTTGATTCCGTGAAGGACTTTGATCCCATCGCGCCTTTGGCCAAGGCGGGCTATGTTTTGGTGGCCAATCCAAGTCTGCCTGCCAACAATGTGGCGGAATTCATCGCTTTGGCGAAAACGAAGCCTGGCGCCCTTTCAATCGCCTCTGCTGGCAATGGCACTTTGAATCATTTGATTGGCGAGATGTTGCAAAAAGCCACAGACATTCAACTTCAACATATTCCCTACAAGGGTGCCGCGGCCGCAGCAACCGATGTGGTGGGCGGTCAAGTTCCGCTTTCTGTCCAAAGCATGCCTTCTTCCATTGCTTTTATTCGCGCAGGCAAATTAAAGGTGTTGGGTGTGGTGAATGAAAAGCGACTGGCAGCTTTGCCCGATTCGCCGACCATTGGGGAAACCGTACCGGGATTTGGCGCCACACCTTG
Organism: uncultured Burkholderiales bacterium; assembly: GCA_903844775.1. Lineage (GTDB taxonomy): Bacteria > Pseudomonadota > Gammaproteobacteria > Burkholderiales > Burkholderiaceae_C > Limnohabitans_A. The sequence continues at coordinate 43,806 of CAIMUZ010000060.1, read as the reverse complement.
GTATGGCATGTTTGCGCCCGTTGGGACGCCAAAAAATATTTTGACGCAAATACAAAATGATGTGGCCAAGGCACTCGATGCAAAGGACGTTCAGGAAAGACTGGCCACCCTAGGCTGCGAACCCTTCAAGGGCACAGGTGAACAATTGGCTCAAATTGTCAAATCTGACTTGGTCCGTTGGGCCAAAATCGTGAAAGATTCAGGCGCCAAAATCGATTGACCCAGAAGTTCCATTGAGCCTTAAACGCCACCCTGTGGGTGTGTTGGGTCAACCCAAAGTACATGCTCGGGTTTTTCGACGGGTTCAATGTCTAAGTTAACGGCAACAGCCTGACCATCGCTTCTGCACAGAACGCATTCCAATGCTTCTGTTGCGCTGGCGTTGATTTCTTGATGCGGAACATAGGGCGGCACATAAATAAAGTCGCCTGGCCCTGCTTCTGCTGTGAACTCAAGTTTGTTGCCCCAGCGCATTCGAGCACGGCCTTTGATCACGTAGATCACGCTTTCTAGAGGGCCGTGATGGTGAGCGCCTGTTTTGGCATTTGCGTGAATGGTGACCGTGCCGGCCCAGAGTTTTTCAGCACCCACTCGCGCAAAATTAATGGCAGCTTTGCGGTCCATACCAGGCGTTGAAGGAACATTGCCATCCAATTGGTGACCCGGTACCACCCTGACGCCTTCATGCTTCCACTGGGTAGAATTTTCTGTTTGAGTAGGGTGGTCGTGAGTCATATGGCAACTACCTGTTTAACAACCAAATGTTATTCAACTATAGGTTGGCTAACATGCAGTTTATTGATGATTTGAAGCAATGTGCTATTTTGAACTGTAAATTGACACTTTGTACAGAGCAAAGACACCAATGAGTATTTGGGTTAGTCTGCTCATTTTGATGTTTTGGTAGATTCATGACCCGACAAGCCGCTATTCAACTGGCACAAAACAAATTCGATGATGGAAGTTTCCAAAACTGCCTCAAAAAGCGAATAGAACAGCCTACTGAAAGTCAGAACCCTGCGCGAGCCCCTGAGCTCTTGGCTTATTTGTCGCAAGACTTAATGCCGGCCTTCCGGGCCATGGGGTTTGAATGTCAATTAATTGAACATCCCAAAGCAAAAGCCCCCTTTTTATTTGCGCAAAGAATTGAATCTAACGCTCTGCCCACAGTGCTGGGCTATGGGCATGGCGATGTCATTCGGGGCCTAGAAAATGAATGGCGTGAGGGCATCTCACCTTGGAATCTGACCGAGTCTGATGGGCGCTGGTATGGCCGAGGCATCGCAGACAACAAGGGCCAACACACTGTCAATATGCAAGCCTTGTCCCATGTTTTGGCAATTCGTGAGTGTCTTGGTTTCAACGCCAAATACTTGATTGAGATGGGGGAGGAAACCGGTTCGCCAGGCCTCAAAGAGGTGTGTGCTGAACACGCCGATTTACTCAAAGCCGATTTATTGATTGCCTCCGATGGCCCCAGACTCAGCGCGGACCGACCCACCATTTTTTTGGGCTCACGGGGCTGTATCAATTTTGAGTTGAGTATCGAATCGCGCTCAGGTGCTCACCACTCCGGTAATTGGGGTGGGTTGATTTCAAATCCTGGCATTCAACTCGCTCATGCCATCGCCTCTTTGGTGTCCGACAAGGGTGAAATCAAGGTACCCGAGTGGAAGCCCCCGTCACTGCCAGACAGTGTGCGGAGGGTTTTGGCCGATTGTGAGGTTGATGGTGGCCCCAATGGACCGCTGGTAGAACCCGATTGGGGGCAACCTGGACTGAGCCCTGCCGAACGTGTTTTTGGCTGGTGTTCATTTGAAGTCCTGGCCTTTAAAACGGGCAACCCCGATAACCCGGTCAACGCCATTCCACCCCGAGCCAAGGCGACTTGTCAGTTGCGTTTTGTCGTGGGCATTGACAGCAATGACATACTACATGCACTTCGACGTCATTTGGACAAGCATGGTTTCGATTTTGTTCAAATCACACCGAGCAAAGACGAAGTTTTCAAAGCCACGCGCATTGACCCTGAAGATGATTGGGTGAATTGGGCGGCAAAGTCGCTGCTGGAAACCACCCAGAAAGTACCCGCCATTCTGCCCAATTTAGGCGGCTCATTGCCGAACGATATATTCACGGATGTGTTGGGATTGAAAACCATTTGGATTCCGCATTCTTATCCTGGCTGTTCTCAACACGCCCCTAACGAACACTTGCCATCAGCATTATTGCGCGAGGCTTTGCAAGTCATGACTGGTTTATATTGGGACTTGGGATCTGGCAAATCACCTTATCAATCAATTGCAATTTAAATTTAACCAATCACATTTCAAATCAAACAGGAGTTTTTATGACCATTTCAATGTACCAGGCCAGCGTGCCAAGAATTATCAACGGCTTGATCAACTTGTCACATATTTTAGGCAAAGCGCAAGCGCATGCAGAGGCTAAAAAAATAGATCCTGTGGTTTTCGCCAACATGCGTTTGTATCCTGATATGTTCCCTTTGAGTCGGCAAGTTCAAATTGCATGTGATGTCTCCAAAGGCTTGGTCGCCAGATTGGCCGGGGTTGAAATACCTGCTTATGAAGACACCGAAAAAGATCTGAAGGATTTGCAAGCACGTATTGCCAAAACAATTGCCTTTTTAGAAAGCTTTACGCCCGCGCAGATAGATGGCACTGAAGACAAAGACATTGTGGTGAAGCGCGGCGATAAAGAAACACATTACAAAGGCATGCAATTTTTGCTGGGCCACGGACTGCCTAATCTGTATTTTCACACTACCACCACCTACAGCATGCTGCGTGCCAGTGGGGTAGAAGTGGGCAAGTCAGATTACTTAGGGAAAATCTAAACGGCATTTGAAATTAACCAAGGAACCCCAAAATGTTAAATTGGATTGATCAGCGAATACCGGTGCGGTACATCGCTTTTTTCACGGTCGTCGCACTTTGGGTTGTTTCTGGCTTGCAGTTGGTGGTGGGGCAAGCCAGCTTGCTTTGGGTGCTGTTTTTAACAGGATTGGTCGTGGTGGGTGTGCATGATCTGCAACAAACAAAGCACGCCATTTTGCGCAACTACCCCATCATTGGGCACATTCGGTTTCTGTTGGAATTTGTTCGACCTGAACTGCGTCAATATTTCATTGAGGGGGATGGCGATGCGGTGCCTTTCTCAAGATCTCAGCGTTCATTGGTCTATGCACGTGCGAAAGGTGAATCAGACAAACGACCCTTTGGAACGCAGATGGACGTGCAGGCGATCGGTTATGAGTGGCTGACGCATTCAATCAGTCCTTCGGTCATTGCATCGCACAATTTCAGGGTCCATGTGGGGGGTGACAAGTGCACTCAGCCTTATGACATCAGTCTCTTCAATATTTCGGCCATGAGTTTTGGGGCCCTCAGTGCCAATGCCATTATGGCTTTGAATTTAGGCGCCAAGAAAGGTGGCTTTGTTCACGATACGGGTGAAGGCTCTATTTCGCGCTATCACCGGGAGCATGGTGGCCACCTGATCTGGGAAATAGGTTCCGGCTATTTTGGCTGCCGCAATGATGACGGCACATTCAATCCCGAGCGGTTTAAGAAAAATGCACTCTCGTCACAAGTCAAGATGATTGAAATTAAGCTGAGTCAGGGGGCTAAACCAGGTCATGGCGGTGTCTTGCCAGGACCCAAGGTGTCTCCTGAAATCGCCGAGGCAAGGGGCGTTCCAGTAGGGGTGGATTGCGTTTCGCCCGCAGCGCACAGTAGTTTTTCAACCCCAACTGAGTTGTTGCAATTTGTGCAGACACTGAGAGAGTTAAGTGAAGGCAAACCCGTTGGGTTTAAGTTGTGCATTGGTCATCCTTGGGAATGGTTTGGCATCGCCAAGGCGATGATCAAGACGGGCATCACGCCCGACTTTATCGTGGTCGATGGCTCAGAGGGCGGCACCGGTGCTGCGCCTGTAGAGTTGACCGATCACATGGGCATGCCCATGTTGGAAGGCCTGAGGTTGGTTCACAACACACTGGTTGGACTCAATTTAAGAAAGCAAATTCGATTGGGTGCCAGTGGAAAAATCATCAGTGGCTTTGATGTCATGCGAACAGTGGCGCTGGGCGCAGATTGGTGCAATAGCGCCAGGGGCTTCATGTTTGCCTTGGGCTGTATTCAAGCTCAGACATGCCACACTGGCAATTGTCCGACCGGTGTCACCACGCAGGATCCGAAACGACAAGTGGCCTTGGTGGTCCCCACAAAGGCCGATCGCGTACTCAACTTCCACCGTCAAACGCTAGAGTCAGTGCAAGAAATGCTGCAAGCAACAGGCTTGAAAAGTCCTGCCGATTTATCTTTGCAGCACATCATGCGGCGAGTCAGTGAACATGAAGTTCAAAATTTAGCGGCTCTCATGCCTTCTTTGAAATCAGGTGAGCTGTTAAATCCAACTCGCTTAGAGGGAATGTTTCAAGCCTATTGGGCCGAGGCTAGCCCTGATCGATTTCAGTTAAATGCAGCCAGTCCGATTGTTTAAACCTTGACTTCCGTCAATCTTGAGTCAACAAGCTCATACTAGGATGGCATTTATTCATGCTGTGTGATTTGAAGAAGGTTCCAATGTCGCGTATCTTTTTGTCTTTGCTGGCGATCCTTTCGCAATTGTTTTTCGTCGCCATCGCGCAGGATACAAAGGGCAATTCTCAGATCGAAAAGAATGGCAAGATTGCCATGCCCCCGGTTGTCTATCTATGGCCCCAAATTCCTTTTGCAAGAGGCAAAGACCTGTGTCAGTACCATGATGCTTATGGCAGGACAAAAAGTGAGCAGATGGCGGAGCTCACGCATTCCGTAAAAAGTTTGATTCGAGAAGGCGTTGAATCTAAAAATATCGTGGCCATACTGAATGCCTTGGACAACCAAATCAACCAACAAAGAAGCGTTGCGGGCAGCAGTCCTGGCATGGATGTCATGCTGTCAGGCTCAGTGAAAGCCTCGCTGGACAGGGTTTATCGGGATCGCAGCCCTCAGAATCGCAAGGTAATGTTTTTCAATCCTGCACCCTTGAATGAGTTATTGCGTTTGATGCGAGATCCTCAAAAACAAGTGTCATGGGATCCACAGCTCATGCGATCGCTTTCTGGCGTGGCTTATGGCACCTATTCATATGCGCCCAGCTGTCGCGGTGAAATACTGGTCACACTGCACATCGACCTCAGTTGCGGCAACACCTATCACTTCCAATCACAAGGATTTCCCGAACAAGTCATGCACAGCATTGGCCAACAAGTTTTCGAAACATTCCAGCAAACGCAGTTTCCTTCAAAGATCAAAATTGGAAACAAGTCGCTCGAACTGGTAGGGGCGCCAGGAGCGACCATTGGAAAAGCGCCGTCCCCCCGATCTGCCGACATGGCCTGTAAAGCCATTCAGGCTAGATTGCCCACTGAAGACGAATATGAATATCTATCCAATCTAGGAGATTGGAATGGGGGTGTCACCTGTTCAAGGACCAAGCTGTGGGCCATGTCGGGCAACATGGTCATGGCGCCTGATTTGCCCAATCCTTCGCCGGTAAGACCCGTTTCGGAATTTCCTGGGCAAGAATTTTCTTACTATTGCGTTCGTTAATCGGTGGCTTCAAAATATTTAACATGCTCTACAAATTCAAATCCAAAGTGACGGGCGATCTCATTATGTTGGCGCCAGATGCAAAGAGGCTGCTTAAAATCATGGGCCGAGAGGATCAGGTCAAGGGAATTTTCTTGGCAGAACAGTTGAGGGCGGCCATTGAGGCGCTCGAAAACGCTGTGGTCCTTGAGGAAGTCGAGGGGTCTCAAGATCCAAAGCAAATTTCATTGCGCAACCGTTCTCAGCCCATGTTAAAAATGCTCAAGGCTTGTCAAGACAAATCAGTGGATGTGGTGTGGGGCGTTTAAGTTCACCCCAGCGGGCATGGCTCATTTGCTGAAACCAGGCCCTGTTAGTTTGAATCCCGCTTGAATATTGCGTTTGGCGAACCAGCCCTGGTTCATTTCTAAAACGTAGCGCACAGGCTTCTTCGAGCAATGTGACTCCTCGGTCAAGGGCTTCATCTCGGCCAGATTCACAATGGTGCCATCATCTGCCACAAAGGCTGTCGATAGCGGGATGAGCGTGTTTCTCATCCAAAAACATTGCACTGCCGCTTGCTCAAAGACAAACAACATACCTTCGTTCTGAGGCATTTCTTTGCGCCACATGAGTCCAATTTGTCGTTGCTCAAAATCCTGCGCCACTTGGGCTTGAATCAAGTGCATGCCTGCGCTCAAGCTTACTTTTGGCAACTGCAACTGAGGCATACCTTGGGCTCCAACCTGGAGGCTTAAAAATAAACTGACCAGCGTCAGAAAAAACGCCTGAATGGAATATGAAAATTTGGACTGAGAAAGTTTGATGGGGCAGTTCATAGGCGCACTTTGATGGGGCTTGCTTTAGCGTGATTGTGGCTGATTTTGTGGCTAGAATGAATCAACCGAGAGCTTTGCCATGTATCAACACATCCAGTTGCCACCCCAGGGATCAAAAATCACGGTCAATGCCGATCATTCATTGAATGTGCCTCAAGATCCCATCATTCCTTACATTGAAGGTGATGGCACAGGGGTCGACATCACCCCCGTCATGATCAAGGTGGTCAATGCCGCTGTCCAAAAGGCCTACCAATCTCAACGAGCCATTCATTGGATGGAGGTTTATGCCGGCGAAAAAGCGACCCAACTCTACGGTGCTGACGTCTACTTGCCAGAAGAAACATTGGCCGTTTTAAAAGACTACGTGGTCTCCATTAAAGGCCCATTGAATGCACCTGCCACAGGCCATATCAGATCCCTTAATGTGGCCCTGCGACAGGCTTTAGATCTTTACGTTTGCCTGCGTCCTCTTCGATATTTCAAAGGGGTGCCATCCCCCGTTCGCGAGCCCGAAAAAACTGACATCACACTATTCCGCGAAAACTCTGAGGATATCTATGCGGGCATTGAGTTTGAGGCTGACAGTCCCGAGTGCAAAAAACTCATCAACTTTTTAACCCATGAATTAGGCGCGAAAAGCATTCGATTCCCCAACACTTCTGGCATTGGCTTGAAACCTGTTTCGAGTGAAGGCACCCAACGTTTGGTTCGTAAAGCCATTCAGTATGCCGTTGACCACGACAAACCCAGTGTGACCATTGTTCACAAGGGCAGCATCATGCGGTATACCGAGGGCGCATTCAGAGATTGGGCCTATGAATTGGCGAAGGAGGAGTTTGGTGCCAAGATCATGGATGATGGGCCTTGGTGTCAATTCAAGAGCCCCAAATCGGGTAAAAACATCACTGTCAAAGATATCCAGATGGATGCGTTCTTGCAACAGATTTTGATGCGCCCTCAAGAGTTTTCTGTCGTGGCAACTCTGAATTTAAATGGGGACTATATTTCGGATGCGGTTTCTGCGCAGGTCGGTGGGATTGGCATCGCGCCTGGAGCCAACATGTCAGACAGCGTTGCTTGTTTTGAGGCCACAGTAGGGGCGCTCAGTAAATTTGCAGGCAAGGACTATGTCAATCCGGGTTCAGAAATTTTGTCTGCAGAAATGATGCTTCGGTACTTGGGTTGGACGGAAGCTGCTGACATCATCATCAAGGCGATGGAAGAAGCCATTCAAAGCAAACGGGTGACGCACGATTTTGCGCGACTCATGGATGGCGCCTCTCAAGTCAGTTGTTCGGGCTTTGGCAATGTGGTCATTGACTTCATGTAATTTGCGGATTGAATCCCCCTAAAGCAATCGAATGTACGAAGAAAACCAGAGCTTTGTTCCTGACTCATTCATGTCACTTTATTTGGACAAAGGGCGTGTTAAGCCACGCCTCACAAGAACAGATTTAAGCGCACGCTATGAGCTTTGCGAAGACATGGCCAACATGCTCATTGACACTGCCAGCAGTCAACAATTTCAGCTGGGTATCACGGAGGACGATGCGCTTGAGAGATGTTGGAGAGGCCTGCTGGTGAGCGCCGCCACTGCCAGCCCGGAGGAGTCCTTTTGGGTTGTGTGCAGATTGGCAGAGTTGCTATCATGGCCCATACCGCAATCGCCATGGCCGATTGATCTCCCTCACGACACTGCTTAATTTGAATTTCCGAATCAGAAATAAAGAAACATGCAACAAGATATTTTGATCAATTGGTCACCTCAAGAAACGCGTGTTGCAGTCGTGGAATTGGGTGCCATTCAAGAGCTTCATGTCGAGCGTTCTTTAGAGCGTGGACTCGTTGGCAATGTTTATTTGGGCAAGGTTGCACGCGTTTTGCCTGGGATGCAATCGGCGTTCATTGACATTGGCTTAGAACGCGCTGCTTTTTTGCATGTCGCAGATGTCTGGCACCGACAACCAGAAGGCGAACCGCCGCAAGTGGCTCGCAGCACCCAAGCGCTTATACCCATTGAAAAGCAAGTCTTTGAAGGTCAGGCTCTGATGGTCCAAGTCGTGAAGGATCCCATTGGCACCAAGGGGGCCAGGCTGTCTACTCAAATCAGCATTGCTGGGCGTCACTTGGTCTTTTTACCTCAAGATGATCACATTGGTGTCTCCCAAAAAATTCCCACTGAGCAACGCGATGCGCTCAGACAGCGCTTGCAGAAGATGGTCGGCGACCAAGGTGGTGGATTTATTTTGCGGACCAACGCAGAAGATTCAAGTGATGACGAATTGGGTGAAGACATTGCTTATTTGCGCAAGACCTGGACTCGCATTAAAGAAGCCTCTACTCGATTGCCTGCCCAGTCCCTCTTGCATCAAGATCTCACATTGTTGCAAAGGGTTTTACGAGATTTGGTAAGTGAAGCGACCCAAACCATTCGCATCGATTCAAAAGAACAATTTGAAGTGCTGGCTCAGTTTGCCAAAGAGTTTATGCCTGCATCGGCCGCCAGATTGCAGCTGTACAAAGGCGAAAGACCTATTTTCGATTTGTACGCCATCGATGAAGAAGTGGCCAAAGCACTGGGCCGAAGGGTTGAGTTGAAATCAGGTGGCTACCTCATTATTGATCAAACTGAAGCCCTCACCACTGTTGATGTCAATACCGGTGGCTACGTGGGTGCTCGAAATTTTGACGACACAATTTTCAAGACCAATTTGGAAGCTGCTCACGCCATTGCGCGCCAATTGCGCCTTAGAAATTTAGGCGGCATCATCATTGTCGACTTTATAGACATGACACGTGATGAGCATCAAACTGCGGTCCTTGAAGAGTTCAGAAAGCAATTGGGCAGAGACCGGGTGAAAACCATGGCGGGGGAGTTCTCGCAATTGGGCTTGCTTGAAATGACGCGCAAGCGCACGCGTGAATCCTTGTCTCACATGCTGTGTGAGCCTTGTCCTAGCTGTGAAGGCAAGGGCACCGTCAAAACGCCTCGAACCGTGGTGTACGACATTCTGCGAGAAATCTTGCGAGAAGCCCGACAATTCAATCCCCGCGAGTTTCGCGTTGTAGCGTCGCCGGGTGTCGTTGAGCTTTTATTGGACGAGGAGAGCCAACATTTGGCCGCGCTCTCTGACTTTATTGCAAAGCCAATCTCGCTTCAAAGTGAATCAGCCATGGGGCAAGAACAATACGACATTGTATTGCTCTAGGCGGCAGGCTCAACTTTATGGTGTAACTTGGCATAAATGCCCCCAGCCTGAAGCAATTCAAGGTGTCGACCTTGTTCCACAATCAGGCCACGTTGCATGACCACGACTCGATCGGCATGCTCAATGGTGGAAAGACGATGCGCAATGATCAGGGTGGTTCGGCCTAGCATGAGTTTTTGCAAGGCATCTTGAACCAGTCGCTCAGACTCATTGTCTAAAGCGGATGTGGCTTCGTCCAGTATGAGGATCGGCGCATCTTTGTAGAGTGCTCTGGCGATGGCCAATCTTTGACGTTGACCGCCCGAAAGTTGGGCAGCATTGTGTCCAAGAACGGTGTCCATGCCTTGTGGCAAACGCTCAATGTCTGCCGCCAAATTGGCGGCATCCAAGCACTGCTGAATGCGGTTTCTGTCCACGGCAGTGCCCAATGAAATATTGGCCGCGACAGTTTCATTGAGCATGATGACGTCTTGACTCACCATGGCGAATTGAGAGCGCAGATGCTTCAACGACCAATTTTCGATGCGTGTTCCAAAGATTGAAATGTGTCCCTCTGAGGGCAATACAAATCGTGGCAACAAATTAATCAGGGTGGTTTTGCCTGAGCCTGAGGGGCCCACAAAGGCAATGGTTTCGCCTTTTTTGATCTTGAGGCTGATCTGGTCCAGTGCCAAGTGTGTATCGGTTGTGTACCGAACCGATACATCAAGCAGTTCGATGCTGTTGGAAGATTCAGGATTGAGGGGGGGAGGGGCAGGCGGATTGCTTGTGTGGTCAAACTCTTTCTCAGTATCAACCTCCTCAAGCAATAGCAAACCGCGTTCAAGCGCTGCCAATCCGCGGGTGACTGGTGTTGCAATATCGGATAGTTTTTTGATAGGGGAAATTAACATCAACATGGCCGTGATGAATGCCACAAAGCTACCAACGGTGACGCCTTGCACACCAGCCCTGCTTTGAATCAAGGCGACGACTAAAACAGCAGACAGTGCTATGGCTGCCATCACTTGAGTCAAAGGCGACATGGCGGCTGATGCGATGGTTGACTTTAAGGCCAGCCTTCTGAGTCTTTGGCTTAATTGTTTGAATCGATTCAACTGATCGCTTTGGGCGCCATGCAAGCGAATGACACGATGCGCAAGCACATTTTCTTCAACGACGTAAGCTAAATTATCGGTGGCTGCTTGGCTGTCGCGTGTGAGTGAATAAAGTCGTTTTGACAGCTTCTTGATAACCCAAGCTGAACCGGGCACCACAATGAAGACCAAAAGTGTGAGCTTCCAATTGAGGAAAAACAAATAAGCGATCAGCGCGATGACCGTAAAGCCATCGCGGGAGAGACCCAGCAAGGCCGAAATCAATTGGGATGCGCCAGTTTGAACTTCGTAGACCAGGGTGTTGGAGAGGGCGCTGGCAGATTGCTTGCTGAACACGGACATCTCAGCGTGCATGAGCCGCTGGAAAAGTGCATCGCGCATGGCCTGCATACCGTCGTTTGCAATTCGGGCCAAGGCGTATTGCGAGATAAAGAATGCAATCCCCCTGATTAAAAAGATACCAATCACGGCAGTAGGTACCATCCACAAAGGAAAAGCCTTTTCAGAAAAGCCATCGTCTAGGAGGGGTTTAAAAAGGGCGGGAATGAGGGGCTCTGTGCAGGCCGCAACCAGAGTGGCAAGCATGGCAATGGCCCAAACTGCCCGCTGTTTGCCAAAATAGGGCCACAAACGTAACATCCTTTGATGAAAGGGCGTTTCCTTTTCGGGGCTGTCAGCGGGTGTTGGTGTCATCAAATTGATTTTACTGCGTGTCACAATGCTAAATTAAAGGTGTTTTAACAAACTTTCCTTATGAATAAGATCCTTTTTCTGTCCCATTTATCTCAGTTATTCCGGCGATTTGGCGTTCTGGCGGCCATGGCTGTCTTTTCAAGCGCTGCCTTGGCACAGTTCAGGGTTGATGTTTCTGGTGTCGGAATGACGCAAGTTCCGATAGCCATCGCTGGTTTCAAGGGGGAGGAAACTTCCCCTCAAAAAATTTCGAACATCGTGCTGGCTGATCTTGAGCGCAGTGGACAATTTCGCGCCGTATCGATGGCGGGCATGGCCATGGACGAGTTGTCCCGGCCCGACATGCCTCTACTCCGGCAAAAAAGTGCAGACGCATTGGTCGCAGGGAGTGTCACTAGATTGGCCGACGGGCGCTATGAAATGCGCGCCAAGTTGTGGGACGTCGTCTCGGGCCAAGACAAAGGCGATTACAGAGAAACCATTTCTCAGGCTGATTTGCGATTGTCTGCACACCGTATCGCAGATTGGGTTTATCAAATTCTCACTGGTGATAAAGGCGTTTTTGCAACCCGCATTGCCTACATCACCAAAACTTCGGGCAAATACAGCCTTTGGATTGCTGACTCCGATGGCGAAAATTCGCAGGCCGCATTGACCAGCGCGGAGCCCATCATCTCTCCGTCCTGGTCGCCCAAAGGCAATCAACTGGCCTATGTGTCCTTTGAATCGCGAAAGCCCGTTATTTACGTCCATGAGCTGGCCACGGGCAAGCGCAAAATCATGGCCAATTTCAAAGGCTCAAACAGCGCGCCTGCTTGGTCACCCGATGGTCGATCTTTGTTGGCCACACTCACACGCGACGGCGGCTCCCAGTTGTATCAAGTTGATGTGGCGTCAGGCGAGGCAAAGCGACTCACCCAAAGTGCAGGCATTGACACGGAGCCTAGTTTTACCCAAGACGGCTCCAAAATCTATTTTGTTTCTGACCGAGGCGGTAGCCCACAAATTTATCGCATGGCAGCCACTGGCGGTTCGGCCGAAAGAGTCACATTTAACGGGAGCTACAATATCTCACCCGCACTGAGCCCAGATGGGCGGTGGTTAAGCTACATCACCCGCGTTGGGGGACAGTTCAAAGTTCAAGTCATGAATTTGAGCACAGGCCAGTCAAGCGCCATCACTGAAACTTCAGCCGATGAGCGCCCTAGCTTTGCACCCAACAGCAAGTTGATCGTTTATGCCACAGTGCTGCAAGGTCGTGAGGCGCTCATGACAACCACCTTGGACGGCAAAATTAAAGCCAAACTGTCCGGACAAAGTGGCGATATTCGCGAGCCTGCTTGGGGCCCTTACCGATAATTTAAATGGGAGTTTTTTTCATGATCAAACGAAGTCTTTGGATTTTGGCCCGACAGTAGTTCTTTCTGCATGTTCATCGGGTGTTAAGTTAAACGAGGTTCCCGTAGAGGACAAGGCTGCTTCCGCCAATGAAGCCACCACAACAGCTGCCCCAAGTAGCATGGTTGCGCCTGTGGTCAGCGGTAACGCAGGCGTACAGGGCGTCCCCCCTGCTGGCGTGAACGTGGTTTATTTTGATTACGACAGCTTTACTTTGAAGCCAGAAGCACGTGCTGTTTTGGAGCGCAATGCAGCTCATTTACAAGCCAACAAGAGATTCAAAGTTCAGCTTGAGGGGCATACCGATGACCGCGGTGGCCGTGAATACAACTTGGCCTTGGGACAAAAGCGTGCAGAAACGGTTCGCCGTGCGCTAACCTTGCTGGGCGTGAGTGATGCCCAATTAGAAGCGGTGAGCTTTGGTAAAGAAAAGCCCGCCGCGAACGGTGCCGATGAAGCGGCCTTTGCACAAAATCGTCGCGTTGAAATCAAATACTGATTGAACAACTCCTATGCGCAGCTGGATGACTCAACTTTCAAAGTCTGCTATTGCCTTGATATGGGTGGGTAGCAGTTTTTGTTCTCATGCGGCCCTGTTTGGGGACGATGAGGCGCGACGTGCCATCTTAGATTTGCGCCAAAAGCTTGAAGCCGCGCAGCAAAACATCAGATTGCAATCTGAGCAAAATACCAAAGTGCAATCTTTGCAATCTTTGCAATCTGAAGAGAATGTGGTGTTGCGTCGTGCTTTGTTGGACTTGCAAAATCAAATCGAAGCCCTCAAAAATGAGCAGTCGAAAATGCGTGGCGATAATGAACAGTTACTTCGTAACTTGGCCGAAATTCAAATCAAACAAAAGGATATTTTGCAATCAGTCGATTCTCGATTGATCAGATTTGAACCCGTTAAAGTTGTTTTAGACGGTCTTGAATTTCAAGCTGATCCCGCAGAGAAGAAAGACTTTGAATCTGCGTTGCTTGTCTTTCGCACAGGAGATTTCGCGGCGGCACAACAGAGCATGTTGAATTTCTTGCGCAGGTACCCCACCAGTGGCTATGCTTCTTCGGCTTTGTTTTGGATTGGCAACGCCCAATACGCCACCAAGGACTACAAGGAGTCCGTGATTAATTTCCGCAAACTCTTAAACATTGCGCCTCAACACACTCGCGCACCCGAGGCCATGTTGGCCATCTCCAATTGCTTGGTCGAATTGAAAGACATCAAGGGCGCCAGGAAATCCATGGAAGACTTGGTCAGCACCTATCCCACCAGTGATGCTGCTCAAACTGCCAAAGATCGTTTAGCCCGTTTACGCTAACCGACATGGATGCAGCGCAGCTTGCCCAGCTACATTGGACAGTTCTGGGCTGTGCTGGTTTAGTCTCGTTATGTCTGGGTGCGGTTCTGCACCGATCCCACTTTTGCACCATGGGCGCTGTCAGCGATGCTGTCATCATGGGAAATTTTGACAGATTGCGGCAATGGGCATTGGCCTTGGTCGTTGCCATACTTGGCTTTGGCCTCATGGCCTATTCGGGCTTGATTTCACCACTTCAATCCATTTACGCCACAAGTGTCGCCAACTGGCTCTCTGCTATTTTGGGGGGGGTGATGTTTGGGTGGGGCATGGTCTGGAGTTCTGGCTGTGGCGCTAAGTCTTTGGTCAGACTGGGCGCGGGTAATCTGAAGTCTTTGATGGTTGTCTTGGTGTTCGGCGTTGTGGGACTTGCCAGTCTCAAAGGTTTTTTGGCCTTTCCGCGTGTTTACCTCTTTGATGCGGTGAACACCACACCTGAACATGGACTTTTTGCAGGCCAATGGCTTGCTCACTATTTAAATTTGAGCCTAGGGGCGGGCATGTTGTGGGCTGCTGTTGCAGGCGCAGTGGTGTTCCTTGTCTGGATTTTCAAAGACCCATCATTTTTAACTTTTCACAATGTTGCAACGGGCACGCTGGTGGGCTTGATCGTCTGCAGTGTTTGGTGGATCTCCGGTGTTTTAGGACATGGACTTGAGCACCCCGAAACGTTGGACGAGTTTTTTCTTGCCACTTCGAGTCGGAAGATGGAGGCCATCAGTTTGACTGCGCCTGTTTCTTTCGGGCTTGATGCGCTCATGTACTTCAGCGACGGTACCAAACGTCTCACCATTGGCATGGTGAGCGTCATAGGAATCTGCTTAGGCGCATTGATCAGTGCCATATTGCAAGGCAACTTCAAAATTGAGGGCTTCTCTAACGCAGCTGATATGAAACGCCACTTGGTGGGTGCCAGCCTGATGGGTTTTGGCGCTGTGTTGGCCATGGGTTGTTCCCTTGGACAGGGATTGAGTGGTTTTTCCACATTGAATGTCGTCAGTTTGGTGGCCACGGCAGCCATTTTGTTGGGCGCTTATTTGGCGTTGCAGTTTGATCTTCAACAAGCGGGTTAATGGACCCAGAAGTCATGACCATTCCTTTGGCTGATCGACGTTTTGGGGGCATGGCCAGGCTTTATGGTGTTGCGGGTGCGGCTCAGATTGCCGGAGCCCATGTGCTTGTTGTTGGCATTGGCGGTGTTGGTTCATGGGTGGCGGAATCGTTGGCACGAAGTGGCGTGGGCGAACTCACCTTAATTGACATGGACCATGTGGCTGAATCCAATATCAATCGTCAAATTCATGCTTTAGAAAGTACGCTGGGTCAGGCCAAAGTATTGGCCATGAAGGATCGGATTTCTCAAATTAATCCAGATTGCTTGGTCCATGTCATCGATGATTTTGTCACGCCTGAAAATTGGAATGAACTTGTATCAATGGACCATGCTGAGCCTGCCAGTCGATCACCGATCAGTGCTGTTGTGGATGCTTGTGATCAAGTGAAATCTAAAGTGGCCATGGCCGATTGGTCCATTCGGCAAAAGAAATACTTTGTCACATTAGGCGCTGCAGGCGGTAAACGTGAAGCACATTTGGTTGAACAAGCCGATCTTTCCAAAGTCACGCACGACCCTTTGTTGTCACAACTTCGGTATCGTTTGAGAAAAGAACGAGGTGCGCCCAGAGACGGAAAGAACATGGGTATTCGATGTGTTTTCAGCCGAGAAAATGTGGCCCCACCAGACCCATCTTGCAGCGCGGATGGGGATGGCAGCTTGAATTGCCATGGGTATGGATCGGTTGTCACAGTCACGGCCACCTTTGGTTTGGTGGCCGCCTCATTGGTCTTAAACTTTCTTGCAGGCAGCTTGATAATTACAAAAAAATGACGCTATAATTTAAGGCTTGAGTAGATGGGTCGGTAGCTCAGTCGGTAGAGCAGCGGACTTTTAATCCGTTGGTCGCGAGTTCGAATCTCGCCCGACCCACCAAATACTCAAATCCCTTCTAAAAACCCGCAATGCGAAAGTCTTGTGGGTTTTTTCTTGTCTTATGCCATCATCAGCCCGCATCAAGCTTTAGATTCAAGCCTCTTGGCTGAGCTTTTCGAGCTCTTCTGACCAGGAAAGCCATTGCAATTCCAAGTCTTGAAGTTGTGTGTTGACGCTTTTGAGTTGTTTCCCTACTTCTGCAATTTCTGGGGACGGTAGCGGACTTGTTAATTTAGCTTCTAACGCTTCCTTCTTTGATTGAAGTTGTGCCATCAGCTGGTCGGCTTGCTCAATCGACTTTTTTAAAGGTTTTGCCAGCGCCGACTTTTGTTGTCGCCATAAAGCATCTTGTTTCTTTTGATCACCGGTGCGGTTTGGAATGATCACAACAGGCTGGCTCACGACAACTTCTTGAACCACAGGGGCTGAGTTATTGGAAACGGTATCGTTGGCTTTGGCTTCTTCGCGCAAGCGTTTCGATTCATCCAATAAATAGCGCTGATAATCATCGAGGTCGCCATCGAATGGCTTGATCTCGCCCCTGCCAACCAGCCAGAATTCATCGCACACAGCGCGCAGTAAAGCGCGGTCATGGCTCACCAGCATGACGGTGCCTTCAAACTCATTCAAGGCCATGGACAATGCTTCGCGTGTGGCCAAGTCCAAGTGATTGGTTGGTTCATCAAGCAGTAACAAGTTGGGACGTTGCCACACAATCATGGCCAATACCAAGCGCGCTTTTTCGCCACCACTCATCGAGCCGACGCTTTGTTTCACCATGTCACCGGTGAAATTGAAAGTTCCCAGAAAATTTCTTAAATCTTGTTCTCTGGCAGATTGACCTGGCGTCGGACCCAGTTCTTTGACCAAGCGAATCATGTGTTCAAGGGGGTTGTCGGCGGGGTGAAGAACATCCAGTTCTTGCTGCGCAAAATAACCAATGTTAAGACCCTTTCCCTCTGTGATCTCGCCAGACAAACCCTTGATGCTGCGCGCAATGGTTTTCACCAGCGTTGATTTGCCCTGACCGTTGGCGCCCAAGATGCCGATGCGTTGGCCGGCCAACACCGACTTGTTGACGTCTCGGACAATCACCTTGTGAACGCCATCGACGTTGTATCCCAAATCGGCATTGGAGATGGCCAACATGGGGTTGGGCAAATTGACGGGTTCTTTGAATTCGAAGGTGAAGTCGGCGTCTGCCAAAACCGGTGCAATTTTTTCCATGCGTTCCAAAGCTTTCACCCGGCTTTGAGCTTGTTTGGCCTTGCTGGCCTTGGCTTTAAAGCGGTCAATGAATTTTTGCAAATGCGCAATTTTGTCCTGTTGCTTTGAAAATGAGGCTTGTTGCAATTCAAGTTGCTGTGATCGCAGTGTTTCAAAGGCGCTGTAATTGCCACCGTAGCGGTTGAGCTTGGCGTGGTCAATGTGCAGTGTGACATCTGTCACAGCATCCAAAAATTCCCGGTCATGGCTGATGACAATCATGGTGCCCGCGTAGCGCTTTAACCAAGCTTCTAACCAGACCAGCGCATCCAAGTCCAAGTGGTTGGTGGGTTCGTCCAAGATCAACAAGTCAGAAGGGCACATCAGCGCGCGGGCCAATTGCAAACGCATGCGCCAGCCCCCTGAAAAACTATTGACAGCTTGGTTTAACTCTGAAGATTTGAACCCCAAGCCCAAGATCAAGGCCTGTGCTCTGGGCACCGCATCGTGCTCACCTGCATCGGCCAGATCAACGTGCGCATGTGCCATTGCCATGCCATCTTCGGCCGCTTCTGCGGCGTAGAGTGCGGCTCGCAGTTCTGCCAGACGTGTATCTCCGCCCAACACAAAGTCAGTGGCGCTTTCATCCGTTTCTGGCATGTTTTGTGACACTTGGGCTAAGCGCCATTGTTTGGGCATGGAGAAGTCGCCGCCATCCTCGTGCAGCGTGCCATTGAAAAGGGCAAAAAGGGTTGATTTACCGGCACCATTTCGGCCAACCAGGCCCACCTTTTCGCCAGGATTGATGGTCACAGATGCTGCGTCAAGCAGTACTTTGGCGCTTCGGCGCAGGATAACGTTCTTCAGTTGGATCATGTCTTACTCAAAAATATTCATCAAAGCTTCGCGAGTGACCAAGAGCACTTGATCCTCACCCGCGCTGGTTTCTAACCAGACAGCTTCTAACTTGGGGAATGCTATTTCAAAATGCGCACGTTCATTCCCAATTTCTAAAACTAAGATGGCTTGTTGATTCATATGACTTGCCAATTCTTTGAATAATCGCCTGATAAAGTCCATGCCATCGACGCCACCTGCTAGCGCAATTTTTGGTTCTGCATTGAATTCATCAGGCAATGCATTCATACTCGCTTGACAGACATAAGGTGGGTTGCAGACGATGCAGTCGAACTTGCCCTTCACATCTTTCAATCCATCACTCTGAACGAGTTGAATGCGATCTGCCATGTGGTGTTTGTCCACGTTGATCTTCGCGATGGCCAATGCCTCAGGAGATATGTCTGCTGCCACCACAGAAATTTCAGGATAAGCCAATGCGCAGATGACGGCCAGACTGCCGTTGCCTGTGCAGAGGTCTAAAAAATGATGGCTGCTTTCTAAAAGCCAGCCATCAAACGCGCCGTCAACAATGAGTTCTGCAATGAAACTTCTAGGGACGATACTGCGTTCATCAACATAAAACGGAATGCCTTGCAGCCAAGCTTCTTGGGTTAAGTAGGCTGCGGGCTTTCTGGTGCTGATTCTTTTTTGAATCAATGCCGCGCATGCAATGACATCTTCAGTGGAAACCTGGAGGTCGTCAGATACCGTCAAGTCAAGGGGCAGTTTGAGTTGCCACAACGTGAGCCAAGTGGCTTCGTCATGGGCGTTTTGTGTGCCATGTCCAAATGCCACTTTGGCCAAGACGAGTTGATCTGCACCCTGTTGGATGAGTTGAAACAGTTTCATGGATTTAGCGCAATACTTCAGATTCAGACAAGCAGGCTTGGTTCAATTTAACCAACACTTGTTTGTAGATCTCTTTGAGCGGCTCTAGGTCGACAATGGCCACATGCTCGTCAATTTTGTGAATGGAGGCGTTCGGTGGTCCAAGCTCAATCACTTGCGGACAAATTTGTGCAATGAAACGACCATCGCTGGTACCACCGGTCGTGGAGAGTTCTGTTTGCAGACCCGTGACGTGAAGAATGGACGCTTGAACCATTTCGACCAGGGCGCCGGGGGTGGTTAAAAATGGCAAGCCACCCAAAGTCCATTCGATGTCAAATTTGAGTTTGTGTTTGTGAAGAATATCGGTGAGACGCTTCTTCAAGGAATCGGCATTGGACTCCGTGCTAAAGCGGAAGTTGAAATCAATCACCATCTCACCCGGAATGACATTGCTGGCCCCTGTTCCCGCATGCACATTGCTAATTTGCCAACTGGTGGGTGGAAAGAATTCATTGCCTTCGTCCCAAACAGTGCTTGCCAATTCAGCAATCACCGGGGCTGCTTTGTGGACGGGGTTGTCTGCCAATTGCGGATAGGCAATGTGGCCTTGAATGCCAATGACCTTGAGCTTGCCACTCAATGAGCCGCGACGACCGTTTTTGATCATGTCCCCAGTGGCCTTGACGGAGGTGGGTTCGCCCACAATGCAAAAGTCGGGTGCTTGATTTCTAGATTTCAGAATATCACACATTTTGATGGTGCCATCAACTGCGGGTCCTTCTTCATCGCTTGTCAGAAGAAAAGCAATGCCCAAAGCAGGCGAGGGCGTTTCTTTTAAAAATTCTTGGGTGGCCACCACCATGGCGGCCAACGAAGCCTTCATGTCACAGGCACCCCGACCAAACAATTTGCCATCGCGATGAGTGGGGGTAAACGGATCGCTGGTCCACTTCGTTAGGGGGCCTGTTGGCACCACATCCACATGGCCCGCAAAAGCCAAGGTTTTGGCAGAAGTACCTGGGCGCTTTGCCCACAAATTCTTGACCCTGAAAGTGTCAGGTCCACAGTCAATGACCTCGCTTTGAAACCCAAGTGGGTCTAGATGCGATTGAATCAAAGCTGTGCAGCCGCCATCTTCGGGTGTCACCGAGGGCATGGCAATGAGTTGTTCTGTCAGTCTTAAGGTGGAGTTCATGAGGTGCGGCCTGATCGAATAAAGCGGGCAATGCGGTGGGCTGCTTCTAGGCATTCTGCAGTTTCGGCCACCAAGGCCATTCGCACTCTGCCTTGTCCGGGATTTTGACCCTGGGCGGTTCTGCCAATGAAGCTTCCTGGCAGCACGGTGACATGTTCTGCGGCATAAAGCTCACGCGCAAAATCGGTGTCGCTTCGGCTCCATGCTTCAGGGACACCCGCCCACAAATAAAAACTGGCATCTGGGAGTTTGACATCCATCACCTCGGCCAAAACGGGTGTGACTTGTGCAAACTTGGTGCGATAGAGGTTGCGGTTTTCAAGCACGTGCGCTTCATCATTCCAAGCGGCAATGCTGGCAGCCTGTACGACGCCACTCATGGCGCAGCCATGGTAGGTTCTGTAGAGCAAAAAATCTTTCAAGATGGCAGCATCACCTGCGACAAAACCACTTCGCAGGCCGGGCACATTGCTGCGTTTAGAAAGACTGGTGAATGCGATGAGCCGTTTAAAGTCTTTGTAACCCAAGATGCTGGCCGCCTCCAAACCACCCAAGGGGGGCTCGTCGCGGAAATAGATTTCGCTGTAGCACTCATCGGAGGCAATCACAAAGCCATATTTTTCGCTCAGTTCGAAGAGTTTTTTCCATTCTTCGAGCGGCATGATCTTGCCAGTTGGGTTGCCCGGGGAACACACGAATAAAAGCTGTGTGGTGGCCCAAACGTCCTCTGGAACATCGTCCCAATTGGCAGCGAAATTGTTGTCAGCCGTATTGGCCACGTAATACGGCTCTGCACCGCTCAAAAGAGTGGCGCCTTCGTAGATTTGGTAGAACGGGTTGGGGCTGATGACCCGCGCGCTCTTTCGGGTGGGGTCTAGAACAGCCTGCGCCAAAGCAAACAAGGCCTCGCGTGAGCCATTGACGGGCAAAACCTGCGAT
Source organism: uncultured Burkholderiales bacterium (assembly GCA_903844775.1). GTDB lineage: Bacteria > Pseudomonadota > Gammaproteobacteria > Burkholderiales > Burkholderiaceae_C > Limnohabitans_A. The sequence continues at coordinate 22,551 of CAIMUZ010000060.1, read as the reverse complement.
GCGGCATTGATGTCGATGCGATATCTGCGCTTCAGCCATTGGGCGCAGGCCTCACGCATGCGCAGTTCGCCTGCTGTAGCAGGGTAGCCAGAAAGTGCGGTGTCAAGCGAGCCAATGAGCGCATCTTTGATGAATTGGGGGGTGGCGTGTTTGGGCTCGCCTATGCCCAGACTGATGTGCGCAAGTTGAGGCGGAGGGGTCACACCAGCGAATAATTGTCGAAGGCGTTCAAAGGGGTAGGGCTGCAGGGAGGCCAGAAGGGGATTCATCCCTTAATTATCCGGGATTGTGGGGCGATTTTTAAGACCAATTTGAGCTCATTTGAGGGTCTGATTCGGGTTCGGGTCGGTTAATATGGAGGCCTCGGGCACAAGGTGTGCCTTTTGACCCAAATTCAGACTGCTGTGCGCCTTAATTCCATCAAATTATCAGGATTCAAATCCTTCGCAGAACCCACAAACTTCGAGTTACCCGGCCAATTGGTCGGAGTTGTGGGCCCCAACGGTTGCGGTAAATCCAACATCATGGACGCGTGCCGATGGGTTTTGGGCGAATCCAAAGCCTCTGAATTGCGTGGTGAGTCCATGCAAGACGTTATTTTCAACGGCACCAATACCCGCAAGGCGGCCAGTCGGGCCAGTGTCGAGCTGATTTTTGACAACGCAGATCACCGTGCCGGTGGCCAGTGGGGTCAGTTTTTAGAAATTGCGGTCAAGCGTGTTTTAACCCGCGATGGCAACAGCAGTTACTACATCAACAACCAGCCCGTGCGTCGTCGCGACGTGCAAGATGTGTTTTTGGGAACAGGATTGGGCCCTCGCGCTTATGCCATCATTGGCCAAGGCACCATCAGCCGAATCATTGAATCGCGGCCTGAAGAATTGCGTTTGTTTTTGGAAGAGGCCGCTGGTGTTTCTAAATACAAAGAGCGACGCCGGGAAACCGAAAATCGTTTGTCTGACACGCGCGAGAACTTGACGCGTGTTGAAGACATCCTGCGTGAACTCAATGCCAATTTGGAAAAGTTGGAAAAACAAGCCGAAGTGGCTCAACGCTTTAATGACCTTAAAGCCGACAGCACTCTCAAACAGCAACAGCTTTGGTTCTTCAAGCGTGCCGATGCTGAATCTGATCAGGTCAAAATCAAGGCAGATGTCGACAAGGCTGTCATTGATTTGGAAGCCCGCATTGCCGACTTGCGTCACGTCGAAGCCGATCTTGAAACTGTTCGACAAGCCCACTACGCCGCGGGAGATCAAGTCAATCAAGCGCAAGGTTTGTTGTACGAAGCCAGCGCAGAAGTAGGTAAGCTGGAAGCCGAAATTCGTTTTGTCGTTGAAGGACGGCAGCGTGCAGAGCAGCGACTTGCCCAGTTGCAAGAGCAAACGACGGATTGGTCAGATCGACAAGTACAAGCCCAAGCTGAGTTGACGTCTTTGGCTGAACAAGCGCTTCAAGCAGAAGATCAAACCTTAACGCTTGCCGCTCAAGTCGAAGACCAAGCACAAGCCTTGCCCGATTTGGAAGAGGCGCTGCGTCAAGCGCAAGGCAAAGCCAATGAGCAGCGAGGTGGCGTGGTTCAGGTTCAGCAACAAATCCAAGTGCTGGCAGCAGACCAGCGCAATATCGAAGACCAAACCCGGCAGCTCACCATGCGTCGTGAGCGTTTGGTCGCCGATCGCAACGGCCTTGATGCGCCCGACGCGCAAGGTCTGCTCAGCTTGCAAGCGCAATTGGCGCAAGCAGAGTCCTTGTCCAAAACGTGTAACGCCAAATTAGCAGAGCTCGAAACTCAAACGCCCTTGCTTGACAAAGATCGTCGAGAGAAACAACAAGCGGTGAACGATGAGTCTGCCAAGCTGGCAGATCTGTCTGCCAAAATTGAAGCACTTAAATCACTCCAAGAAAAAGTAAAAACCGATGGCAAGTTAAAACCTTGGTTGGGCAAGCATGGGCTCGACAATTTACAAGGCTTGTGGAGCAAGATCCACATGGAACTCGGTTGGGAAAATGCCATGGAATCTGCGCTGCGCGAGCGCTTGTCCTCCTTGGAAGTGTCACGCCTTGACATGGTGAAGGCTTTTGCAACCGATGCGCCACCCGCAAAGCTTTCCTTTTATTCCCCGCCTAATGGCAGCAACACCGTAGCGCGCAAAGGCCTGCCTTCTGCTTGTAAGCCTTTGTCCGACTTGCTGCGTTTGTCTGATGCGGGCCTCTCTGCTTTGCTCACAGATTGGTTGCAAGGTTACTTCACAGCGCCTTCATTGGAAGAAGCCATGGCTTGGCGCGATCAATTGCAAGGCAGTGAGTGTTTTGTGGTTCAGTCAGGGCATGCCGTTGGCAAGCACAGTGTGACTTTTTATGCGCCAGATTCAGAGCAAGCCGGTTTGTTGGCTCGTGCACAAGACATTGAAAATTTTGAAAAGCAACAGCGCGCTCAAACCTTGATTGCAGAAGAAACGAGGTCTGGCTCAGTTCGCGCTGAAGCCGCCTACTCCGATGCCGCACAGCGTTTGGTCTTAGTCCGTCAAGAAGCATCTGAAGCTCAGTCCAAAGCGCACGAGCTTCAGGTTGAAACATTGCGTCTCACGCAGTGGGCCGAACAAACGCGCGCCCGCAGCGAGCAAATTGCAGGCGATATGGCCGAAGTTGATTTGACTTTGGAAGATCTACAAGAACGCCGCATAACGGCGGAGGGCCGTTTTGAAGAGCTCGACATGCAATTGGCAGACAGCCAAGAGCGTCATGCTCAACTCGATGAGCGTGTGATTGAGGCTGAGCGCAAGCTGTCTGAATGCCGAGAGCAACAGCGAACGCTTGAACGCTTGGCGCAAGAGGCAACATTCTCGCAACGCAGTTTGGAAGCAAGACGCTCAGAATTGCAAAGAGGACTTGAAACTGCCGGTCAACAAATCCAATCGATTACGGCCGAACAAGAGCGAGCCAAAGAAGAATTGTCGCGTTTAACGGATGCCGCTGCACAAGCCGGCCTGCAAAACGCACTGGCCATGAAAATGGAGCGGGAACAAATTTTGGGTGCAAAGCGCAGCGAATACGACGATCTGACGGCCAGATTAAGGGCCAGCGACGAACGACGAATGAGTTTTGAACGCGAGCTTGATCCCTTGCGTCAGCGCATTACCGAATTACAACTGAAAGAACAAGCATCTCGCTTGGGTCTTGAACAATACACGCAGCTCTTGCAAGATGCAGAGGCGGACATGGAGGCCTTGGCCAAATCTATCGAGGACGGCAATGTCCGATTGACGGGACTGCAGTCTGAAATCGAAAGACTCAATCGCGAAATTGTCGCATTGGGTGCTGTTAATTTAGCCGCTCTGGACGAGCTGTCGACTGCGCGCGAGCGAAAGATTTTCTTGGATGCGCAAACAGCTGACTTAACCGAAGCCATGAACACACTGGAAGACGCCATCAAGAAAATTGATGCTGAAACTCGCGACCTCTTGGGTGGTACTTTTAAAATTGTGAACGAACACTTTGGCCGCATGTTCCCTGAGTTGTTTGGTGGCGGTCATGCGCGTCTGGTTATGACTGGCGACGAGATCTTGGACTCTGGTGTTCAAGTTCTGGCGCAACCCCCTGGCAAAAAGAACCAAACCATTCATTTGCTGTCTGGCGGAGAAAAGGCCCTCACAGCCATTGCCTTGGTATTTGCCATCTTCCAACTCAACCCAGCGCCGTTCTGCTTACTCGATGAGGTTGACGCTCCGCTAGACGATACCAACACCGAGCGCTACGTCAAGTTGGTGAAGAGCATGGGCAAAGAAACTCAATTCTTGTTCATCAGTCATAACAAGATTGCCATGGAGATGGCCGAACAACTGATTGGTGTCACCATGCAAGAGCAAGGCGTTTCTCGCATTGTGGCCGTTGACATGGAAGCTGCAGTGTCCTTGGCGGAGCTCACCTGAGCAGTCTTTAGGCTGATCAATCTTCCAACCTTAAGCAAAAACACTCATGAGCTCTTTGCAAAACAGTTTGGCCCTTGTCGGTGGATTGACGCTGATAGGGGTGGTTTTGTACAACCTGTGGACTGCTAGACAAAACGCACCTCGTCAGGCTGCCCCTGAAACTTCTGGTACTGGCACCGATCCTGTTTTGCATGATTCAGAATCTGAAGCCAAAGGCTCTCAAGATCCAACTTTCTTGGAAGATGCCATCGATATTTTGCCCGTACCAGAGAAGAAGCCCCCACTGGATGCTCTGATTGATGTGATTGCGTCGATTGAAGTTGACAGTCAAGTTTCTGGTGATGCCGCATTGGCCGCTCTTCCAACCACTCGCCGAGTAGGCACCAAACCTTTTGCCGTCGAAGGGCTGAACGACACCACAGGCGAATGGGAAACTCCTTTGCCGGGACATCGTTACCATGCTTTTCAAGCCGGCGTTCAGTTGGCCAATCGGGTGGGTGCTTTGAACGACATTGAGTTCTCTGAATTTGTGATCAAAGCGCAAGCATTTGCAGATGCCGTCAATGGTTCACCGGAATTTCCAGACATGCTGGAAGAAGTCGCACGTGCCCGTGAATTGGATCAGTTTGCCAGTGAACACGATGCGCAGTTGCGTTTCACCATTGTCGCAACTGCGGCAGCATGGAGTCCTGGGTACATTCATCAGCACGCTGCGCGTTGGGGTTTTGTGGCTGGCGTTATTCCAGGCCGTATGGTGTTGGCAGCGCCAGTTCAAGGCTTGCCACCCATCTTGTCCTTGTCCTTTGATTCGCAGGCTGCCATGGCCGACGATCCAGCACTTTCTGCCATTCGAGAGTTCACCCTCAGCTTGGATGTGCCTCAAGTCATTCGCGAAGAAAATGCATTTGCTCGCCTTCGTGAAGCTGCCCGAATTCTGGGCGGTGAAATGGATGGCTTAATTACAGATGGCTCTGGACATGCATTATCAGAAGTCGAGTTGAATGCCATTGCTACCGATCTTGAGAACCTTTATGACGCACTTGAGCGTCGTGAGTTGTCTGCAGGGTCGCCTCAAGCTCGTAGATTGTTCTCCTAAATCATTGTGAATTTAGACTTGTTCTCAGACTCGGGTCAGGAGAAGGCAGATCCTTCTGGCGTCAATCAAAACTTTCTGCGCGCCAAGCAATTACATCAATTGCTGCACCACCATGCGCACTGCTACTACACCCTTGACGCTCCTGAAGTTCCAGATGCCGAATACGATCGTCTGTTCAGAGAACTTCAAACTCTAGAAGCTGAAAATCCGACGCTCAAAACGACCGATTCACCCACTCAAAGGGTGGGTGGTGAAGTGCTTCCAGAGTTCCAAACAGTGCGCCATCAGGTGCCCATGCTCAGCATTCGAACTGAAACGGACAACGAATCAAGTGGCGCCAGTGCTTTTGATGCACGTGTCAGGCGTGAATTAAATTTGCCTGAGGATGCGCCTGATATTGAGTATGTGGCGGAATTGAAATTTGATGGATTGGCCATGAGCCTTCGTTATGAACATGGGATCTTGGTGCAAGCGGCCACCCGGGGTGACGGTGAGTATGGCGAAGTGGTGACGCACAACATCAGAACCATCGGTCAAATTCCATTGCAATTGACGGCCACCACAAATTCGTTACCCGAGGTTTTGGAGGTACGAGGCGAGGTTTACATGCGGCGAGACGACTTTGATGCCTTGAACACAAGACAGCTTGCCAAAATCGCTGAAGGTGAAAAGGGCGAGAAAACATTCGTCAATCCGCGCAATGCTGCAGCGGGTGCTGTGCGTCAATTAGACTCCAACATTGCAGCACAAAGGCCCTTGAGTTTTTTTGCATATGGATTGGGTGAAGTGTTGCGATGGCCAGGTCATGCAGTTCCTTTCAAAAATCACTTCGATTTATTGCAAACGCTCAGAGCTTGGGGATTCCCTGTTGCCATTCAAACGCAGTGTGTCAAAGGTGCCGCTGGCTTGATTGGCTTTCATGAACTCATTGCATTAGAGCGCGATGCACTACCCTATGACATTGATGGCGTGGTTTACAAAGTCAATGATTTATCGCTACAAAATCAGTTGGGATTTGTCACGAGAGAGCCCCGATGGGCCGTGGCGCACAAATTTCCCGCCCAAGAAGAGCTCACCACGGTCCAGGCCATCGATGTTCAAGTTGGAAGAACCGGCAAGCTCACACCTGTGGCCAAACTGGCGCCCGTATTTGTAGGTGGGGTAACGGTGACCAACGCGACCTTGCATAACGAAGATGAAGCGCGTCGAAAGGATGTGCGAGTGGGGGACACCGTCATCGTCAGGCGCGCCGGTGATGTCATCCCTGAAGTAGTGGGTGTGGTCATCGACAAACGCGTTGAAGGCGCTGAAATCTTCACCATGCCGCGAATTTGCCCGGTTTGCGGCAGCGCTGCTTTGAGAGATGAAGACGAAGCCGACTACCGTTGCAGTGGGGGTTTATTTTGCAGTTCGCAGCGTAAACAAGCGTTCTTGCATTTTGCCCAAAGACGTGCTGTTGAAGTCGATGGTTTGGGTGAAAAACTCATTGATCAGCTGGTTGATTCAGGGCTGGTGAGTACCTTGCCTGACTTGTACAAGATCGGTTTGACCGCCTTGGTTCAACTTGATCGAATGGCTGAAAAATCTGCCGTCAATATTTTGAAGGCATTAGAAGTATCGAAACACACCACCTTGCCACGCTTCATTTATGGCTTGGGGATTCGCCATGTGGGGGAGGCAACTGCCAAAGAGCTTGCGCGACACTTTGGTACGCTCGATGGCCTGATCGAAGCGACAGAAGAAGAGTTACTCCAAGTGGCCGATGTAGGACCCATCGTGGCGCAAAGTGTTCGTACATTTTTCCAGCAAGCGCACCATCAAGAAATTGTGGCCCAGCTTCGTGCCTGTGGCCTTCGGTGGGAAGAGGGCCCGCCTGCAGAGCGTGCACCCCAATTATTAACTGGTAAAACGTTTGTGCTCACGGGTACTTTACCCAACCTGAGTCGCGAGGATGCCAAGGTCATGTTGGAGGCGGCGGGTGCCAAAGTGGCCGGCTCCGTGAGCCAAAAAACCAGCTACGTGGTAGCGGGTGAAGAGGCCGGTAGCAAGTTAGAGAAAGCGTTGGCGCTGGGTATTCCGGTCCTTGACGAAGCTGGTTTATTGGCATTGATTCATGACCCACTTAAAGAGGGAGCTTCTACATGACGGTCAGACAAATTTTAAAGATGGGTGATGAGCGTTTGCTGCGCCAAGCCCAGCCTGTTTTGGCTTTCAACACGCCCGAGTTGTTGGCCGGCATTGTGGACATGAAGGAAACCATGATTGCGGCCAATGGTGCAGGCTTGGCGGCGCCTCAAATTGGCTGGGATGTTCAGTTGGTGATTTTTGGTACGGGCGAAGTTATTCCGCGATACCCCGATGCTGCACCCATACCGCCGACGGTGTTGATCAATCCCACAATTACCGTGATGAGTGATGACCTGCAAAACGATTGGGAGGGCTGCTTGTCTGTGCCGGGATTGCGCGCCATTGTGCCTCGGGCAATGAAAATTCGTTATACAGGCTTTGATGAAATGGGCAATCCTATTGACCGCGTGGCGGATGGCTTTCATGCCAAGGTGGTTCAGCACGAATGTGATCACCTTGTTGGTATTTTGTACCCTATGCGCGTGAAAGACTTTTCTAAATTTGGTTACAACTCAGTGTTGTTTCCTGGGCTGGCCCCAGAATCTGATGACTAAATTGAGGGACCCAGTATCCTAGAGTCTTGACAGTCTTTCTATGGCTGCGTTGAGTGTGGTGTCTTTTTTTGCAAAACAAAAGCGAATCACATGTTGATCAAAGCTATCGCCGTAAAAAGCTGACATTGGAATGGCAGCAACACCTACCTCTTTGGTGAGCCATTTGCAAAACTCTGACTCACCTAAATTTTTTTCTGGCACCGAAAGTTCAGAGATGTCGACACATTGAAAGTAGGTACCTTCTCCAGGCAGCATTTTAAATTGAGTGCGCGCCAAGCCCGCACGGAATAAATCTCTTTTACGTTGATAAAACGCAGGTAAATTCAAATAGGGCTGGGGGTCTTTCATGTAGCGAGCCAAACCGTGCTGCACGGGCGTGTTGACCGTGAATACATTGAATTGATGGACTTTCCTAAATTCTGCAGTCAAGGCCACCGGCGCAGCCACGGTGCCCACTTTCCAGCCCGTGACATGGTAGCTTTTGCCAAAGCTCGAGACCACAAATGCACGCGCTGCTAAACCAGGGTAGCTAGAGGCACTGTGGTGCTGAAGTGGCGCATAAACCATGTGTTCGTACACTTCGTCACTGATGAGTAACACTTGTGTGGGTGCCAAAATTTCTTGTAACTTCAGCATGTCTTCATGACGCCACACCATGCCACTTGGGTTGTGCGGTGAATTGATCAAGATGGCCCTTGTTTTTGGGCAGATAGCTGCTTGAATTCTGTCAAAGTCAGGCCTGAACGTGCCGGGTGTCAATGGAACTCGCACCACCGTACCTCCGGCCATGTCAATATTGGGTACATAGCTGTCGTAGCAGGGCTCAAGCACAATGACTTCATCACCTGGGTGAACCACGGCCAACATGATGGTCAAAATGGCTTGAGTTGCTCCTGCAGTGATTGTAATTTCTGTGTTGACATCGTATTGATGGCCGTAGAGAGTTTTGATTTTTTCTGAGACTGCCTGTCTCAGCGGCAGCACCCCCGTCATGGGTGGATATTGGTTCAAGCCTTCTTGCATGGCAGCTGTGACATCGCTGACCAATTTTTCATCGCAGTCAAAGTCTGGAAAACCTTGTCCCAAATTAACGGCACCAGACTCTGCAGCCAATGCAGACATGACTGTAAAAATAGTGGTCCCCATCTTCGGATGTTTAGAGACCAATGAGGGTGTCGTCATTATTTTCATAGAGGTCTCACAACTCATAATCATTAACATGACCTGCCATGGCCTTGGCCACCAAGGCGGCAGTGAGTCTGTCGCTTAAAAGCTCTGCAAATTGAAAGACAAAATTGCGCAAATAAGCGCCTCGTTTGAAAGCGACACGGGCTACGTTCCTGCCCAGTAAATCGCCTAAGGGAATGGCCACCAAATCGCTAGCTGGATCATCTTTCATGGCCATTTCTGCCACGATACCAATGCCTAAACCTAGGCGAACATAAGTTTTGATCACATCGGAATCAATCGCTTCCAGTGCAATACGGGGGTGAAGTTTTTTACTGGCAAAGGCCAAGTCAATCTTGGTGCGTCCTGTGAAAGAGGGGTGGTATGTGATGAGGGGTTCTTTGGCGATGTCTTCAAGATGAATATGTTTTTTCCGTGCCAAGGGATGGTCGGGTGCAAGCACCAACATGTGCTGCCATTCATAACATGGCAGCGTGACCAAATCTTCGTAGTCAGCCAAGGATTCTGTGGCCATGCCAATTTCAGCCGTATCGTCCAGTAACATCCGCGCCACTTGATCGGGTGAGCCTTGGTGCAAACTGATATTGACTTGAGGATAAGCTTCGCGCAGTCGGGCTACGGGAACTGGCAATACATAACGCGCTTGCGTGTGCGTGGTAGCAATTGAAAGCGTTCCGTTATTTTGGGCACTGTACTGTTCGCCAATTCGCTTTAAATTGCCGACCTCTCGCATGATCACTTCGATGCTTTTGAGCACATGCTGGCCCGGCTCAGTGATGCGTTTCAGTCGTTTGCCATGTCGTGCAAAGATGTCAATGCCCAACTCTTGCTCAAGTTCAATGATGGCTTTTGAAACGCCCGGCTGAGAAGTGTGAAGGGCCTTCGCTGCTTCAGTGAGGTTGAGATTTCGCCGTGAGGCTTCTTGGACAAAGCGGAATTGATGCAAGTTCATAACAGGAAGCCCTATAAGCTGGAGTTTATTATGCCTTACAGATCTAACGACTTCGCTCCGCACCCTTTTACGCCATGAGGCATTGACGTCCTAGCTGACAGTTTTGAGGGCAATTTGCGCAATGGCCAAAGTCAACTCGGGTTCTTCGCCGATGGCCTTGCGCAGTTCAAAATCAATTTGTGGGTAAGTGTCTTGTAGTTGCTTCATTAAAAGCGGTAAATCTTCGCGTGCATGTTTGCCAATGCCTAAAAACATGGGCAACACACTGATTCTGGTCACACCCTTTTCAACCAAAGTTCGAACGCATGAAGGCAGGTCGGGCGTTGTCAACTCAAGGTAGGCGCACATGACCAGCGCATGGGGCGACAAACTGATGATGCGACTTGCAACTGCCTCAATGGGAAGGCGCCATAGAGGGTCGCGTGAACCATGCGCAAACAAAATAATGCCGGAATGGATTGAACTGTGGTCACTTTTGGAAGATTGTTTTGTGATCATGGGGAATTGTTTTTACTGCCTGAGTACAAGCCAAGCAAATGTGGCCAGCGATACAAGGCTGTAAATAAGCGCCGGCGCTGCGGCTGTGAGCAAGGGCTGCCAATTTTGGAGATTGCCCATGAAGCCAAAAACGTTGTTGAGCAAATAGAAGCTGATACCCGCCATCACGCCACCAAATACGTAGCCCGCAATGTTGCCAGATCGGAAATGCAAATAGGCAAAGGGCAAGGCCAGTGTCAACATCACCCAGCAACTGAGGGGGTAAAAGACTTTTCGCCAAAATTCAATTTCATATCTTTGAGCATTTTGACCATTGGCTTCCAAGTGACGCATGTATTGGAACAAATCGATGGCCTTCATCCGATCAGGGCTGAGTAGGGCAGCGCCCACCATCTCGCCAGTGATGTTGGTTTTCCATTGCCATTCAGATAGATTTAAGACTTGAATACTGGATGCACCGGCAGTCTGAATGTTGAAAATGCGTCGATTAACTTCTTTGAGTTGCCACAAGCCGGTGTTTGTGAACTCGCCATGCTTGGATGTTGTGATGGCGAGGAGTCGACCTTGATTGTCAAACTCATTGATGCGAATATTTTCTGGATTGCCATTGCTGTCCATGGATTTGACATTCAGAGCAAACTGAGAATTTTCTTGCTTCTCGCGCAGCCATGCGCCTGTTTGACCCACTGTAATTTGACCTTGGTAGTGAGCTTTGAGAAGTTGCGCTTGCCTGTCTGACCAAGGGGAGATGTAGTCGCCAAAAATAAAAGTAATGGTGACAAACAACAGCCCCAATTGAAACAATGTGCCCAGTGCGCGCCAGGGTCCAAGACCACCCGTTCGCAAAATGGTGAACTCAGAACTTTGGGCAAAACGGGCCATTACAAATATGGAACCAATTAGAACCGAGATGGGGAGGAGTTCGTACAAGTGGCTGGGAATTAGCAAGCCGACATACATCAACGCGTGCTGAATTTGGTAACCTTGAAATTTGTTCTTGCTCAGTGATTGAAGTTGATCAACCAAGTCAAAGAACATGAACAAGGCCAAAAACCCAATGGCCACAAATGTGACCGCACGAATAATTTCACCATGAATGAGACGGCGTATGGTTTTCATACAGCCCTCTTTTTGAGTGCCATCTTTGACTTGGGCAATAGGTTGCGCCAAGATAAATTAAAGTGTCTGATCATGAGCCAAGAAATGCCAAAAACAAACACAGCGCCATGGAGTGTGAACATGAAGGCGGGCAGACTGGTGATGCCAGCCGCAATCCAGTTCTTACCAACGTTGACCATGTTGTAGTAAGCCACAAAGCAAAACAAAGCCAAAGCCAGGTTGTAGCTTTTACCAACGCGCGGATTGACACTTGAAACAGCCAAGCCAATGATCAGTAAATTGACGGCTGCAAAGGGCAAGCCCAGCCGCCAAGATAACTCCCCCAGATTGACGGGCGTTGGCTCTGTCAATAAGGCCAGTGAATTGAGCATTCGGCTTTGTATTTCTGTGGCAGCATATTTAGAAGAAGGATCGATCAATATTTGATAGTCTTTGAATTCTGTGACCCTGACTTCGCCTGTTTCATGATTCTTCAGCATTTGCTGGCCGTGTTGCAGACTTAAAAATCGTTCACCTTTGGTAATTTCAATTTGCCCTTGTTGGGCTGTTGTTATGGATTCAATGTTGCCATCTAAGCTGGAGACAAACACCTGACGCCCAGTTCGATTACTTGGGCTGTCTTTGTCAATGAAGAAGACACGCTTGCCGCCAGCAGACTCCTGGAATTGGCCCGGGGCGACTCGTTCTATGTCGTTGCGTTGTTCGTACCGCTCACGAAGTTCTTGGATTTGCGTATTACTCCATGGCCAAACAAACAAGGCTAACAAAGCAATGATGGTCAAGATGGGCCACGCAAAATGAAACAAAGGTTGTGAAAATGCGGCCAAGCCATTGCCGCTGGAAAACCAAATGACCATTTCGCTGTCTGCATACATGCGAGAGAGCGTTGCAACTACGGCGATGAACAAACTGAGTGTCAAAATCGTGGTGAGATGCCCCATCACAGTCAAGCCCATAATCAGCATGACTTCTGAGGGATTGACGCTCCCCTTTGTGGCTTGACCCAGAGTTCGGATCAAAATGATGGTCATCACAATCGTGGCTAAAACCACGACCGTGGCACCAAAACTTCTGGCCAAGTCTTTTCGAATTGAAGAATGGAATAACATGACGCTCAGGAAAACCCCAATTATGAACTTCGAATTAAAAACACTTTCATTGGCCTCTGCCGCTAAAACCGCTACGGAGACCCTGATTGTCCTCATTTCTGAGCATTTTCAAGCAGGCAAAGACCCTCTTTCTGCCTTGATTGAAAAAGCTATCAAGGCCAAGGATTTCTCTGCCAAGGCGGGCAAAACCCTGCAAGCCTACGCTGTCAGTGGTGTTTCAGCCTCCAAAATCGTGCTTGTTGGCATTGGAGAAGGCAAGACGGGTGACGTTAAATCTGGCGTGATGGGTGCCATGACGGGTCTTAAATCAGCAGAAACCACTAAAACCCTGATTACTTTTGCCAGCACGCCTACCCCCGCCAATTTGCACGCTTCCATCTTGGCGGTGGCTGAGGGTACTTACGTTTACGGCACCACCCAATCCAAACCCAAAACTCGAAAGTTGACTCAAGTAGTTTTGGGCGTTGCAGCTGCCAACGCTGCTCTGAAAGAGACGTTTGCGACATCGGTGGCGATGGTACAAGGCATTGAATTTGCCAAGGAATGGGCCAACCGTCCAGCCAACCATGCAACGCCCACCCTGTTGGGCAAGGCCGCTCAAGGATTGGCGAAGACGGCCAATATATCCTGCGAGGTTTTGGGTCCAAAAGAAGTTGCCAAGTTGGGCATGGGGTCATTCATGTCAGTGGCGCAAGGCTCAGCCGAGCCCCTTCGATTTATTATTTTGAAGTACCAAGGCGCCGCCAAAACGGATACCCCCGTGGTGCTGGTGGGCAAGGGCATCACATTTGACACGGGTGGTATTTCTATCAAGCCTGCACCCGAAATGGACGAAATGAAATTCGACATGGGCGGCGCAGCCAGTGTATTGGGGGTCTTTAAATCTTTGAGTTTGATAAGGCCAAAGCTCAATGTGGTGGGCTTAATTCCCGCTTGCGAAAATATGCCAGATGGTTTGGCTGTGAAGCCGGGCGATGTTGTCACCAGCATGAGCGGCCAGACCATTGAGATTCTGAACACCGATGCTGAAGGCCGTTTGATTTTGTGCGATGCCTTGACCTATGCGGAACGCTTTAAACCGATGGCTGTGATCGACATTGCCACGCTGACTGGTGCATGTGTGATTGCCCTAGGGGCAATTCGATCGGGCATGTTTGCCAGTGAAGACACCTTGGCAGAGGCCCTTCAAAATGCAGGGAACCTTGCCATGGACCTTTGCTGGAGAATGCCACTGGATGAAGAATATGCAGAGAGCTTGAGATCTAACTTTGCCGATGTGGGCAATGTGGGCGGGCGCGCAGGTGGCGCCATCACGGCGGCTAAGTTCTTGCAGCGTTTTGCCAAGAAATACCCTTGGGCTCATCTGGACATTGCGGGCACTGCGTGGAAAGGTGGCGCTGCCAAAGGCGCTACGGGTCGACCTGTGGGCTTGTTACTTCAGTATTTGTTGTCACAACAAGTTGGTGTCAAAAAATAGATGCGGCTTGAATTTTCAAGTCTAAAGCTGCACATGGGTGCTTAATCATGGTTCAAGTTGATTTTCATTTCAATGCGCCAGAGAAGTGGCCCTACGTTTGTCGCCTGCTTCGCAAAGGCAGTGTTAAGGGCAAGCGCATGGGCGTTTGGGTCTCTGAAGAGTCTCTTCAATCGCTCGATCAATCCTTATGGCTTTTAAATGCCACTGACTTTGTCGGCCATTGTTTGGCGACCGATTCTGAGATTCTGTGCAAAAACTCCAGCATCATTTTGGGCACAGATTGGTTGGCTTTGATGCATTTTGCCAATTTGGACATCTGGGTTAATCTAACCCCTAACAGTCCAGTCAATTTCGACCATGTCAAGCGCTTGATTGAGGTGGTTGGTCCGGATGAAAGTGACAAAACCAGTGCACGTTTGCGCTGGAAACATTACACCCAGCTGGGTTTTACGATCAATCGTTATGACTTGGCCGCACAGACCGCATAAATTGCGGTATCGTTATGTTTTTTTAACCTTAGCAATTTTTTACGATGGAGCTTTTCATGAAATTGTCATACCTTAAGACCCCCTTGACCGCGGTTGCTGTGGCCGCAGTGGCCCTCACCTTGGTTGCCTGCGGCAAAAAAGGCGATGGTGCATTGGTCGTCAAAATTGGACACGTTGCGCCCACCAGTGGTGCCATTGCCCACTTGGGTAAGGACAATGAAAACGGCGCCAAAATGGCCATTGAAGAATTGAATGCCGCTGGTTTGAAAATTGGCGACAAAGTTGTCAAGTTTGAATTGTTGGCCGAAGACGACGGTGCCGATCCAAAACAAGGCACAGCTGCTGCGCAAAAATTAGTCGATGCCAAAGTGAATGGGATCATTGGGCACTTGAATTCAGGCACCACCATTCCAGCTTCTCAGTTGTATAACGGCGCTGGAATTCCTCAAATTTCCCCTTCTGCCACCAACCCTAAGTACACACGACAAGGTTATGCCGGTGCGTTCCGAGTGGTGGCCGACGATGTGCACTTGGGTGGCACCTTGGGCAAATATGCGGTTGAAACTCTCAAAGGCAAAAGCATTGCTGTCATTGATGACCGCACCGCTTACGGCCAAGGCGTTGCCGAAGAATTTGAAAAAGCGGTGAAGGCTGCTGGCGGCAATTTGGTGGGTCACGAATTCACCACCGACAAATCTTCTGACTTCAACTCCATCCTGACCACCCTCAAAGGTAAAAAACCAGATGTGGTGTTCTTTGGTGGCATGGACGCTGTCGCTGGTCCTATGCTCAAACAAATGAAACAACTCGGCATCAATGCTAAGTTCATGGGGGGTGACGGCATTTGCACCACTGAGTTGGCCAAGTTGGCGGCCGATGGCATGGGCGAAGAGAACGTGTTCTGTGCTGAGGCGGGTGGTGTGGAAGGCGAGCAAAAAGCCGGTATGGATAAATTCCGTACAGACTTCAAAGCCAAGTTCAACGCCGATGTACAGGTCTATGCGCCTTACGTTTATGACGCTGTGAAAGTCATGGCACAGGCAATGGTCACGGCTGGATCTGCCGATCCTGCCAAGTACTTGCCTGCTTTGAAATCAATCAACTACAAAGGCGTTACAGGTAACATTGCATTTGATGAAAAGGGCGACATTAAAAATGGCGCACTGACCTTGTACACCTACAAAGGTGGTAAGCGCGAGCAAATCGCTGTGGTTCGTTAAGCCATTTGCACGCCACAAAAAAGCCCCGCCAAGTCGGGGCTTTTTGATGATTTTCCAATGCAAAGGACTGCTTTGAAATTCGTTGATTTTTTAAAAATAAAATATCAAGCGCCGCCCAAAGCGCTGACCCTTTATTTGAAAATTTTCTCCGTACAGGCCTTTATTTTTGGCGCTGCTGTCATGCTGTGTGTGTCTAGCGCACTCGCCAATTCTGCCCCTAACCCAAAGGCCAATCCCGCCGACCCTGACAAAGTTCTGCGCTTGGCTTTTCCAGTCGCTGAAACTGGCTTCGACCCTGTTCGTGTCAACGACCTCTATTCCAACACCATCACCGCCGCCATCTTTCAGCCACTCATGACGTATGACTGGATGGCCATGCCCACCCGTTTGGTGCCGGATGCTGCAGAGGCCATGCCAGAGGTTTCCAAGGACGGAAAAACATACACCTTTAAAATTAAAAAAGGATTATTTTTTACCCCTGACGATGCCTTCAAAGGGCAACGGCGGGAATTGACGGCATATGATTTTGTCTACGCCTTGTTGCGGCATGCCGACCCTAAAAATCGCAGCCCTCAAGTTTCTGATCTTGATGACAAAATTTTAGGGTTTGCGCAGTCTCGTCAACAAGCAACAGTCAGCGGGAAGTTTGATTACAACCTCAAACACCCCGGTATTTACGCGACAGACAGATACACCTTGGTCATTCAGCTCAATCAAGCTGACCGGAATTTTCTATCGCTTCTCACTAGTCCCTTTGCCGCCGGTATAGCGAGAGAAGTGGTTGAGAAATATGGCTTTGAAGGCATCATGGCCCACCCCGTGGGCACAGGGCCTTACATGCTAGACAAGTGGGTACGGGGATCCAAAATAATTTTAAAAGCCAATCCTGAGTATGCAGGCTTCGTTTGGAATTTCGAGCCACCCGCCAACAATCTGTTAGAGCTTCGCATCGCCAATCAAATGCAGGGCCGCAAAATGCCGCAAATTGGCCGGGTTGAGATCAGCATCATTGAGGAGCCTCAGTCGATGTGGTTGGCGTTCAGCGGCAAAGAAATCGATGTCGTCGCCGTGCCGCCCTCATTCATTGAAAAAGCACTGACCCCTAAGAATGATTTGCTGCAAACCTGGGTGGCAGAAGGTGTGAACATGTTCCGCAGTGTTGAGCCCGACATTCGGTATCAGTTTTTCAACTTGCGAGATCCGCTGATTGGCGGCTATTCACCTGAGCGAATTGCACTGCGTCGTGCCATCATCATGGGCTACGATGTTGATGAAGAAATTCGCGTTATACGCAAAGGCCAGGCCATCAAAGCTGAGCAGATGGTATCGCCTGTGATTGCAGGGCACGACCCCAACTACAAAAGCATTGTGAAGTTCAGCCCCCTTTCAGCCAATGCGTTGCTGGACCAATTTGGCTACAAAAAAGATGCCAAGGGCTATCGCATGTACCCCGATGGCAAACCCTTGGTCTTAACCATCTATTCATCGACGTCGTCCATTGAACGTGAGCGCGATGAATTGTGGAAAAAATCAATGGACCGTCTCGGCATTCGATTGAAGGTTAAGAAAGACAAATTTCCAGAAATGTTGAAACAAGGCAAACAGTGCGCCATTCCCTCATGGTCTTTGGGGTGGACACGTTCTGCCGAAGCTGAGTTCGTGATGAAGTTGCTGTACTCAAAGACCATTGGACAAAATAACTATTCATGCTTTGAGAGTGCAGAATACGACGCCTATTTTGAGCAGCTCAAACGTCTGCCTGATGGCCCAGAGCGTACGCGTGTGTTGCACAACATGTATCGACTCATGGAAGTCAATGGTGCACTTGGTTTGAGCTCAACCAGCGTTTCCACTCGACTGAGTCACCATCGGGTTGAAGGTTATCGCAAGCACCCGCTTATTTTGGTTGACTGGATTTACTATGACATTCAAAAACCTTAAACCGAGGATCACACCATGAGTGCTTATGTTCTTCGTCGTTTGTGGCAAATGGTTCCCACACTGGCGGGCGTCATTTTATTGGTCTTTTTTCTTTTCAACTGGATTGGTGGTGACCCGGCGTATGTCTTGGCTGGTTTGTTTTCCAATCAAGAACAAATCGACAGCATCCGTGCAGAGTTGGGCTTAGACCAAGCACTCACAGTGCAATTGTGGATTTTTGTGAAGCAGGTGGCCACCTTTAACTTTGGAAACAGCTGGAGCACCGGCGAATCAGTGGCCAGTATATTTGCCACTCGCTTGCCCGCATCTTTGACGCTGATGGTGCCCCTGTTGGTCATAGAAACATTGGTGGCTTTGTGTTTGGCCGTTGGCTTGGCTTGGGTTCGTGGCTCCTCCATTGACCGAGGCACGATGGTGATCTTTACGGCGCTCATGTCTGTCAGTATTTTGGTCTTCATTATTTTGGGTCAGTATGTATTGGCTTATCGGCTAGGCTGGTTTCCCGTTCAAGGTTGGAGCGAAGATTATTGGAAAAATATTGCCGTTTTCGCACCCTTGCCCATCTTGCTTGGCTTGCTGGTAAGCATTGCGCCCAACACGCGCTTGTTTCGAAGCTTTGTCATAGACGAAGTTGACCAAGACTATGTGCGAACTGCCCGAGCCAAAGGTTTGTCTGAATCCCGTGTGATGTTCGTCCATGTTCTGCGCAACGCCTTGATCCCGGTCATTACCTTTGTGATCTCACACATTCCTACGCTGTTGTTGGGTGCATTTCTTCTAGAGCGATTTTTTGGTATCCCCGGGGTTGGCCGTGAAATTATTCTGGCTGTTGAACGAAGCGATTTTCCAGTTATCAAGGCTGTGACGGTTTATGTGGCCATTGCCACCATGGTTTTCAATTTGATAGGGGATGTGCTTTACAGCTTGACTGACCCACGTGTTCAATTGCGTTAAGTCAAAATCACAGAACTTTGCTGAACGCCATCGCCATATATATTATTGACACACAACATGAACAGCATGACATTACAAACCAACCAGCCCGTGAGTGAAGGCGCTTGGACACTGGCTTGGCGTCGGTTTAAATCCGATCAGACAGGGGTTTGGAGCGCCATCACGGTATTGCTCAGTTTGGCTTTGGTCCTCACCACATTGATGGGCAGTTTGGCATCTGACTGGGAGAAAGAAGTGGCCATTGGGCATGCCCCGCCTTCATGGGCCCTGTTTGAAACGCAGAATGTTGATGGTGCCCCGAGCTTGCCCCCCATTGTGTTGTTTGAGCCTACGCCTTCCGATGTCATTGATCCTATTTCTGCACAATGGGAGCAGGCCCAAAAGGCGGTGAAACCGGCGGGCGACAAAGTCAACGCACTGGCCACCCAATTACCGATGGGCTCAGACAAATGGGGTCGTGATGTGCTCGCCAAAACCTTGAAGGGCGCCGAAACCAGCATCATGGTGGGCTTGGCGGCTGCACTCATGGCAACCTTCTTGGGCACAGCCTTGGGCGCCGTGTCGGGCTGGTATGGCGGCGTGGTCGATGACCTGAGCAATTGGGTTTACAACGTCTTCCATTCCATTCCAGGTATCTTGCTTATTTTGGCCATAGCCGCTGTGCTCAACACCAAAGGCACCATGGCTGTGGTTTTGATTCTGGGCATCACCGGATGGACTGGTACCTACCGGTTAATTCGGGGTGAATATATGAAGCACCGTAACCGCGACTATGTCAGAGCGGCAGACGCCATTGGGGCTTCAAACAATCGACGCATGTTTGTGCACATCTTGCCCAACGTGAGTCATGTGATCTTGGTGCAATTTTCTTTGCTGACCGTGTCGTGCATCAAAGCGGAAGTGATACTGTCATTTTTAGGTTTTGGTGTACCCGTAGATGGCGTGTCATGGGGCACCATGCTCACCGAAGCTCAAAATGATTTATTGGTGGGAAAGTGGTGGCAATTGTTGTCGGCCACGGCGGCCATGTCTATTTTTGTGACGGCCTTGTCTTTGTTGACAGATTCTTTGCGGGATGCATTGGATCCCAAGGTCATTCATTGAAGAATCATTGAGCATCCATATTCAAACACATTCAATCTATGGCAACGCGCAGATCACCCCCACCGATCGCCCAAATTTCTGACAATTTGTTGGAAGTTAAAAATCTCACGATCGATTTCATCAGCGCTTCCAAAGCGCCAGTGCGAGCGGTCGAAAGTGTTTCGTTCGTAATTCCCCGAGAGCGCACTGTGGCCTTGGTGGGCGAATCGGGCAGTGGTAAATCAGTCAGCGCATTGGCCATCATGGGTTTGTTGCCAAAGCAAAACGCCAGAGTGGCCATTCATTCCAGCATTGAATACGACAAGCGCGCATTGCTCAACCTTTCGCGAGCCGATTGGCAGCTTATTCGAGGCTCGCGCATTGCCATGATTTTCCAGGACCCGATGACGTCCTTGAACCCTGTTTACACCGTGGGCTACCAGCTCGCAGAGATGCTCAGAGTTCACAAGCATGTGAACAAAAAAGAAGCAATGGACAGAGCTTGTGCCTTGCTTGAAGAGGTGGGTATTCCTGAACCCAAACGACGAGTGAACGCTTATCCACACGAACTTTCAGGCGGACAACAACAGCGCGTCATGATTGCCATGGCGCTGGCCTGCGAACCCGAGTTGCTCATTGCAGACGAGCCCACGACCGCATTGGACGTGACGGTTCAGCGACAAATTTTGATGCTCTTGGCTAAGCTGCGTGAGCGCAGACGCATGGCGATGCTTTTCATTACCCACGACTTAGGATTGGTCAGTGAGGTGGCCGATCAAGCCGTGGTGATGCAAAAGGGCAGGGTCCGCGAGGCGGGACCCGTACGTTCTTTGTTTGCCAACCCCCAAGATCCCTATACCAAAGCCTTGCTTAGCTGCCGTCCGAGCATAGAACGTCAAGGCAAACGTTTGTTGACGATTGACGACTGGATGTCACCGGATGTGAGCGAAGCGTCTGAATTTCAAACCATCAACGCGCCCCAGATTGTGGTGCCATCCGACAATCCTTTGTTAGAAGTTCAAGACCTGCGTAAAGTTTTTAAGCGCTCTGGCGCATGGTTTAAGAGCGACGACTTTGTGGCTGTGGAAAACGTGAGCTTCAAGCTCATGCGCGGCCAAACTGTGGGCTTGGTGGGCGAGTCGGGTTCTGGTAAAACAACGGTCGGTTTGTGTTTGCTCAGACTTCATCAAGCCACTGCTGGCAAGGTTTTGTTTGATGGCAAAAATTTGTTTGACATGTCCAATACCGAATTTGCCACTTACAAACGACGCTTGCAAATCGTGTTTCAAAACCCGTATGCCTCATTGAACCCACGTTTTACCGTTGGTGAAATTTTGAATGAGCCCATGCAGTTGCATGGCATCGGGTCAGGCCCAGCCGATTGGGAAAAAAGATCTTTGGCTTTGCTCGATCAAGTGGGCATGCCAGCTTCTTCATTGAAACGGTACCCGTTTGAATTTTCAGGAGGGCAACGTCAGCGCATCGCAATTGCACGCTCCTTGAGCTTGTCGCCCGAAGTGGTCGTACTTGATGAGGCTGTTTCGGCGCTGGATGTTTCGGTTCAAGCCCAGGTTTTGAATTTGCTCAAGGACTTGCAAAAAGATTTGGGCCTTAGCTACTTGTTCATCTCGCATGACCTTGAAGTCGTCAGGTACATGTCTGACACGCTGTTGGTGATGAACAAGGGCGAAGTGGTAGAGCAGGGCAGTGCAGCCGATATTTATGCCAATCCGCAACATGTTTATACACAGACATTGTTGGCGTCTGTCTCTAAACTGCCTGCCGCAGTGGCTTAGCAAGTGGGTTCTTAAGTCTTCACCAAGTGGAAACCCCGCTAAAACAGGGTCCTAGCGGGGTTAAATGTTGGCGGAGCAGGCGGGATTCGAACCCGCGGTGGGGATAAACCCACACACGCTTTCCAGGCGTGCGACTTAAACCACTCATCCACCGCTCCGAGGCTTGAAGTATAGCATCGGGGGGGTGAGGTAATCTTGAGTTGGAATAAGCTGAATGTCATGAAAATTCATTACACTTCGGGCTTGCTTATTTTTATTTGAGAACCAAGGCTGGCTCTATGAAATTTCGTTTTCCCATTGTCATCATTGACGAAGACTATCGCTCTGAAAACACTTCAGGATTGGGTATTCGAGCCTTGGCTCAAGCCATTGAAACTGAAGGCTTTGAAGTCTTGGGCGTGACCAGTTACGGCGATCTTTCGCAGTTTGCGCAACAACAATCACGTGCCAGTGCCTTCATCTTGTCGATTGACGACGAAGAGTTCACACCCGGCCCCGATTTAGACCCTGCGGTGTTGAGCTTGCGTGCCTTCATTGAAGAAGTGCGTCGTAAAAATGCCGATGTGCCCATTTATATCTATGGTGAGACCAAAACTTCGCGCCATATTCCCAATGACATCTTGCGCGAATTGCATGGCTTCATCCACATGTTTGAAGACACGCCAGAGTTTGTTTCTCGCCACATCATCCGCGAAGCCAAGAGTTATTTAGAAGGCGTACAGCCACCCTTTTTCAAAGCCTTGTTGGACTATGCAGAAGACGGTTCCTACTCATGGCACTGCCCAGGTCACTCTGGCGGCGTTGCATTTTTGAAGAGCCCTGTGGGGCAGATGTACCATCAGTTTTATGGTGAGAACATGCTGCGTGCAGACGTGTGCAACGCCGTGGAAGAGTTGGGTCAGCTGTTGGACCACAACGGCGCCATCGGTGAAAGCGAACGCAATGCGGCACGTATTTTCAATGCCGACCATTGTTTCTTTGTAACCAACGGTACCAGCACTTCCAACAAGATGGTGT
>CAIMUZ010000059.1 GCA_903844775.1 uncultured Burkholderiales bacterium | reverse complement strand
GGGTCCTCGCCGACATCATCGGCATCTGTCTCGCGGGTAAATGCTTTACTCATAGGCGGGTGAGTTAAAAAATGGGAACTTTCAAAGGATTTGGCCCGGCAGAACAAAGAAAAACAGCCTAGGGGCGTAAGCCTCTAAGCTGTGTTCTAGTCTCGAAAAAATCGAAATCTGGTGCGGCTGGCAGGAATCGAACCCACGACCCCTTGGTTCGTAGCCAAGTACTCTATCCAGCTGAGCTACAGCCGCTAAGCTATGGACTATAGCATGAAAACCACACTCCCAGCAAACCCCTGCCAGCGCCCCTCAGAATCAACAATCCGATGCGTGCATCAGTACAAATACTGAGACTTTCAAGCCTTCATTTGGCCCAGTGAATTCTGCGGCCCAATCCGAAACCAGAAAGCAGACAAGACCAGCGCCAGCACAATAAACAACAAAGCTGCGCCGGCCAACAATGCAGATATTTCTGTGTCTCTTTTTTCCAAGGTAAATTGGGTCGACAAGTGCTGATAGACTTTTTTCAAGTCGTCGGCTGAACCTGCTTTGAAATAGTCAGCTTCCGTGATTTTGGCGACGGCTTTGAGAGCCTCCTCGTCTACTTGCGCGTAAAACGAATAACCCTCATAGCCCGGGATAAAACCATTGGGTGTTCCAAAACCAACCGTGTAAACACGAACTCCCAAATCAGCTGCTTTCTTGGCAGCCAACAAGGGATCGGGCCCCGTGGTTCTGCGGCCATCGCTCAACAACACAATGGCACCTCCCTTGTAGGAACCAGGAGGCTCTGGCGCACGCTCTTTGTCAGCCGGCTTGGCATCCAAACTTCGAGCGCCTCCGCTGGACCCCCCTGAGGATGGATCGCTGTAGCCAAAGGGATTTGGGTTGTACAGCGCCGCCTCCAAATCAATTTTGGCTTCAGGCCTTAAAGTGGCCAGTGACAGGAGCAAGCCACTGCCCGTAGCGGTCCCCCTTTGTAGCTGAAACCGATCAATGGCGGAGACCAATTCTTCTCGCTGATTGGTGACGTGCTGAACAACCTGGGCATTGCCTGCAAAAGAGATGATGCCAATCCGAACATTGGGTGGCAGGTCTTGCAAAAACTCTTTGGCGGCCTTCTGAGCAGCTTTGATGCGGCTTGGTTCTACGTCTTCAGCCAACATGCTTCTCGAGACGTCTATGGCCATGATCAAGGTCATGTAATCAGCAGGCAGCGTGACTCGCGCCATGGGTCTGGCACTGGCAAATAACAACAGTCCCATGGCCAGCGCCAAAAGAAAGGGGGGTACATGGCGCCTCCATGGCGAAGGCGTCTCCATGTTTTGCAGAATCCAAGACACCGCTGAAAACGCAACAACCTGTTTGCGTTTTCGTTTCAGAAGCCAAATATAAGCACCTGCCATCAAGGGCAGTAGCAAAAGCGACCAAAGCATGAGGGGTTCTAGAAATTGCATTGCCATTAGGGTTTTAGACAGTTACGACAATTTAACATCGAAGCTTATGTTATGGTTAATTCATGAAAAGAGAAGCGGTATTTAGCAGAAGCCCGCGACCTGCAGGTCTAGACGCGAGTGCGCCTGTGCCTGCGCCGCCCAATCTCACCCCCTCCTCCCCTGCTTCTACAGCCATTTCCAGCCCCCAATCCAAGCTTCCCAAGTTACAAGCCCTGCTTCGTTGGGATTTTCTGGCTGTATTTTTGTTGGGTGTCACCTTGAGCTTATTGGCGGTCGGTCTTTTTTCGCCCGCATTTGAAAAGCGCGAGCCTCTGACCCAAAAAGACCTCGATGCCGCCGTGCTGCACACCCTGCAAACCAAAGACTTGCCTTCCCAAAGCGCCAAGGCTGCAGCCTCAGTTCAAGGCGCCGTGGTGCATGTGCAAGCCTACGTTGAAGATCCCAAAAAGAAGGGTTCAGACATCGAAAGTGGGGTGGGTACAGGGGTGGTGATCAAAGACGATGGCACCATTTTGACCAACTTCCATGTGGTGTCTGGTGCCAAAAAATTGCGCGTTACTTTTTTTGATGGCACTGAAGCCGATGCCGTGGTGATCGGCGTACAACCCGAAAAAGATTTGGCAGTTTTAAAGCCTGCAAAAATTCCTGATGATTTAGAACCTGCCATTTTGGGGTCCAGCCAACAACTGGCGCCCGGTGATGCTGTCGTCGCCGTCGGCTTTCCGTTTGGCATTGGACCCTCGGTTTCATCGGGTGTCGTGTCTGGTCTCAATCGACATTTCAAATCACCTGAAGGCAATCAAGTGATGACGGGACTGATTCAATTTGATGCGGCGGCCAACCCTGGTAATTCAGGGGGCCCTTTGGTCAATATGTCCGGCGAAGTGGTGGGCATCGTGACCGCCATTTTGAACCCGACCTCTGCCCGAACCTTCATTGGCATTGGCTTTGCGACCACCATTGAAAGTGCTGGTAGCGCCGTCGGATTACCCCCTTTTTAGATTTTGTAGGAGACAACATGACAGTTTCAAGTGAAGCATGGCGAGGCTCAAGTCACTCAACGTCAGCGTCAAAACCCGATGAAGCTGCCGCCTTGATGCAACGATTGTTGTATGAAGTCAAGCGAGTGGTGGTGGGTCAGGACGCATTCTTAGAACGGGTGCTGGTGGCATTGTTGGCGCAAGGTCATTTGCTCATTGAAGGTGTTCCTGGTTTGGCCAAAACACTGACAGTGAATACCTTGGCCAAATCACTCAATGGGAGTTTCAGCCGAATCCAATTCACACCTGATCTACTGCCTGCCGATTTAGTTGGCACGCGAATTTTCAATCAACAAACCAGCGAATTCAGCACCGTTCTTGGCCCTGTATTTGCCAACTTGCTCTTGGCCGATGAAATTAATCGTGCACCCGCCAAAGTGCAAAGTGCTTTGTTAGAAGTCATGCAAGAGAGACAAGTCACCATTGCAGGCCAAACGCATCGTGTGCCCTCCCCCTTCTTGGTCATGGCCACGCAAAATCCCATTGAAACTGAAGGCACCTACCCCTTGCCTGAAGCACAGGTAGACCGTTTCATGATGAAAGTGCTGATCGACTATCCGAGTGAAGACGATGAGTTTGTCATTGTGCAAAGGGTCATTGCGGGCGGTGCACAAGTCTCGGGCGTGGTGAGTCCTGAAGATCTCAAAGCCCTGCAAGTTCAATGTCGTCATTGCTATGTTGACCCTAGCTTGGTTCACTATGCCGTCAAAATCATTTCCGCGACACGTTTCCCCGCACGCTACGGTTTGGATGCTTTGGAAGGATTGATCAGTTTTGGCGCAAGCCCACGCGCTAGCATCGGCCTTATCGAAGGCGCGCGCGCTTTGGCTTTGTTGCGAGGTCGCGATTACGCATTGCCACAAGACGTGGCCGACTTGGTACCCGACGTGCTCAGGCACCGACTGGTCTTGTCTTACACGGCCTTGGCCGAGGGTAAAACAGCAGACTCCCTGATTCAAGAGGTGATGAAGGCAGTGCCCATGCCAGACCAGCCTTTGGAGGCTCATGTCCGCTGAGGCATTGCTACAGCAATTAGAGTGGACGGTCTTGCGTCGACTCGATGGCTTACTCCAAGGCGATCACAAAACCTTGTTCAGAGGTTCGGGCCTGGAGTTGGCAGACCTCCGTGAGTATCAAGCGCACGATGACGTACGCCACATCGATTGGAATGTGACGGCTCGCATGCAAACGCCTTTTGTGCGTGAACACCAAGAGGACCGTGAAATCAGTGCTTGGTTTTTGCTTGACCTGAGTGGGTCCATGGACTTTGGCAGTGGCGATCAAACCAAGCGCGAAGTGATGATGCGCTTTGTTGGAGTGATGGCCAAATTGCTCATGAAGCGTGGCAATCGAATCGGGGCTTTGCTTTTAAATCCAGCGGAAGCCGAAGGCTTCAAGCACATCCCTGCGCGCATGGGGAGACGCCATTTACTGCATGTTTTGCATGCCCTTGAAACTTCGCCAAGCCATCAGGCCGCGCATCAAACTGATTTGCGTGAATGGATGGCAAGAGCCAATGGCATGCTAAAGCGCAGGGCCACTGTCTTTGTGGTGTCCGATTTCATGGGTGATTTCAATTGGGCGTCGGAATTGAGCGCACTGGGTCGACGGCACGACACAGTGGCAGCACGGCTTTTTGACGCTGCAGAAATGGACCTTCCAAATGGCGGATTGATGCTGCTTCAAGACTCAGAAACTGCTGAGCAATTATTACTGGACACAGCGAATGCAAAGTTTCGCGCTCGTTACGCCAAATTGACTGCTGAACGCGAAGAAAAATTGGCCACTTGTTTTACACAAGCTGGCGTTGATGCCCTAGAACTTTCAACGGGTGAAGATTTGGCCGCTGCCTTGCTTCGATTTTCTGAACTGAGAAAGCGCAGGGTGTGGCGTGCCTGATTTAAGTTCTGTCCAATTTTTGTGGCCTTTGATGCTGTACTCCGGCATTGGCGTTCCACTTTTTGCAATTTACTACGCGTATCGAACTCGAAAAATTCCACCCATTTTTCTTCTTTTAGGTTTGTTGTTAATTTGCGCATCACTGGCACGTCCACAAACTGTTTTGATGACACCCCTGCGTGAAGCCACTGTCATGTTGGTCATCGACACATCGGGCAGTATGCGCGCCAAGGACCTGAAACCCTCACGCATTGAAGCTGCGCAGCAGGCTGCCCAACAATTTATTCAAGACAAACCCAGCAGATTGCGCGTGGGCTTGGTCACGGTGGCGGGCACGGCCGCCTTGGCACAGGCCCCTACTGAGGAGCGTGACGCCCTGCTAAAGGCTTTGGATTATTTGCCCTTGCAATATGGCTCTGCACTGGGTACGAGTATCTTGGTATCACTGGAAGCTCTTTTGCCAGGCTCTGGCATTGATGCTCAAAAAATTATCAACGAGGCTTCCGACATGGGAAGCAATAAAAAACCCGTAAACATGGGCAAGTCTTTGGATGAAAAAAATCAGCCCAAAAAGGAAATTCAAGCCTCTGCCAGCCGAGGTCAAAACATGGCCATTGTTTTAATGAGCGATGGTCAAAGCAACATGGGGCCTGAGTTACAAAAAATGGCAGAACTGGCTGCATCTCACGAAGTCAAGGTTTACACCGTTGGCATCGGCACAGCCGAAGGCGATGTGGTTCACATTCAAGGTCGAAGCATGCGCGTTAAGCTAGAAGATGAAGCTCTCAAGAAGGTAGCGGCCATCACAGGCGGTGAATACTTCAGAGCCGATAGCACTGACGGATTGAAAGCTATTTATAACAAATTAGGCTATCGGCTCCGGTTTGAAAAGCGGTCAATGAGTGAGATCAGTGCTTATGTTGCGCTCCTTGGCATGTTGTTTGTCTTGATCAGCATGACCCGAAGCTTTGCTCGCATGGGAAAAATTATTTAGCCCATGTCTATGCACAACTTGAACGATCTTTCTCGCCGGCACATCCCCTTAAACGGCGCTACCAATTTCCGTGATTTGGGGGGCTATCAAGGTCATGATGGTCGGCCTATTCAATGGCGTAAGATTTTCCGATCAGATCATTTGGCTTTACTTGATTCAAACGATTTAGCGCAATTAAGGTCACTGGGCATTGCGCGTGCTTTTGACTTTCGAGGTGTTCAAGAGAGTGAGGCGCAAGCTTATTCTTGGCCAGACATTCAAAGGCACAGCCTGAGCATTGAGCCCACCGTGGTGCAAAGACTGCAAGCCCAGCACTTAAGCGGACAGCCCCTGACTGCAGCAGACGCCTTGGACGCCATGCAGACCACCTACCGTGACTTTGTGAAATCTGACTCACATCGATTTGCAGAATTGTTTGAACACCTGTTGGCCACACCCGAGCCACTGCTTTTTCATTGCACAGCTGGCAAAGATCGAACTGGCTTGGCAGCGGCATTACTTTTATCCGCCTTGGGAGTGTCTGAAGAAGACATTTGGCACGACTATTTGCTCACCAATCAACTCTACAAACGTAACAGCACCGGCGCGACCACCTTGTCACCCGATGTCTTAAAAATTGTGTGGGAAGTGCAAGAGAGCTTTCTCAAGGCATCTCTGGACGTGATCAACACGGACCATGGCGGCATGCATCGTTATTTGTCCACTCAATTGGGCATGTCACCTGCCGCACTGCACAAATTAAAGCTTCTTTATTTAGAGTAAATAGCAGCTTTGGGTTGCTCAAGTGACCCCCTGAGTGGCTTTGATCGCCAATGGTGAGCTCTAAAAACACAGTATCGCAATCAAAATAAAGAATACATAAAAAAGGCCCGCAGAGCGGGCCTATGAGTTTACCTTGGAAAAAAACTAAATCAGAACCTGTAACGCAAACCCAGCTGTGCGTTAGTTTGCTCAAACTTTTTGTTGGTGAATGAAGAATGTGAAATTGACTCAGCACCATATGCCGCATACAAGGTAGTGTCCTTAGCAAGGGCATACATGACTAAGAGTTGATAAGCATCCACATCAGCTTTAACAGTCGAATCCGTCAACTTGGCCTTGCCAGTACCGGTTTTAGCAACGAAGGTGTAAGCGCCAAATGGAACGCGAACTCCTACGGTCTGAGTGTTAAGAGATACTTCTGTTGCTGCTGTACCTTGCTTAGTCTTTGCATCTACGAAAAACAACTTGGCAAGACCAAAATCATAAGTAGCGCCAAGGGCATCGTTCTTGCGGTCTGCAACTTGACCCGCAGTTGCAGGCAAGAATTCGTACTTGGCATCACCCTCGCCAATTTTGATTTTCTTTGCAGAACTGTCCTTAATTGTTTCTGTTACCCATCTAACTGTCAAAGGTCCGTTGGCATATTTGATACCGTAGGACATCGAGTCATCAATTTTGCCGTTTTTGGTAGAAGAAACAACACCAACAGCGCTAGTTTCACGAACATTAGAACCAAAACCTATTTGGACATCTGCTGAAAAACCTGAGAAATCAGGCGATGAGTATGTCACCCTGTCATTCAAACGTGATTCGCGTGCATTGTCACCAAGGAATCCAGTTGTGTTGATGTCTTCAGCATCCAAAGCATCAATTGCGACCTTCACCAGCGTCGTTCTGCGCCCAATAGTTAATGCGCCCATGTTGCCCGCAAGTCCTATCAAGCCAGCGCGAGTTTTTGCAATTCCAGTATCGGAAGACTGGTCTACTTCAAATTCAAACTGGAAAGTGGCTTTTAAACCAGTTGCAATTTCACGGTCACCCCGAAAACCAATGTTACTTGTAGACATGCCACCAGCAACAATGTTGTTTTCTTCAGTTTTAACACCTGCTGTAGACTTTGTTGCGAAATTATTCACAGCAAGGTCCGCAGTGCCATAAACAGAAAAATTTGTTTGCGCTTGCGCAGACATGGCTGCCAACAATGAGGCAGCCAAAATAGTGTGTTTGATTTTCATGATGTATAAAAAAGTTAAGTTGAAATAACTTCTGAAATAGAAGCTGATGCAATTTCAAAATAATTTCATGACAAACTCATGAATATTTTCAGCGTCACAACATAATTAAATTCGTCACACATTGTTCACACCGTGGTCACGTTGGTCATGTATTCTAAAGTTCTTTAAGCATTCAATTTCAAACTTTATTTTTTACAAAATGAAAAAATCATCTCTCATCAAATTGGCATTCATTACATGGGTGAGTATGAACAGCCTCACAGCTTTCTCTGCACCTTTTTCATTTGGCTTGTGGGGCGACATGCCCTATGCAAAGGCAGGTGATAGCGCAAAATTTCCTGCAGTTTTAAAAAGCATTAACACCGCAAAAATTGATTTCAGTATTTTTGTTGGTGATATCAAAGACGGAAGTTCAAAATGTACAGACGACGTTTATACAAACGCGATTCAGTTATTCGACAGCATGAGCCGCCCTGTTGTTTATATTCCTGGCGATAATGAATGGACCGATTGCCACCGTCTTAACAACGGCGGCTACGACTCCCAAGAGCGACTGGCACACATACGCAAAGTGATGTTCACCAAACCGTTCAGCTTCGGCCCCAAGGGCATTCCGCTTGAAAGCGCAGCAGGCTCAGACAGTTTGTATGTAGAAAATAAACGGTTCTCCAAGAACAAAGTGATGTTTGTCACACTGAATATCCCGGGGAGTAACAATAATAAAATTTTGGACGAAAAAGATTGCAAAAATAAAAGTGCACGAACACCTCTTCAATGTGAACAAGGCAATGCCGAATACACGGAACGAGATGCTGCCAATATTGCATGGATGCAATCGAGTTTTCAAAAAGCTAAAAGTCAAAAGTCACATGGGATTGTTCTTGCATTCCAAGGCGACCCTGGTTTTGACTTGCCTGAGACCGAGGATCTTGATGAAAGCAAAGCACCCATCGTCAGTGGTTACCAAGCCTTTCTACAAGCTGTTGTGAAAGAGACAGAAAATTTTGAGGGTCAAGTCTTGCTGGTGCATGGTGACACGCACTTTTTCAAGGTTGACAAGCCACTTTACAGCCCGACCAAGATATTGCCCAACCTCACTCGCCTTCAAACATTTGGCAGCCCGAATTTACATTGGGTTAAAGTGACTGTAGATCACAAGCGTCACAATATTTTTGACATTGAGCCTGTCATGATTCAACACGACAAGCCTTAATGAAATGAGGTCATGCAGGGGGCCGTGAAACAGCACCCTACCTCACTTTAAAAGTCTAATCAGTCGTTGCAAGGACGACGCGTGAAGCAGGAAAAATTAAAGTGAATCTAGAGCCCTTGCCCAGTTCACTTTCAATTTTCAATTCACCGCCATGTCGTTGCATGACATGCTTCACAATGGCCAAGCCCAGACCTGTACCACCAGACTCTCTTGATCTGCTGCGGTCAACTCTGTAAAACCGTTCAGTCAATCTGGGCAAATGCTCTGTGGCGATGCCAGGGCCTGTGTCCACCACGCTAAATTGCATGCGTTGATCAGCCAGATAAGACCATGTCGCGGATATCGCACCACCAGAAGGCGTATAACGGACGGCGTTATTGACCAGATTGGAAATGGCGCTGTGCAATTCCTTGGAAGCACCCAATATTTGAACACCTTGAGGCGTTTCAAATTGAAGGACTTGCGGCGCCTCACCTTCAAACAACTGGGAATCAGAAAGGCCGCGCGCTTCGGATTCGATACCCGCCATTAATCCTTCTATAGAGATGGGGTCACTGTTGGAAGGCAATGCACTGCCCTCAAGTTGAGAGAGTATCAACAGGTCATTGACCAAGTCTTCCATCCGCTCAGCTTGAACAGACATGAGCGACAGATATCTCTCCTTCTCAATTGAATCCAAATTGAGACTCTGCAGTGTTTCAATAAAACCACTCATCACCGTTAAAGGCGTTCTGATTTCGTGTGAAACATTGGCCACAAAATCTCTGCGCATTGCATCAGCGTGAGAAACTGCTGTCACATCACGGGTCAGTAATAGCTGGCGATTTTCGCCATAACTGTGAAGCTGAACGGAAAGCTTCACCGTTTTTTGAAGAGAAGAACTTCTTCCATCAATCACGACCTCGGCCTCATGGTCATCGCTTGAGATGTATTTATTGAATACAGGGTCACGCACCAAGTGAACCACATGTTGCATCAGGTCGCGTTTAGCATCCATGCCCAAGTGCTGGGCGGCTGTTTGATTGCACCATTCGATCCGCCCTTCTGGATCTAGAAGAACGACCCCATTGGGAGATGCCTGAATGGCAGACAAAAAATCCTGAAGGCGTTGTTGTTCATGCTGTGTTTGTTTGCGCTGCTCACTCAAAATGCGGCGCATGCGATTGATCAAATCGCCCCAGATGCCGCCCAAATCGGGAGGGTCCTGAACATTGTTATGCCGCAACCAATTTGCAATCTTTTGTCCCTTCCACAGGTCTTTTAGAACTGTCAAAAGGCAAACGGCAAAAGCGCCAAGTAAGGGACCAGCGCTTGGATTAAGCCAATAGCCAGCGATTGCAGCGACGGCCATCCAAAATAGCAGGCCGAGGGTACGTGCGAACATAAAGGGGACTGCTAGTTAGCCAGCTGAACTTGTAGTTTGAGTCATTTCTGTGAAGCGATAGCCCGCTCCCCGGACCGTTTCTACCATAATACCAGCTCCACCCAGCGCTTCTCGCAGCCGCTTGACATGAACATCCACCGTTCGTTCTTCAATGAACACGTGGTCGCCCCACACGCGGTCAAGCAACTGACCACGACTGTGGACACGCTCCTTGTGCGTCATGAAATACTGCAAAAGCTTGAATTCAGTCGGCCCCAGTTTCAGGGGCTGCTCCTGGAAGCTCACCCGATGCGTATCTGCGTCTAAAAGCAATTGTCCCATCTGAATGCGACCTGTCGATTGCTCTGGAGAACGTCTTCTGAGCACAGCTCGGATTCGTGCCAACAACTCTTTTGTAGAAAATGGCTTGACGATGTAATCATCGGCACCTGCATCAAGACCCGCAACGCGATCGACTTCATCGCCGCGTGCAGTGAGCATCAAAATTGGAATGGCTTGAGATCGCTTGTCTGTGCGCCATTTTTTGGCCAGAGACAGCCCACTTTCTTTAGGCAACATCCAATCCAACAAAATGACATCGGGCAGCACGTCGTCCAATTCTTTTTGGGCAGTTTCACCATCCATGGCCCAAATAGGCTGAAAACCATTGTGTCGCAAATTGACGGCGATCAACTCCGCAATCGCAGGCTCATCCTCCACAATCAAAATACGCGGCAGGCTTCTCATTGGACTGCAGACTCCACATCGGCCAATGCGATATGACGCACATCAGCACCTTTGACAACATAAATGATGAACTCAGCAATGTTCTTGGAATGGTCGCCAATGCGCTCGATGGCCTTGGCAATGAACAACAGGTCCAAGCTGGCCGAAATGGTGCGTGGATCTTCCATCATGTAAGTGACCAATTTGCGCACAAAGCCGTCAAACTCCGCATCGATCAAATCATCCTCTTTCAAAATAGAGACAGCTTCTGTGACATCTAAGCGAGCAAACGCATCAAGCGCTTTGCGCAACAGTCCAGACGCCAAGTCTGAGGCAATGCGCAATTCAGATGAGGGCAGCGCACGGGAGTTACCGCTGTTGATAATGGACTTCACCATGCGGGCAATTTTTTCTGACTCATCGCCGGCACGTTCCAAGTTGGCCGTAATTTTTGAAATAGCGATCAGCAAGCGAAGGTCACGCGCCGTAGGCTGACGACGCGCAATGATGGAAGACAAATCACGATCGATTTCTACTTCCATTGAATTGACTTTCGACTCAGTGGCGATCACTTGGTCGGCCACTTCAACATTGAACTGCGACAATGAATAAACGGCGTGGCGGATTTGCGATTCAACCAAACCACCCAACTCGAGGACACGCGTAGAAACGCTGCCCAATTCGGCATCAAACTGACTTGAAATATGCTTGTCCATGATTTCTCTTTCCTAATTAGCCGAAACGGCCAGTGATGTAGTCTTCAGTTTCTTGACGTGCCGGCTTCATGAAGATTTGATCTGTTTCACCAAACTCCATCAACTCGCCCAAGTACATATAGGCTGTGTAATCTGACACACGAGCGGCTTGCTGCATGTTGTGAGTCACAATGACCACAGTGTATT
>CAIMUZ010000058.1 GCA_903844775.1 uncultured Burkholderiales bacterium | reverse complement strand
CTCTTTTGCCTAAAAAGAGGCTGTTTTCTACTTCTGAAGGTATTTATTTGGGTGCGGTGACCGTGACCAAGGCGGGTCGCAACACGCGATCAGCAATGAGGTATCCCTTTTGCAAAACAGTGACCACCGTGTTGGCCTCTTGCTCAGCGGAAACCACACTGATAGCTTGGTGATGGTGCGGGTCAAACTTGGTGCCAGCGACAGGGTTGATTTCAATCACCTTGTTGCGCTCCAGGGCACTTTTTAATTGGCGAAGCGTGGCCTCTGCACCTTCGCGAATTTGTTCTGGGGTGACATTTTGAATGGCCAAACCTGCCTCCAAGCTGTCCAAAACGGGCAGCAGGCTGTCGGCAAAACCCTCCACCGCAAACTTGCGGGCTTTGGAAATTTCTTCGTCGGCGCGACGGCGGGCGTTTTGCACGTCGGCTTGGGCGCGCAAATATTGGTCTGCCAAGGTCGCGTTTTGGGCCTTCACATTGGTCAGTTCAGCATGCGCATCAGCCAAAGGGTCTTGAGGCGCTGGGCCTTGCTGAGTTTGTGGGTCTGTGCCCATGGCAGCGGCAGCGGCAGCCAAGGCCTCGGCTGCCGGCATAACGCTGGCAGCGCCAGTGTTGGGGCTTTGATTTGGGGTGTTTTGTGTGCTCGAATCAGACATGAAATGCATCCGCAATAAATGACAACGCCCCGAACTTGGGGGCGTTTTGAAAAATTTCAAGACCTCTCAGCGTCAGCGCCTCAATGTCTTGGTACCTGTCAGGACAGTTCGAGCAACTCGACGTCAAACTGCAACGTGGCGTTAGGGGGAATGACACCGCCAGCTCCGCGGGCGCCGTAGCCTAAATCGGCAGGGATGATCAGAGTGCGCGCGCCACCTATTTTCATGCCGGCCACGCCTTCGTCCCAACCACGAATAACCATGCCCGCGCCCAAGGTGAATTGGAAGGGGTCTCTGCGGTCTTTGCTAGAGTCGAATTTTGCACCTTGCTCGCCGTCTTCGTACAGCCAGCCGGTGTAATGAACGGTGACTGTTTGGCCTTTGGTGGCTTCTGCGCCGTCGCCGACCACGGTGTCTTCGTATTGCAGGCCAGTTGCAGTGGTAATCATGGGTTTGTCCTTGTCAGGGGGTCATAGAAAAGCCAGTTCGAGACTGGCATAAGGGGCAATTATGCCAGTGGACTGCGACCCACTGGCTTAGATGTTGGCCATCCGACCTAGTTGCGTTGCCGTTTGGCCAAGTCTTGCATCAATGCTCGAATGCCATAAGTCCATGGCGGCGCAAGGTCGGAGGTGGTCACGCGATTGAACAGGGTGCCCAGCTGTGGTGTAGAAATAGCGACGGTATCGCCCACCACGTGGGTGAAGCCTTGACCTGGGCCATGTCGGTCCTGGGTGGGTGCAAACATGGTGCCTAAAAATAAGACCAGACCATCGGGATATTGATGGTATTTGCCAATGGCTTGTTCTGCCAAGTCCAAGGGGTCTCGGCTGATTTGACCGAGTGAGCTACTGCCTTGCATGACAAAACCTTCTGGTCCTGTGACAGTCATACTGAGGTCGGTGTTGCGGACGCTGTCGATGGTGTAGTGCTCATCAAACAAGCGGATGAAGGGGCCGATGGCGCAACTGGCATTGTTGTCTTTGGCCTTGCCTAAGAGAAGGGCGCTGCGGCCTTCAAAGTCGCGCAGGTTGACATCGTTGCCCATGGAGGCGCCAACCACTTGCCCTTTTGAATTGATGACCAACACAATTTCGGGCTCTGGGTTGTTCCAAGAACTGCCTGGATGCAAGCCCACATCAAAGCCAGAGCCGACCGCGCTCATGGCTTGCGATTTGGTAAAAATTTCTGCGTCAGGGCCAATGCCCACTTCTAAATATTGTGACCACACACCTTGCGCCACCAAAACTTCCTTGAGTTTGGCGGCTTGATCAGAGCCTGGTTTGACGTTGCGCAGGTTGTCGCCAATGACGCTGATGACTGCTTTTCGAACGCTTTCAGCCTTGGCGGCATCGCCTCGCGCTTGCTCCTCAATCACGCGCTCCAGCATGCTAGCGACAAAGGTCACACCTGCCGCTTTGATGGCTTGCAGGTCAGTGGGCGCTAAAAACCAAGCTTCTTTGGGGTTTTGATTCAAAGGATCGGTATTGGCCCAAACGTCCGGAGTAGACCAAGTTCGACCACGGTGTTTTGAGACGATGGCTGCAAGGTGATCCAGTTCCAGCAAGTCACTGCCAGTGCTTGCCAATGCTGATAAATCAGTGATTTCGTGCTCACCCACTTTAACCAAGTAGGGGCCTTCACCTGGCACCCACATTCGGCCGATCAATACTGCCTGGGCGGCATCACGGGGCAATGTTTCGTTCAATGAGGGAAAGCTTGAAGTTGGCACGAGACGTTCTCCTAATGAGCATGCCTAAGCTGTTGATGGTGCAGCAGACTTAGAGATAAATTTTTTGCAAAAGTGTGACCAAAGTTTGGGCTTGGTTGGGTGTGAGTTTACCGCCTACATTTCTTTCGAGTTCTGATGCAGTGGTCTCAGCTTGCACCATGAGTGCGCGGCCCTTTTCAGTCGGGTGTAGACCTACCGCACGACCATCATGGGGGTGGGGCAGCCGTTCAATCAAACCCCGAGAATCTAAAGATTGAATGAGACTGACCAGATTGGGCGGCAAGATGTTCAAAGACGCGCAAAGTTGTCGCGAAGTGACGCCTGGGTTGTGCACGATGACGGACATCACAGAAAAATCGACAGGCTTGAGACCATAGACCGCCATTTTTTCTAAAAATTCTTCGATGATGGCCAAAGCAGCGCGACGTGCGTTGTAGCCAATCAAGCTTTCTAAAAAGCGGGTGTCGACTTTCTCAATGGCAGTCGAAGGATTTATCTCACTGCTTCGCATTGTTGCCTCCTCTTTGGGTGCTTGAAAAAATTGAACTAGAAATAAACTGAAAACTAGCTTGCCGCATCAACTGCACAAAGCTTTAATGTCCTGGGGTACTGGAATAGCTTTGATGCGATCTGGGTCATCAGGATGCTTGATGCAAAAGGCGCGAACTTCGGTGCCTTCGCACAACACCGTGTCGCCGCGCATCACGACATGTTTGTGGACAAAGGTTTTGTTTCGCCACTCTTGCACGCTGGTGTGAATTTGAATCGTTTCGCCATAGGTGGCGGGGCAAATAAATTTGGTATTGATTTCCAGTAAGGGCGTACCAATGATGCCGGTTGTTTTAACCAACTCTCGCCAAGGTTGAACGCCGCACTTGACGAAAAAGTTGAGTGAAGAAGCGTCCATCCATTTGGAGAAATTCGGGAAGAACACGATGCCGGCGGGGTCACAGTCACCAAACATCACTTGCACTTCGTAAATAACTGATTTGATCATGGGTATCTTTCGCGCAATGGGTTAGCGGGGAGCCATGCGCAGTGCACCGTCCAAACGAATCACCTCGCCGTTCAGGTGGCCGTTGCTGACAATGTGTGCCGCTAATTGCGCAAACTCTTCGGGCTTACCGAGGCGTGAAGGGAAGGGGATGCTGGCCGCCAAAGAGGCTTGAACAGGTTCCGGCAGTGTTTTCAAGAGCGGTGTGGCAAATATGCCGGGTGCGATGGTGCAAACGCGAATGCCGTATTGCGCCAAGTCGCGCGCCATGGGCAGTGTCATGCCTGCCACGCCTGCTTTGGAGGCGCTGTAAGCTTGCTGGCCGACTTGGCCATCAAAGGCAGCCACTGACGCTGTGAAAATCATGGCACCACGCTCTCCGTCTTCCATCGGGTCGAGCTTGGCACAAGCCGCTGCAAAAACGCGTGCCGCATTGTAGGTACCCATTAAATTCACGTTGATTACCTTGGCGAAGTCCTCTAACGGTGCGGGGTTGCCATCCTTGCCCACAATTCGTTTGGCGGTGCCGATGCCAGCAATTTGCATCAAGATGCGAGCACCGCCATGCGCCTTGGCTGCTTCTGCGACGGCACTTTCCATGCTGGCTGCATTGGTGACATCGCACTGAATGGCAATCCCACCAATGTCGGACGCCACTTTTTGGGCGTTCTCTAGATTCAGGTCGAGCACCGCCACTTTGGCACCTAATCGAGCCAATTCACGGGCAGTTGCTTCGCCCAGTCCAGAGCCACCGCCGGTGACCAATGCGCTCATGCCTTGAATGTTCATGTGAGGCTTTCAGAAATGAATTAAAGGGTAGGCTTCAAAATGAAGTGCAATCGGTCTTCATGCAATGCGGCCACCGTGTCAGCACGGTGTGTCAAAACAGATCGTTGGTTGATGGAGCCTTTGTCTGTAATTTCGCCCTTGTCAATGGTGGGCGACTCAGACAGCAAACACATGCGCGCAATGCGATTGGCACTGCCGGTTGCTGTTTTGGCCAGTGTATTGATGACGTTTTGAAAATACGCCAAGACAGGTGGGCTGCCCAGGACGTCTGCCAAAGGTGCGTTCGCGGAAAGCCCACTTAAAGCACGCACGGAAGGCGTTGGGAACACCATGGCGCCCACTTCTTTCAAGTTGATGCCAGTGAGCACCACATCTTGAATGTAGGGTGCACCCGCTGCAATGATCTTGCCGCGCAATGGCCCCACACTCACAAAAGTGCCTGTGGCCAATTTGAAATCTTCGGCAATGCGGCCGTCAAATTTGAGGCCTAAATGCACATCGGTTTCGTCAATCCATTTGACGGCATCGCCTGTGCAGAAGAAGCCTTCGTTGTCAAATGCGCTTTTGGTTTCTTCGTCGTTGCGCCAGTAACCTGGCGTGATGTTGGGGCCGCGATAGCGGACTTCAGTTTTGCCACCCAAGTCGACCAGTTTGAGCTCCAACCCAGGCGTGGGCACGCCTAAGTCACCAGCGGATACATTGGGGTTGGTCACAAAAATACCAAAAGGGCCAGACTCGGTCATGCCAAGGCCGGTTCCCATCACAATGCGTTCGCCAATTTCGCGCTCTTGCGATTCGTACAGGCTGTCCCAAATGGGTTGCGCCAATGCGGCGCCTGCGTAAAAGAACATTTGCACACGTGAAAGCAATGTTTTTCTCAGCAGGTCGTCGGTTTTCATGGCCATGGCAATGGCTTCAAAGCCAGTGGGCACATTGAAATAAACCGTGGGGGCAATTTCGCGCAGGTTGCGCAGTGTTTCGTGCATGAGGGCGGGCGTGGGCTTGCCATCATCGATGTAGAGGGTCCCGCCGTGGAACACAGCCATGCCAAAGTTGTGGTTGCCGCCAAAGGTGTGATTCCATGGCAACCAATCGACTAAAACCAAGGGCTCTTGGGCCAACACAGGCATGGACTGCATCATTTGTTGTTGATTGGCGCACCACAACCGCTGCGTGTTGATCACGGCCTTGGGCATCTTGGTAGAGCCGCTGGTGAATAAAAATTTCACAATGGTGTCGGGGCCCGTTGCCGCAATGGCTGCATCCACTTGCGCTGTGGCGGGAGTTTGGCACAAGGCTTCAAATGAAGTGATTTGTTGGCCTTCAATGCTGCCTTCGTTCATCACAATTTCCATGCCCTTGGAAACAGTGGCAGCAATGGCATTTGCGTAACGCGCATCGCTGGCAAACACAATGCCTGGCGTGACTGTGCGCAATACATGTTTGAGTTTGTCGTAGTCTTGGCTGATGAGCGAGTAGGGTGGTGATGTGGGTACAAACGGAACGCCTGCCACCATGCAACCCAAAGCCAGCAAAGCATGCTCCAAGCTGTTTTCGCTCAGAATGACCACAGGACGTTCTGCGTTCAAGCCGCGGTTGATTAAAGCTTGTGCAATGCTTCGTGAGGTACGCCATGCTTCTGCATAGGTCACATGCCGCCAGTCTCCGAACGCGCCATTGGGCAATTTGACGCGACGTGCAAACAAGGTTTGATCGGGCTTGTTTTGAGCCCAATGTTGCAAACGATCTGTGAGGCGATCAGGAAAGGCTTTGAGTTCTTGATCGGCTTTTAAGTAATGTGTACCCGGTTCGCCATCTTTCAGGGTGACTCGCGTCACACCGAAACGCAGAGGTCTAAATTTGGGGGAGCGCATACCGGTCTCCGATCAGCTCTTTTGAACCTTGGCGGCCTTGCCTT
Source organism: uncultured Burkholderiales bacterium (assembly GCA_903844775.1). Lineage (GTDB taxonomy): Bacteria > Pseudomonadota > Gammaproteobacteria > Burkholderiales > Burkholderiaceae_C > Limnohabitans_A. Next base: position 19,665 of record CAIMUZ010000058.1, on the reverse strand, counting down.
CCAAGAAGGCCCTGACGCGAGCTTTGGCTTCAGGTGCAGCTTGTGCAATGGAAGACATCAGTGCTTCTGTGAGGTAGCCATGGTCTGCGGGCTGCTCTGCAATGCGGGGCAAAGCATGCATGAGCGCATAGTTGGTTAAAGGTGCGTTGGTGGCGATGCGCTGCGCTAATTCCAAAGCCTTTTCTAAAGCTGTGCCTGTTGGCACATGGTATTGCGCCAAACCAATACGCTCGCCCTCTAGTGCGTTGTAAACGCGGCCTGTGAGCATCATGTCAGTCATGCGCGCGACACCAATCAGTTTTGGAATGCGAACAGAGCCACCACCGCCTACAAAAATACCGCGAGTTCCTTCAGGCAGAGCAAAAAAGGCGCTGTCGTCTGCGACGCGAATATGGCAGGCGCTTGCCAGTTCTAGACCGCCACCCACCACAGCACCATGCAAGGCTGCGATGACCGGCACGCTGCCCAACTGAACAGCGTCTAAGGCCACATGCCAACTCCGAGAATGGAACACACCTTGTCCAGCATCTCGTTCTTTCAATTCAGACAAATCAAGTCCTGCACAGAAATGATCGCCTTCGCCGTGAATGACCGCAGATTTGGCTTGTTCAGGCAGGTTTTGAAAGATATCCCGCAATGCTTCAACCAAACCATCGTTGAGTGCATTGCGCTTGGCGGGTCGGCTTAAGCGCACCAAGGCAACTGCGCCATTCATTTCAAAGTGGACACCGTTGGTTTGAGCGCGCTGCAGCAAAGGATGGAAATTTTGAGTCATGATGTCGGTTGGAAATACGACCTTGCCATAATGGAGGTTTTGTTTGAAAAGGTTATTATCAATAACTATATTGTGCTTCCAATAGGAGGCAAGAAACCCAGTGTTTTCCCTAGTCTTAGAAAGCGTTCATGAAACACCAAGACCTGATTGCCATTGATATTCATACCCATGCCGAAGTGAGCTGCTGGAATCCTTTTGACAATTACGGCGAGGAGTACGACCGTGCAGCTGATAAGTTTTTTGGCAGCGATCGCCGTCCCACCATTGATGAAACGGTGGCTTATTACCGTGAGAGAAAAATTGGTTTGGTGATGTTCACCGTTGACAGCGAGTCACAGTTGGGTCGCCGTCGCATTCCGAACGAAGAAATTGCGAAAGCAGCGCGCGACAACAGCGACATGATGATTGCGTTTGCCAGCATCGATCCACACAAAGGCAAGATGGGCGCGCGCGAAGCTGAACGCCTCATTCAGGAAGAGGGCATCAAAGGCTTTAAGTTTCACCCCACCGTTCAGGGCTTTCACCCCTATAACAAAATGGCCTGGCCCAGTTATGAGGTGATTAATGCGCACAAGTTGCCCGCCATTTTTCACACGGGTCACAGTGGCATTGGGTCTGGCATGCGCTGCGGTGGTGGCTTGCGTTTGGCCTACAGCAACCCCATGCATTTGGACGATGTGGCCATCGATTTCCCCGATATGCAAATTGTGATGGCTCACCCCAGCTTTCCTTGGCAAGACGAGGCCTTGAGTGTGGCAACGCACAAGCCCAATGTCTGGATTGATTTGTCGGGATGGAGTCCCAAGTATTTTCCAAAGCAACTTATTCAATATGCCAATACCTTGCTTAAGGATCGCATTTTGTTTGGCAGTGACTACCCGCTCATTACGCCAGAGCGTTGGATGAAGGATTTTGAAGTGGCTGGTTTCAAACCCGAAGTGATGCCAGGAATTTTGAAAGACAACGCGGTGCGTTTGCTGGGTTTGAAATAAGTTATTTCAAAGTCAGAGAAGTTCTGACAGTGCCAGCTCGTGCCGCATGGGCTGTCAGATTCAGAACCGTGCCTGCGGGTGCCTCCACAATCCATTCGTTCAATGCCCTGTCCCCCGTGATGGTTTTGTTGGGCAAGAAAGCTTGAAGTGAATTATTGACGGCATGGCCTTCCAATTGAGGGCCTTCCATGCGAGGTTTGCCCATCCGCAATTGCGCGCCTTCGGGCAGTTCAATTTCGAAAATGCAAGGACGCGAAGTCTTGCGCTCAAGGGCGCGTTTTGTCACATAGCTAGGCAGGTACCCTGAATTGCCCACCGCCATCTGAACACGCCATTGGCTTTTACCCATGCTTTCTGCTTTGACATGCAAAAGTTCAAGCTTGGGCAAGGTCAGCGCAATCTGATTCAACCATGCGGGAAAACGAGCTGCTTCACGCTCGCGTAAATGTGCGGGTGGATTGCGCCAGTAATTCAAGCGATCCCAACCGCCCAATTCAACGAGGCCTAAGTCGGGGTGCTGATAGGGATACCAGTCTACGTGCGCTTGACCATGGCACACTTCATCACTCCACTTGAGCAGTTTGATATCGTCTTCGGGCGGATGATCACGGTACCAATGAATAAAGTCGTAATCATGGATACCGGCTTCTTTGTTGGGAGCCCAAATTTCAACGGTCCAAAACAATGCGCCTAAGTGTTCGTAGACCCAGTCTTGTGTGCCGGTGATGACTTCTTTGGGGTGATATTTGAAGTCGTGAAAAATACTGAGGGCAGGGTAGCCCGTGAGCTTGCTGCCAATATCAGACAGACGCTTGATGATCCACAAATCTTCTGGCGTCATGTCAGCGTCACTTTGGGTGCCCATGGGTCGCAATATCACGCCTGAGTGAGTGTGAAAACTCACGGCGGCACCGATGTTAGGGTGCTTCGCGATAAAGTCCACCATGGCCCGAACTTCAGGTTCGCTGGTGGGGTAGGGACCGGCACCCACTTGCTCGTTTTCTTGTCGCCAAAAAGCGGGAAAGTTGCGATTCAAGTCCAAGCCTTCAACATCGCGGTTGGGTTTGATGTTGATGCCATCGTAATGTTGCAAGCTGCCCTCAGGAATCACTCTGAAATACTGACCTCCAAACTCTCCAGGTAAGCGTGGTGTTAGCAAGCGCGGCTCATCAGGGTTGACTTTCCAGCTGCCATGCGGGTCTCGAATTCTCATCATCAAAATTCGACCATCGCCGTCCATGTCTTGAATTGTCAAACCTTCCACGTGAGGCTCATCCCATGGATAAGGACGTGTAGATGAACGAATGTGGCGAGGTTTGTCGGCCAAGGCCAGTTCTGCACCATCTGGATTTAAGCGAGGTACCAAATAAATAGCGCGTGAATTCAGCAGCTCGGTGACTTGAGCATCAACACCATCTTTGCTTAAAAGTTGATGGAGCCAATAAAGGCAAGCAGTGCTGGCAGTGAGTTCGGCAGCGTGAATATTGCCGTCCACCCAAAACGCGGGTTTGTCGCTGTCGATACCCGTCGATTTGCGGGTAATGGCAAGAATCCAGATCGGTCGATTTTCGTGGCTTCTACCAAGCTCCCGCATTTCAACCAAGTCGGGTCTGGCCGCAGCAAATTCCTGCAGCAATAGGGTTAACTCAGCGTGCTTGTAAAAGCGATCGAATTCTGGTTTCGGGATGGCCACAGGATCATTCAATGCGTTGGAAGATTGAGATATGTCGCGGAGTTGAGCAACGTAGAATAAGCATCAGGATACCAAGCCTCAAGCATGAGGTGTGAAATAACCTGCTGTGACAACGTATTCATCGGGGAAATACCTATGAATCAGGCGATAAATACGCTATTGTTGATGGCAATTCTCAGCAAAATGCCAGATTCATTGAACATGGTCATGGCCAAGTTTTATTGGCCCTCCGAATTTAAAATTTTTAAAAGAGAAAGCACTTCATGACACAGCCGAAATTGATTTTGGATCACGTTTTGTCACACGAACAAAATCGTCCAGATTTTGTTTACATGACCCAGCCAATCGGAAATGGTCAAGTGACGGACTACACCTGGCGCGAAACCTTGAGTCAAGCGCGTTCCATGGCTGCCTATTTGAAACAGCAAGGCCTGGCTTCTGGTGATCGAGTTGCCATTCTGTCCAAGAACTGCGCTCACTTCATCATGGCTGAATTGGCAATCTGGATGGCAGGCGGCACAACGGTGGCTATTTTCCCAACTGAATCAGGGGAGACGATTCGTTATGTGTTGGACCACAGTGAGGCCAGTTTTTTATTTGTGGGCAAGTTAGACACTTGGCCGCAACAAGCCCCCTATGTCCCCACCGCACTGCCATGCATCTCGTTGCCATTGGCCCCTCCAAATAAATTCCCTCAATGGGATGACTTGGTAAAGCAAACAGCACCGATGACGGGTCATGTGTCGCGACTTCCCCAAGATTTGGCCATGATCATGTACACCTCCGGTTCAACCGGCCAACCCAAAGGTGTGATGCATAACTTTGAACGCATCACAGTGGCCACAGAAGGCATTGTCAAAACATTGGTGGAAACCTTGGGCGATCGTGATGACAATCGCATCCTTTCTTATTTGCCCTTGGCACACGTATTTGAACGTGCTTGGGTGGGTTCGAGTTCTTTGGTGCATGGTAAAACGCATCTATTTTTTGCTGAATCACTTGAGACCTTCATCCAAGATTTGAATCGCGCCAAACCCACGCTGTTTATTTCGGTGCCTCGTTTGTGGCTCAAGTTTCAGCAAGGCGTCTTCAGCAAAATGCCACCTGCCAAGCTCAACTTGCTCTTAAGTATTCCACTTTTAGGTGGCGTCGTTCGTCGTAAAATTTTAAAGGGCTTGGGTCTTGACCAAGTCATCGTGGCGGGCAGCGGTTCTGCCCCAATTCCGGCAGAACTAATCACTTGGTATCGCAAGCTAGGCTTAAATCTCCTAGAAGGCTATGCCATGACCGAAGACTTTGCTTATTCGCACAACTCAACCAATGAAATCAATGCGCCAGGTTGTGTGGGTGTTCCCCTGGAGGGCGTGCAAGCGCGGATCAGTCCTGAAGGCGAAATTTTGGTGAAATCACCCGGGCAAATGGTGGGTTACTACAAGCGTCCAGATTTAGATGCCGAGTCTTTCACGGCGGATGGGTTTTTTAAAACGGGCGATCAAGGCACACAAAGAGCAGACGGGCTTTTGAAAATCACAGGACGTGTCAAGGAACTTTTTAAAACATCCAAGGGCAAGTATGTGGCGCCCGCGCCCATCGAGAACAAGCTCAATGTTCACCCAATGATTGAAATGAGCATTGTCTCGGGCGTATCCCAGGCTGCTGCCTATGCCCTGGTGGTGTTGGCTGAGGACATTCGACCTAAGTCAAATGAGCCAGAGGTGAGAGCGAATGTGGAGCGAGAGTTGTCGGCCCTGCTTGCGGAGGTCAACGCAACCCTGGCTGATTATGAAAAACTCCAAATGCTGGTCATTGCCAACGAGGCTTGGTCCATTGAAAACGGGTATCTCACCCCCACAATGAAAATCAAGCGCAGCCGGATTGAGGCTGCCGTAGAAAGCCAAGTAGAAACTTGGTATCAAAAGTCCGGATCCATTTTTTGGGCCTGAACGTCATTTAAAAATTGTGTCGATCGATGACTGCGGCGTGATCTCGCGTCGTTTGTTTGATCGTTTGTTAACAACCGAAGGTGGTCATAAAAATGTCAATTAAAAACGCTGTCATCAAACTGTTGGGAGTGGCTTGTTTGCTGGCTTTCAATCTGAATAGTTTTGCACAAACAAGTTTCCCTACCAAGCCGCTCAAAATTGTGGTGCCATTTGGTGCCGGCGGTGTCGCAGATTTAACGGCCAGAACGGTTGCTCAAAAGCTGGGTGAGAATTTGGGCCAGAGCGTCGTCATTGAAAACAAGCCTGGCGCCGGAGGTATTGTGGCCACTGATACTGTCGCCAAATCAACGCCTGATGGTTACACACTGCTTCTCATGTCGAATGCAACAGCCGTCAGTGCGGGTCTTTTCAAAACGCTTCCTTACGATGCAGAGAAAGACTTGATTCCCTTGTCCATTTTAGGAACGTTTGACATTGCCATTTTGGTTAACAATGATTCGAAATTTACCTCCTTGTCTGATCTTCTGAGCTTTGCCAAGGCCAATCCTGGTAAGTTAAATATTGGAAGCATCAACGTGGGCAGCACACAGAACTTGGCTGCCGAACTTTTCAAAAGTACGGCTGGCATTGATGCGCAGGTCGTTCCTTTCAATGGCACACCTGCTGTGATGACGGCTTTGAGGGGCGGGCAAATAGATGTTGGGGTTGAAATTTTGGCACCTGTGCTGCCTCAAATCAAGGGTCAGGCGCTGCGAGCATTGGCAGTGACTGGTGATAAACGTGCTGCGGCATTGCCACAAGTTCCCACCGCCAAGGAGTCTGGTGTGCGTAATTTATATGCCGCTTCTTGGAATGCACTTGCTGTGCCCGCTAAGACACCCAAGGAGGTGGTTCAGAAGTTGAATCAAGAAATTCAAAATGCTTTAAATCATCCGGATGTTCGGAAGAAATTATTAGAAATGAATGTCGAGCCTTTGCCCAGTAGTTTGCAACAGGCGGCAGATCTGCTTGGCAGCGAAACCAAGCGTTGGGGGGAGGTCATTCAGCGTGCAGGCATTCAAAAGCAGTAAAGACAATTTGAATGCTTGACATTCTTTCCATCACCATTCCCATTTATGTTGCTATTGCACTGGGATATGGTTTAACGCGTTGGGGGCTTTTCACAAAAACCGAAATGCGATCCTTTGGCACGTTTGTCGTCAAAGTGGCCATGCCAGCTTTGCTCTTCAATGCACTCTCTGAGCGAAGTTTGAGCGATATTCTCAATTCTGAATACGTCGCGTCGTATGCTTTGGCCTCGGTTCTGACCTTGTCATTGGGCATCGCATGGGCCTTGAGAGTGATGAAGCAAAGTCGCAGTATGAGTGCTTGTTTTGCGATTGGGATGACATGTCCCAACAGTGGCTTTGTGGGATACCCCATTGTTTTGCTGAGCCTAGGCCCCATTGCGGGGGTCTCATTGGCACTCAATATGATTGTTGAAAATTTGCTGATCATTCCTTTGCTTTTGGCTTGGGCTGAGACTGGCGGTGGCAATCAACGTTGGCATGAAATATTGATTCAAACCTTAAAGGGGATGCTCAAGAATCCCATGATATGGGGCATTGTTTTAGGCTTTGCATTTTCTTGGTTTGGTTTGCAGTTGCCGTCAAGTTTGAGTCGAACTGTTTCCCTCTTTGCGCAGGCCAGTGGCGCTTTGTCCTTGTTTGTCATTGGCGGTAGTTTGGTGGGTTTGCCTGTCCGCGGGATGGGGTCCAATGTGTCGCAAATTGCGGTGGGTAAGTTGATCGTTCACCCATTGATCATGCTTGCCGTTTTAACTTGGCTTATTCCTATTTCAGATCCCGTGCTGAGAACTGCGGTGTTACTCACTTGTGCCATGCCCATCATGGGAATCTATCCCATACTGACGCAAAAACACGGTCATGATGGGTTGAGCGCCGCCGCATTGTTGGTGACAACCATGGCTTCATTCCTCACACTCAATCTCTTGCTCTGGTCTTTGAAGTCCCACGGGCTTTAAGTGTGATGCGAAGTCAGCATTCATCTTGAAATTTAAATCACACTGAATCCAGCAAGCGATGAGCTGTTTCCCGAATTAAATTCAAGGTGGCTTGTTGCGTCAATGTTGAAGGTCTCAAGGAACTCACGACACTACAAAGTTGAATGCTCAACTGAGGTTCTGAAATGGGGCGGGTGGCAAATGCCGAAGGGTTGATAGAGCGAGTGACCGCGTTGCGTGACAAGATGGCGCATCCCGCCCCATCGGCAACCAATTCCAAAATGGCCGTCACCCCATCAATTTCGAGCCCAATCTGGGGCCTACAACCGATGCCGGCCATTTCAGACTCGACGTGCATTCGAATGGCGTTGGGTCGACTTGGAATGACCAAGGGCAGTTTGGAAACCTCTTTCAATCGAACTGGCAGCGGCGGGGGGTCTTCCTGCAATCCTGCAGGTCTTTTTTGAACCAACCAAAGTTCTTCTCGAACTAAATTAGAAATCTCCAAACCTGCAGTCGCTTTCGCGTTGTAGAGCAGCGCAATATCGAGTCGTCCCTGCAGTAAGCTTTCTTGCATCGCGGCAGTTAAACCCTCACTGATTGACAAATGTGCATCAGGCATTTTTTCTCTGAAGGCGCGGGTCAAGGGAACGGTTAAAACGCGCGCCACACTGGGGGGAAGGCCAAGCGCAACCCTTCCGGTGAGTCCACTGCGCGCTCGCGCCAATTCTTCTCTGGCGCGCTCGACTTGATGGAGAATGCCGCGGCCGTGTTCTAAGAGCAGTTGGCCCGCTTCGGTGGGGTTGGCGCCTCGTCCATTTCGTTTTAGAAGGTTTTGTCTAAGCTCAACCTCTAACAGGCGTATTTGCCTGCTCAATGCGGGCTGCGCTACATTGAGGGCAATGGCCGCACGCGTGAAACTTCCCAGTTCGGCGACGCGAACAAAATATTCAAGTTGCTTGAGGTCCATGTATTTATTTTGCCATAACTGATTGCTAGATATGTCAATTTGATCTATCTGATAGTGGTCAAAACCGGTTGGCGCATCCTTGCTAAGGCCTGAAAATAAGGTCAAACAATCTACAGGCCGCCTAGGAATTCATGAAACACAGCGCACAAACGGCTATTCCATGCCTTCTCATGAGAGGGGGCACGTCCAAAGGGCCATTTTTCAATGAGGCTGATTTGCCCAAAGAGATCTCATTGAGGGATCGAGTTTTGTTGGCGGCCATGGGCTCTCCTGACAAACGCCAGATTGATGGCTTGGGCGGTGCCCACCCTCTGACCAGCAAAGTTGGCATCGTTCGAATCAGTCAAGTACCCGGCGTTGATTTGGATTTTTTATTTGCCCAATTGCAGCCTGACAAAGACACCGTTGATACGACGCCCAATTGCGGCAATATGTTGGCTGCCGTTGTGCCATTTGCACTTGAGACAGGCTTGGTCAAAGCGCAGGGCGATCAAAGTACTTTTCGTGTCCTCACTTTGAACACGGACATGCAATGCGATATCACGGTGGACACAAAAGACGGCGTCGTCCAGTACGAAGGCACGGCTCGGATTGATGGTGCACCGGGAAGCTCGGCACCTGTGGTGATTAATTTTTTGGACACTGCTGGCTCCGTCTGCATCGGCTTGTTGCCTACAGGCAATGTGAAAGATACCTTGACGGTCTCAGGCTCTGGCTTTGAGCCTTTTACGCTGGACGTTACATGCATTGACAACGGCATGCCATTGGTGATGTTCAAAGCCAGTGATGTCGGTCGAACAGGCTATGAGTCAGTGACAGAGATGAACGCAGACATTGAACTCAAAACCAAAATCGAAGCCTTGCGCTTGCAGGTATCTCTTATCATGGGCTTAGGTGATGTCAGTCAAAAAAATTATCCGAAAATGACATTGATTGCACCACCGCAAAATGGCGGTGCGCTCACGACCCGGAGTTTCATTCCGCATGTCTGTCACGATGCCATCGGTGTATTGGCCGCGGTGACGGTCGGAACGGCGTGCGTGTTGGAAGGCTCTGTTTGTGAAGGGGTTGCCGTGATGCCATCGGGTCTGACCAAGAACGTGTCCGTTGAACACCCCACGGGAGAGTTCAGTGTGGCTTTGCAAACGGAACCCGCAAGCCACCTACCTGGCGGCCAACTTGTTAAACAAGCGGCTTTGTTGCGAACCGCACGTTTACTGATGCGAGGTGAGGCGATGGTGCCATCTTCCATTTGGCAAGGTCACGACTGAAGCCAGTGCAGCAACTTATTTTTATTCATTGGAAACATCATGAGTCAGCAAAAGCCATTGATCATCGACTGCCATGGCCACTACACCACAGCGCCCAAGGCCTTGGAAAACTGGCGCAATGCGCAAATTGCCAACTTGAACACGCCAGAGCTTGGCCCCAAAGTGGCTGACCTCAAAATCAGCGATGACGAATTGCGTGAGTCTATTGAGAGCAATCAATTGCGCTTGATGAAAGAGCGAGGCTCAGACCTGACTTTGTTCAGTCCCCGTGCCAGCTTCATGGCGCACCATATTGGCGACTTCAATGTGTCCGCAACATGGGCCGCCATTTGCAACGAGTTGTGCTACCGCGTAAGTCAACTTTTCCCGGAAAACTTTGTGCCTGTGGCCATGTTGCCCCAGTCACCGGGTGTAGATCCTGCCACTTGTATTCCAGAGTTGGAAAAGTGCATCAAAGAATATGGCAATGTAGGCATCAACTTAAACCCGGACCCCTCTGGCGGCCACTGGACGTCACCCTCCTTGAGTGACAAACAGTGGTACCCCATCTACGAGAAAATGGTTGAGTACAACATTCCTGCCATGATTCACGTCAGTACCAGTTGCAACAGTTGCTTTCACACCACTGGTGCGCACTATTTGAATGCTGACACCACGGCCTTCATGCAGTGCCTCACATCAGATCTGTTCAAGGACTTTCCAACACTGAAGTTTTTGATTCCTCACGGAGGTGGCGCAGTGCCTTATCACTGGGGGCGCTTTCGCGGTTTGGCGCAAGAATTGAAGAAGCCCTTGTTGCAAGACCACTTGCTCAAAAACATCTTTTTTGACACTTGTGTTTATCACCAGCCCGGAATTGATTTATTGACCAAGGTCATTCCTGTCGAAAATATTTTGTTTGCCTCAGAAATGATTGGTGCGGTGCGCGGCATAGATCCAGAAACCGGCCATTATTTTGATGACACCAAGCGATACATTCAATCTTCCAATAGCTTGAATAGCGAGCAACGCTACAAGATTTACGAAGGCAACACGCGTCATGTGTTCCCTCGTTTGGATGCGCATTTGAAGGCCAAAGGTCTCTGACCCAATGAGCGCCTATCTTATTTTTCTAATTTGAAATTGGACTGAACATGACAGAACTCGGAATCGTGAAACGCAACATTGCCCGCGCAGACAAAGCGGCCGTCGAAAAATTAGGGAAATTTGGCGTGGCCACCGTCCACGAAGCCATGGGCCGTGTGGGTCTGATGCAAAGGTACATGCGCCCCATCTACAGCGGCTTGCCGGTGTCTGGTACCGCTGTCACTGTTCTGCTGCACCCAGGTGACAATTGGATGATGCATGTGGTGGCAGAGCAAATTCAACCAGGTGATATCGTGGTGGCCGCCATCAGTGCTGACAACTGCGATGGTTTCTTTGGTGACTTATTGGCAACCTCATTCATGGCGCGTGGCGCCAAGGCATTGGTGATTGATGCTGGGGTTCGAGATGTGCGTGAACTTACGGCCATGGGCTTCCCCGTTTGGAGCAAAGGTATCAGCGCTAAAGGCACCATCAAATCGACCCTGGGGTCTGTCAACATTCCAGTGGTCTGTGCCGGTATCAATGTTCACCCTGGCGATGCCATCGTGGCCGATGACGATGGCGTGGTGGTGGTACCTGCTGCTTGGGCGCATAAAGTGGCCGACTCAGCAGAGGCACGTGAAGCCAACGAAGGCGAGAAGCGCGCTAAATTGGCCGCAGGTGTTTTGGGTTTGGACATGTACAACATGCGTGAACCCTTGGCCAAAGCCGGCTTGAAGTACATCGATTAATTAAACGTTTACATAATAGTTGCACCATGGAATTTCAAAAAACTCCCGGCTGGCTGGATTGGTATTCCGAACCCAGCAAACCTAAATTCAAATTGCCTGCAGGTGCGGTAGACGCACACTGTCACGTCTTTGGCCCTGGCGCAGAGTTCCCCTATGCGCCCGAGCGTAAATACACGCCTTGCGACGCTTCTAAGTACCAACTCTATGCCTTGCGCGACCACTTAGGTTTCTCTCGCAATGTGGTGGTGGGGGCGACTTGCCATGGCACTGACAACCGCGCTACTGTGGATGCCTTGCTTCACGCCAACGGCAAAGCCCGTGGTGTTGCATCTGTCAAACGAACCGTGACGGACGAAGAACTGCAAGCCATGCACGCCGCTGGCATCCGTGGCGTCCGATTTAATTTTGTCAAGCGTTTGGTGGACTTCACCCCCAAAGAAGAACTCATGGAAATTGCCACCCGAATTGGCAAGTTAGGTTGGCATGTGGTCATTTATTTTGAAGCTGTCGATTTGCCTGAATTGTGGGACTTTTTCACAGGCCTGCCTACCATCGTGGTGGTTGATCACATGGGCACGCCTGATGTGAAACTGCCAGTGAATGGGCCCCAGTTTCAGTTGTTCTTGAAGTTCATGCGCGAGCATCCCAATGTTTGGAGCAAGGTCACTTGCCCAGAGCGTTTGTATGTCACTGGTGCGCCTGCACTGAATGGTGAGCAAAATGCTTATCAAGATGTGGTGCCGTTTGCCAAAGCCATTGTGGAAGAGTTTCCAGACCGCGTTCTGTGGGGCACCGATTGGCCACACCCCAACTTAAAGAAACACATGCCAGACGATGGCTTGCTGGTGGACTTTATTCCGCACATTGCTGCCACACCCGAGCAACAACAAAAATTATTGGTCGACAATCCCATGCGTTTGTATTGGCCTGAGGAGAAAATTTAATGTCACTCGATAAACCTTATTTGGATGTGCCTGGCACCATCATTTTTGATGCCGCGCAAAGTCGCAAAGGCTATTGGATCAATCAGTTTTGCATGTCGCTCATGAAAGCTGAAAACCGAGAGCGCTTTAAAGCCAATGAGCGAGCCTATCTCGATGAATGGCAAATGACTGAAGAGCAAAAACAAGCCGTCATGGCGCGTGATTTGAATTGGTGCATGCGCACGGGGGGCAATATTTATTTCTTGGCCAAAATTGGTGCCACCGATGGCAAGAGTTTCCAGCAAATGGCGGGCTCGATGACCGGAATGACAGAGGAGGAGTACCGCAACATGATGATAAGCGGCGGCCGTTCTGTTGAGGGCAATCGTTATGTGGGAGAAAACGGTGATGCTCAGGCACACAAGCAACCTCAAGGCTCAGCCGGTCAGAAAGTTAATTAATCATGGCAAAAATTACAGCCTCTGTATTTACCTCGCACGTTCCCGCCATCGGCGCAGCACTTGATCTCGGTAAAACGCAAGAACCCTACTGGCAACCACTGTTTAAAGGCTACGAGTACGGTCAGCAATGGATGAAGGACAACAAACCCGACGTCATTTTCTTGGTTTACAACGATCACGCGACCGCCTTCAGTCTGGATTTCATTCCAACTTTTGCCATTGGCACCGCTGCAGAATTTCAGCCTGCCGATGAAGGCTGGGGCCCCCGTCCTGTTCCCGTTGTCAAAGGCCATCCTGATTTGGCTTCGCACATTGCGCATTCTGTTATTCAACAAGACTTTGACCTCACCATCGTGAACAAGATGGATGTCGATCACGGTCTGAGTGTGCCTTTGTCCTTGATGTGTGGCCAACCGCCCGCAGACAAGTTTGAATGGCCCTGTCCCGTCATTCCCTTTGCGGTCAATGTGGTTCAGTACCCCGTGCCCAGTGGACAGCGTTGCTACAACCTTGGAAAAGCTATTCGAAAAGCCATTGAAAGCTACGACGAGGACATCCATGTGCACATCTGGGGCACGGGTGGCATGAGTCATCAGCTTCAAGGCGCACGTGCAGGCTTGATCAACAAGGAATTTGACAGCGCGTTTTTAGACAAGCTCATTAACGACCCACAAGCTGCGGCCGACATCTCTCACATTGACTATGTGCGCGAGGCAGGTAGCGAGGGCATTGAGTTGGTCATGTGGCTGATTGCACGTGGCGCCATGAATGACGTCAATGGCGGTAAAGCGCCATTGCTCAAGCAACGTTTCTATCATGTGCCTGCATCCAATACAGCGGTAGGCCATGTGATCTTAGAAAATCAATTTTGAACTGAGGAAATTCTGTATGTCTCAAACCATTAAAGTGGCATTGGCGGGTGCGGGTGCATTCGGTATCAAGCACCTCGACGGCATCAAAAATATTGATGGCGTTGAAGTTGTTTCTTTGATCAGCCGCGATCTTTCTAAAACCAAAGAAGTTGCCGACAAATACGGAATCAAGCACATCACCACAAATTTAGCGGATAGTTTGGCGCTGCCTGAAGTTGATGCCGTTATTTTGTGTACGCCCACGCAAATGCATGCCTCTCAATCCATTGCTTGTTTGAAGGCAGGCAAGCATGTTCAGGTTGAAATTCCGTTGGCCGACAGTTGGAAAGATGCCGACGAGGTGGTGCGCTTGTCCAAGGTCTCAGGCAAGGTGGCCATGTGTGGTCACACTCGCCGTTTCAACCCCAGTCATCAATGGGTCAACCAAAAAATCAAGGCAGGCGAGTTCAACATTCAGCAAATGGACGTCCAGACGTATTTATTTCGCCGAACCAACATGAATGCCTTGGGTCAAGCACGAAGCTGGACAGATCATTTGTTGTGGCACCATGCCGCGCACACAGTTGACCTGTTTGCCTATCAAGCCGGAAGCCCGATTGTGAAAGCCAATGCAGTTCAAGGACCCATTCATCCGAGCTTGGGTATTGCAATGGACATGAGTATTCAATTGCAAGCAGCCAATGGTGCTATTTGCACTTTGAGTTTGTCTTTCAACAACGATGGGCCCCTGGGGACTTACTTCAGATACATTGGCGACACAGGAACCTACCTGGCGCGCTACGACGATTTGTTCACCGGCAAGGAAGAGCAAATTGATGTGTCCAAGTTGGCCGTGTCTATGAACGGCATTGAGCTACAAGATCGAGAATTTTTTGCAGCCATTAAAGAGGGCCGTGAGCCCAATTCAAGCGTAGCCCAAGTGCTGCCTTGCTACAAAGTTCTGCATGAATTAGAACGTCAACTTTCAGCCTGATTCGATATTTCTCAATGAACATTGACGGTAATACCGAGTTGATCGTTCACATCGGCTATCCGACGCACAGTTTTGAGTCGCCTATGCTTGTTCGAGCATATTCCTGCACCTCTGCCAAAATAGGCCCAGTGAGGTCGCTAACTTTTTGAAGGATTGAGATGAAAAATAGAAAACTGGGTCCATTTCAAGTCAGTGAAATTGGATTGGGCTGCATGAATCTCAGCCATGCCTATGGGCCGCCTGTATCGTTCGAACAGGCAGAGAGGGTCTTACTGACTGCTTTGGATCAAGGCGTGACCTTTTTCGATACAGCCGCCTTGTATGGCATGAGTGCCAACGAAACATTGGTGGGCAAGGTCCTTAAAAATCACCGGCAAAAATTCACTCTGGCCAGTAAATGCGGCATGACGGGGGTCGACGTCAATGGCGACGGCAAGTTGGTCCGGGTCATTGATGGCCGCCCTGAAACCATTCGCCAAACTTGTGAAGATGCGCTAAAGCGTCTGCAAACCGATGTCATCGATCTTTATTATTTGCACCGCTGGGATAAACAAGTACCGATTGAAGACAGCGTGGGGGCGTTAAGTGATTTGGTTCGACAAGGGAAAATCCAAACCATTGGTCTTTCAGAAGTTTCTGCGGTCACCTTGAAAAAAGCGCATGCAGTGCATCCTATTACGGCCGTTCAAACCGAATACTCTTTATGGACGCGCAATCCAGAAATTGCAGTGTTAAAGGCCTGCCAAGAAATAGGCGCAAGCTTTGTTGCTTTCAGTCCTGTGGCCAGGGGATTTTTATGCAATGAGTTGGACGTCGGTGCTTTTGATGCCAAAGACATTCGACGATCGATGCCCAGATTTACGGTGGAAAACTATGCAGCCAATTTCAAATTGTTTGCACCCTACCAGCAACTGGCCCATGAGGCGGGATGCACGGCTTCGCAATTGGCGCTGGCTTGGTTGCTTAATCAATCTGAGAATATCATTCCAATTCCTGGAACCACCAGCGTCGCTCATTTGTTAGAAGATTTGACTGCATCTGGCGTTGTATTGAGTTTAGATCTCATGCAAAAGTTAGACCAACTGATCAACGAAAGAACGGTGATGGGCAGTCGTTACAACGAGCAATCTAACTTGGAAGTGGACACCGAGGTTTTTAGCCATTCGGTTTAAATTGTTTGTAGTTGCCTAGCGTCTTAATGAAGGCCCTTCGATGGGCATGCCTTCGGCTCGCATCTTTAAAAAAAGTTCCAGTTGTCGAAGTTCTCGACTGCCCGGCAATGGCACATTGGCTTGTACGCCCGAAAAACATGCACGAAGACGCCGATCAATGCTGCCCATGCCTTGCCAGCTCATTTTGAAAATAGGGAAGCCTGTTGGGTTTCCAGGTGAAATGAGGTCGGTCTGCATTCTCTTCCCCACATTCTGATCATGACAATGTGTGCAAGCCAGATTCATTCGGCCAATTCGTTGGGTGTAGAGCTGTGCACCTGCATTGAGTTCCGATTGCCACGCCTTGTTTGAATTCTGAGGTGGCCGAAGGGTGAAACTTTGATGCACGCTTTGCTGATGCAAGGCAGCGCTCAAAGCCAGTAAATTTGAATCTTCTAGACCATTGAATTTTTCTGAGGTGCGCTTGGAACACTCTAAGATTTGATCTTCTAGGTTGATCAGTTTTTTAAATTTTGAAGACCATTTAGGAAACTGTGTTGCGACACTTTTGTTATCTTCCAGCTGGCCATGGCATTGCTGGCACGAAGTTTGAGAGCCTGAAGATGACCATATTTCTTTGCCTTTTTCTAGCCAAAGACTGATTGGATTTGCCATGGGATCATTCTGCATTGCAATCATCGAGGCGCTTAAATAGGCCTTGCCACTTTTTGGATTCAATGTTTGGCTGGCCGCTGGCTCACTGAAGGCGGACAAGCTTGCGAACAAACACACGACACTGTAAATCCAAGCTAAATGTGTGCGATTGACCATAAGCGCTACCGCCACGTTGACATCGTGTTGAGCACTTGCTGAATTTGCTCTTTGTCCAATAAAGTGTTTTTATGAACAACTGCAGTCAGTCCGTGATTGGACCCAAATGGCGGCATGAGGGTGTTTGGATTGATTTTTCTTGCATCTACGATCCATTGTTTAAGTTCAGCTTGATTGAGTCTGGCGCCAACACCATGCAAGCTGGGCCCGAACGTACTGGTGATACCTTGCCTGCCCGGCAATTCATGACAAGCCACACAATTTCCCTTGAATTTGTTGGTCATGATTTCATAGCCTGGCCCAACGGTTGAATTAATTTCTTCCGCCGGGCTGAGTTTGCTGAAAAGCAAGCAGAAAAAGATCAATAGGGCTCGCATGGAACACATTGTGTCATCGCCTCTTATTTTTTTGCAAAAGATGGTTTTTAGTTTCGGTTTAAGGGTTTTCCCGTATATTTGAATGTCGCTTTAAAAGCCGTAAACATGCATAATATTTCCAGTCTGAGCGGTCGGTTAATTCCTTCGCGGTAACCAACTTGCTCAATTTTAATACCGCTATCAGGCCCAACAGGGTCCACATCAAATGACCATTCTCCAAAGTTTTGTCGCCGGCCGTTGGGTCGGTCGCCAGCCCGCCCAAGCGCTTCACAGCGCCATCAATGGCAAAGAGGTGGCTTTTTCACACGCAGAGAGCCTTGACTTTTCAGAAGCCCTTGAATTTGGACGCACCACGGGCTTGCACGCTATGTTGGCCATGGACTTCCAGCAACGCGCTGCGACTTTGCGCGCTTTGGCCAAATACTTAGGCGAACGCAAAGAAGAGCTTTATGCCATTTCTGCCCACACCGGTGCCACGCGCATTGACTCTTGGGTGGACATTGAAGGTGGCACTGGCACTCTGTTTGCCTACGCGGGTATGGCCGCAAGCGAATTGCCGAGTGGTAATTTGATTCACGAAGGCCCGGTAGCTTCTTTGGGTAAGAAAAACACCTTTGCAGGAACCCACATCTTGGTTCCTAGGGGCGGCGTGGCTGTTCACATCAATGCATTTAATTTTCCTGTCTGGGGCTTGTTGGAAAAATTTGCACCCACGTTTTTAGCCGGTATGCCTTGTATCGGTAAACCTGCCACAGCCACCAGCTATCTCACAGAGGCTTTGGTTCGAATGATCGACCAGTCTGGGATTCTGCCCAAAGGGGCGCTGCAATTGGTGATTGGCAGTACCGGCGACCTGCTCGATCGCTTGGATGTGGCCGATGTCGTTACTTTCACAGGCTCAGCCGACACGGCTGCCAAGTTGCGTGTGAACGCCAATCTGGTTCGCAATAGCATTCCATTCAATGCAGAAGCTGACTCTTTGAACTGCGCCATCTTGGCCGATGACGTCAATCCCGATGACGAAGAATTTGAGTTGTTCGTCAAAGAAGTGGTGCGTGAAATGACCGTGAAAGCCGGGCAGAAGTGCACCGCCATTCGCCGCGCCATTGTGCCCCGCAAACACCTTGATGCCGTGGCAGAAAAAATCAAGGCTCGCCTCGACAAAGTGGTGGTAGGTGATCCTTCCGTAGAGGGTGTGAAGATGGGCGCGTTGGCTTCAAAGTCACAACAAGCCGACGTGGCTGAACGTGTGGCATTGTTGCGCCAAAGTACCGAGTTGGTGTGCGGTGGCGAAGTCAATTTCAACTGGGTGGGTGAGGGCGTGGCCAACGGTGCGTTCTTCCAACCCACACTGTTGCTGTGCCAAAAACCTTTGAGCATCGACAGTGTTCATGACATCGAAGCCTTTGGCCCCGTTAGCACGCTCATGCCCTACGACAGCATGGAAGAAGCCATGGCCTTGGCGAAGCGTGGCAAGGGCAGCTTGGTGGGCTCCTTGATCACTAAATCGCCTTCAGTCGCAGCCCAGGTGGTGCCCCGCTTGGCAGCCAATCACGGTCGTTTGCTTGTGCTCGATCGCGAGTCAGCAGGCGAATCGACTGGCCACGGATCGCCTCTGCCATCTCTCAAGCATGGTGGGCCTGGTCGTGCTGGAGGTGGTGAGGAGTTGGGTGGCATTCGTGCGGTGACGCACATGATGCAACGTGCCGCGCTGCAAGGCTCTCCCACGATGCTGACCGCCATCACGCGCGAATATGCCCGCGGTGCCAAAGTCATTGAGACCGGCACGCATCCCTTCAAACGTTGCTTTGAAGAATTGCAAATAGGGGAGTCTTTGTTGACGGCAACACGGGTGATCGGAGAAGCAGATGTCAAAGCCTTTGGCGAACTCACAGGTGACATGTTCTACATGCACTTTGATGATGTAGCGGCCAAAGCATCTGCCTTTGGCAAGCGCATTGCTCATGGGTACTTGGTTCTCTCAGATGCGGCCGGCTTGTTTGTGGTGGCAGAGCCTGGCCCCGTCTTGGCCAACTATGGCTTGGACACCCTGCGATTTGTAAAACCTGTCGGATTGGGCGATAGCATTCAAGTCCGCCTCACTTGCAAACGCAAAATTGACCGCAACAGGAAAGACGCCAACGGCCAGGGGCAGGGCGTGGTGGCTTGGGATGTGGAAGTGACTAACCAAGACAAAGAGTTGGTGGCAAGCTATGACATTCTCACTTTGGTTGCCAAGAAGCTTTAAGCACCTTGGCCCCGAAATCCCCTACAAAATTTGGGCTTAAATAAAAGTTGAGTTGGCAATCTTAGCGACTTCATTTCTAATCCTAGGATCGTTGGGGAGTAGCTCAATTTCTTCGTGCTCAGTACAGCCAGCAGGCGCACGTAGAGGTCAACAAATCGTCATTACGGAGTTTTTACTTCCGGTTTGTTGGGCATATAACTGATTCATAACAAGCAAAGCAAGACCTTCGATCTCTCGTGTCACGCGTGTCATTCCGACATTCGTGCATTGTTCGGATCGTTATTGAAGGTCTTTCATGGAATTGTTCTCAATGCCATGGTGGTCAGCGTTGCTGGCCATCATTCTTATCGACTTGGTTTTAGCTGG